>CAZWYB010000144.1:0-6621 GCA_964637745.1 uncultured Pseudomonadota bacterium
GCTTTCGGCAAAAAACAATGCCCACGGCGAGCGAGCCCAGCAATCCCCCATAAAACACCAGACCGCCTTCCCAGATTTTGAGGGCGTCCAAGGGATGCGCGGCATACCGTTGCCAATCGGTTATGATATAGAGGCTGCGTGCGCCCAACAGGTTTCCTAAGATCAGATAAAACGACAGATCAAAGATAAAGTTGGACTTGATCCCGTTGCGCTTGGCTTCGTGGGCCGTCAACAGAATGCCTAAGATGAGTCCCAAGGCGTAAAGCAGGCCATAAGTGTAGATCTTGACCCCTCCAAAAATGGGAATCTCGAATAATAATGGGTACATCGGCGGGATTGAGTATACAGTCCGAGTCTGCAAAGTAAAGGGCTTATAGAGAAAAAGGGTGGTGCATCCCCCCTCACATCCCTTCGTGAAGGGGGAGCACCGCTTTGGGGCACTGCAGGGTCCTTTTAATTCTTAGTCAAGTGGATCAGGGATCCCGTCATCTTGCTTCCGGCTGGGATCGCCAGCCGGAGAGAGCTTGTCGGGGCGTTGAGCCGATAGAAGAGAGAGGCTGTTCCTTGAAGGGACGCCGTCGATGGATAGTTTGTGACCGCCGCTATTGCGGGGCCGTCCAGGACGGTCCCTCGCCCGTCCTGGGCGTCGCAGCGAACGCAGACCCCGCTGTAGCTACCCGTCTGCGCGTTCAAAATCCGGTTTTGGTAGTTGTATTTGGAATTGGTGGTCATTCCGGTCCCCGAGAGGGAGAGGGCGATGGACCAGCGGCTTACGAATTCCGGGAATTCGTCGAAGTCGGGATCGTTGCTGTTGTAGGCCGACTGAAGATTGTCCACGCCCGTTTTCGGCGAACTATAGAGGTTCGAGATGAAGGCGTCCCCGTCCGGACTTTGTTCATACAGATAGCGAAGAAACGTGTAACACGCTCCGCGTTCTGCGAGCGACGGAGAGGCCGGCGTGACGATCGGAGTATTGGAAGGCTGGCTGAAGAACAGCTTGATGCGCGACGGATTCTCCCGATTGAAACCGGTGATGTCCTCCGAGAAATGCGAAAGGCATTCGTTCAGCCAGGCTTCTTCGGTTGATCCCCTATTCTTGAAGACGTGTTGGTTGAAGCTGGTCATGTGTTGATATTCATGAGCGAGGACCCCAGGGAGAATGTTGTTGACCGCGAAGGCTGTATCGATCGGCGTTCCGCAGGAGCCTTTGGAATCGGGTTTCAGCACGTAGAAGACCTCGCGGGCGTTCGAAGCGGCGTTGATCGCGCTTCTTTGGTAAAGGTCTCCCGGAAAGAAGAAGCCCGTGACAAGGCCGCCCGAGCTCGACATTCCGTTGACCACGCAGCTCATGACGATTGCGATGTGTCCGTCCGCGTTGATGTCCGATTCATGGCCGAAAAGCGATCGCTCTTTGGGAAGCGCGATGTCTCCGAAATAATGGGCGAGCGCGTTGAGATCGTCGTCGGAGACCGAATCGCCGCCGGAGGCCTCGTCGACGTAGATATAAAGGTCACTCGTCGCCACGCGGAGCGTCGCGGGAACCTCCTGATAGGTGCTGATGGAATTCATCGTGGAGAGGATGCGGAAGGATTCCGTGTCTCCCACCGACGGTGCCGTCGTCAGTCCCGCCTGAAGGCTCGACGGAGGGACTTCGGCGTATTCGCCCGATTCCCGGATGACCGATTCCATTTCTCTCATGTAATTGTGAAATTGCGTGGGTGCGTCCTCCGCCGGGGAGGTTTCGGACTCCGAAACGAGGGCGGCTGCGCTTGTATCGAGTGCCATGCCCGAGGACTTGGTCAATTGGACGGAGAGCGCGTTTCCGGTCTGTTCCGTGGAATCCAAGACGAGAATATAATCGTCCGTCGGAGAGGTAAACTTGACCGTGGTGCCCGTGTTGTCGAAGGTCAGCCTTTGAATATCGCCGATGGCATCGTTCGTGAAGGTGGCGCCGGCGCTATTGGTGATGACCGGAGTCGATGCCGACGGATTGCCCCCGTCCGAGGCGCCTCCGCATCCCGACAGAACGGCCGTCAGCGTGAGTGCTAAAATTCCCTTTTCCCATTGCCCCATAAATCCCCCGCAGCTTTGAAACCGCGTTTTCCTTTCCCCTGCAGAGGCGATCTATGTGCAATAGGTGTACCAAATTGATATTTTTATTTTTTTAATAAAAATTATTAATATAAATTAATAAGTTATAAACTAAAAATGTTGTTGATCAGATGAGGCTATATAACAAAATAATGGGGTTATTTAATACCCATTTCATGTCTTTTTTTGAAATAATGAGAATGCGGATCGACCGAGTGGCATCAGGAGGCATATAATTTGATCGTCGTGAAGCGAAGCATCGTCAGAGCCGTTCTCGTGAGTGGGCTGCTGTGGCTGGGAACGTCCGGTTGCGGATCGTCCGCGACGACGTCCACAACGACGGCGGGTGCGGGAGGCGATTTATCCTCCACCGTTCAGCAATTGTCTTCGCAGGTTCCGGATCTCGCGGCCTCCGCGGCGGTGTCGTCAATCGGACTTAAGGTCAGCACATCAACGACTTTTCTCACCCTCAATGCCGTCGCCGGCGTCGTTCGTTGTCCGAACGTGTCGGCGGATTTTCCGGATGGCAGCAATTCGAGCGGCCCCCTTGTCTTCAACGCGACGGCTTGCGAGGAAAGCTCGGATTCGACGGGCGGTTTTTTTGACGTTTCCGGCGAGTTTCAATTCAGCGGTTTCGACATCTCCGGACAGATGTTGACGGGCCCGTTCATGGGCTCGCTTCATATTGGCCCTCTCCCGAGCGAAGTCCTCCTCACGGGACAATATGAAAAGGTCCCGCTGACGATGACCGTGATGACGAAGACGCCTCTCTCCGTCATGATCGGAGAGGACGTTCTTGAATTCACCTTTTCGGCGGATTTCAGCGGCCAATTCAACGGCACCACCGGAACCCTGGAAGGGTCCTTCACCAGCTTTCAATCCCATCTTAGAAATCCGGGTGTCTCCGGCATTTTCTGTACGGCCTTTCAGGATTGCGAAGGGGATGACGATGACGACGGCCTCGTGAATTCGAAGGACGGCTGCCCGAGGGTCCCGCCGAAAACGGACAGCAGCGGACAATTCATCGACATCAACAAGGACGGGTGCCCGGATGCCGAAGAGAGCACCGCGTGCGTCTTGCAACCGTGCACGAAAGACGCCAACTGCCAATATTTGCTCTCCTGCCCTGGCGTTTCCGACATCCTCAAGAGCGGTGATTTGGGGAGTGGGGACCCGCATCGGTTGGGCTTTCTTGTTTTTTGCAATCAAGAGAAGCATCAATGCGAGCCCTTTCCGAAGGTAACCGCCGGCTCCAACGGATCCTGCCCCATCGATGTCTCCAAGACGCAGCCATTGCCGCCGCCCAGCTCCTTTTGTTTCGATGGATTTCCTCGAGGCCCCCTGCCGGGTGGGGACTGTACGGAGGACAGCAACTGCAAGGCGGTGCCGATTTGCCATGGAGATTCGGGTATCACGTTCCCATGCCCCGATGGGCCGCGGGAGGGAGACCACTGCGTGGACGGGTGCTGCGTGGTCACCAACTTCGACACGGACCGCGACGGCGTTCCCAATTATCTGGACAATTGTCCTTTTGTCCCCAACGGCGACCAGCTCGATTCCGACGGGGACGGCTTCGGAGACGCCTGCGACTGCGATCTTTTCCATTATGACCTGATAAACTCCGATATCGACGGCGACGGGATCTGCGATGAATGCGATCCGGGGAACGATCCCAACAATCATATTTGCGAGTCCCGAGAAGGGGAGAATTTCGTGACGGATCCCGGGGAGTGCGACAAGACCCAAGGCTTCGAGATTTGCGACCCGAGTTTTTCGGGCAATTCCGACTGTTTCAAAGTTGCGCTCACCCTTTTTGCGAATCCCAATTATCCGTTCGCAGACCCGCTGAATCTCTCATTTATTCAGGATGGCACCTCGGCAGGGGCCATACGAAACTGCTGCACAACCCAAGGTTGTTCCGCCGACGAGGATCCGTCATCCATCCCTCCCGGTTCCTTCTGTCCCTTGGAGTCGGGTTTCCTCTCCTTGAAGACTTGCTCGTCGGGTGCGGATTGCGGCGGCGTCACCTGTCACACCGATGTCGGTCGCTGCGATGCCTCGTCAGCCACCCTGGGAGGGCCGCCTCCTGTCCAACCTCCTGGTGGAGGACCTCCTACAACCTGCAGTACTCCCTGCAAAGTGGATGCAAATTGTTCTCCTGGAGACAGTTGCGTCAACGCCTGCTGTCAGACGGGAGGGCCGCCCCCTGCTTGCACGCCGACGGTCGGACAGGAGACGGCTGAGACCAATTGCAGCGATAACATGGACAACGATTGCGACGGAAAGGTCGATTGCCTGGACAAGGACTGCACCGGCTTGAGCGGCGGTGCGGGCACGTGTCAATTCGGCGTGGAAGCGAACTGCAGCGATGGTTTTGACAACGACGGCGACGGAGCGGTTGATTGTATGGACGCGGATTGCGACGGCAAGGCCTGTGATAATAACAACATTAGTAATGTTTGCACGAACAACGTTTGTTCTCCGCCTCCTTCCTCCTGCGGCAATGCACCCACATGCACGCCGGGAGCTTCCGGGAATTCCTTTTGTGATCAACTAGGACAAAGTCAATTTCACCTCCCGCCGGGCGGAGCTTGCTGTTCGACATCGGGGTGTTGTCAACAGGCAGGACCGGGATGCAGTTAAACAGAGGCAGCAAAATGAAGCGCGTTTTTCTCAGATTCTCCCTTTTCTTACTATTAGGAATGATGGGAGGAGGCCTTGGTTGCGGCACCGGGACCGGGACATTGATTTCTGGGGGCAACGCGGCGCCTCCGGCCCCTCCCGCTGACATCCCTTCTGCCCTCCAGATTCCCACGGGCGATCAGCTCCCGATCGGCTTGGATAAGGTCACCTCCGGCTCCACCCGGGGACGGTCGCGCTCACGCTCAAAGAGGCCACGGCGAGCGGGCCGTTTGCGAATGAGTTCGCCGGAACCGCCGACAACGTGAAGTTTATCGAAGACGCCTTAAGCGGCTTGTTGAATCCCTATAGCCAGCTCGTGATTCCGGTCGGCACAAATATCCATACCTTCAGGGGCATCAGCGTCGTCCAAGACGTCGGCGATATCGTTTTTGATGAGATGGACGTCGACTTCGCCGATTTCGATTTCGACGGCGACGGCCGTAAGGAGAGCTGCAGCGGCAACACCACCATCGCCACGGACGCCGATGGGACGGTTCATCCGATCTGCATGAGGGTTTGGGCCAATGGAAAACCGGCGATGGCGGCCGTCTTCACCGAATATCCCACGAAGACCAATCCCGGGGCGGGACGGATGATGGGGATCAATCTGTCGAACGGTGTCTTCCTGTTCCCGGAGGGGGCATTCCTGGGCATCAACTATGATGAGCACGATCCTTCCACCTCCAAATCCATGGAAATTTTGACCCGGGAGGAGGATCCCGCCGGTTTCCGGATCCATATGGCCTTGGATCAACAAGGCCCGGAGGCTACCTCGATCAAGACGTTCAAGGCTAGCTTGACGGGCGGCAAGATCGGGACCGATAAGGTTCAGGGTGTTGTCCGCTTTAAAGAGGACGATCACTTCTTGAGCGGCAGCCTTCAATTTGATCCCGCACGTTCCGGCGAGCCCAACGTGTCGGATCAGTGCGTGGATTTACTCACGGGAGACGCGCCGGATCCCTCCAACCCTTCCGATAATTCTCAGTGCGTGAACTTGGGCATCGACGTCGGAGCAATTCCCTTCCTGGATTTCCCCGACGAGAGGGAGGTTTTCCTGCCCGCCGATTTCCCGAGCTCGCCGCCTTCTCCTTAGCGGTTCAATTCTTCTTTACACCCCACGGTGATTTTGTTACGCGCTGCCGGTATGAAAAAAATATTCTTTTCTTTTTTACTGGCAGTGCTTGTTTCTACGAACGTTTCGGCGGCCGGTCGTCAAGGAAGCATTCAGGCCGGAGGTGGAATAGGCGTCGCCCTTCATTCCCCGGTACGCTTCGATATCAACCTGAACGGCGAATATTTTTTGACAGAGAAAATCTCTCTGGGGCTGAACATCGACACCTTGGTCCGCGGACCGACGACCTTCGTCTTTGAGGGGTTCGGCCGCTACAACTTCGATCTGAAATCCGCACCGAAATGGGTGCCCTATGCGGGGGCTGGGATCGGAGGAGGGGTCAATACTAACAGCGCCGGGTTTTTGGATATCATGATTCCGGATATCGGATTTAAGTACGAACTGATTGCCGAGCGCCTCTTTCTCGGGCCGGATCTTTCATTTCACGTGCTGACGAACTTCAGCAGCACGACTTGGGACTTCCGCCTTCTTTTCGTCCAAGCCGATTTTAGATTCTAAGGAAACCGCTACAATCTGATCCCTTCCCCCGCGCTTCGCTTCGTAGAGGGCTTGGTCGGCCTGTTTGAGCAGGGTACCTACGGAAGTTTGTCCGTTGAAAGAGGCGATGCCGATGCTGGCGGAGAGAGGGTAGATCCTGTTTTCATAAAGAAACGGACTTTTGCGGATCTCATGCAGGATGCGCGAGGCGATCTTGTGTGCGGCCTCCTCGTCGGTTT
>CAZWYB010000145.1:0-6595 GCA_964637745.1 uncultured Pseudomonadota bacterium
TTTACCGTGGTTGCGGGCATGCCCCCGCGTGCGCGCACACGCGACGCGCCCCCCCCGCCCTAACAACCACCCCCGCCGCCGCCTTCATCGGGTGACGGGGGACGCGCCTGGGCGACCGTCAATGCACGGCCGTTGAAATCCTGGCCGTTGAATTTGCTGATGGCCTGGGCTGCTTCGTCTTCCGTCGACATCTCGACAAAACCGAAACCCTTGCTGCGACCGGAAAACCGATCCATGATGACTTGAGCCGACTCGACATTGCCGGCTTGGGAGAAATGCGTCCTTAAATCGTCGTCCGTCGTCGAAAACGGAAGATTTCCGATGTAAAGTTTTTTGCCCATACGACCTCCTTAGGGTTGGGCGCCGCTAAAGAGGACATGAGCACTATGCTGCAGCACTCTCATGGCGGACCTATCTAACCTCTCAATTTTGCCCGAGAGGCATCATAAGTCAATAGATTCTTTGGGGTTATGCGGACGCGGCCTTTTGCCTTTTGATGAGCGTGACGACGACGATCACGATCGAAAGAACGATGCTCCCGAATAAAATACTTAGGGAGAGAAAGATCGTCACGAGCAGATCTTCCACAAAACCATGACTGATCGCCAAAACCGTTCGGGGGCCGTTTTGTCCCTCCGGATACCGGCCCGTCAGACGGTAGACCCCCGGCTCTTCAATATGGAATGCAAAGACCGACTCGCCCTTTCTTCCCTCCACCTCATAGTGGGACGAACCGGAGCTGGCCGACAAGGCGATGGCTTCCCCCGTCTTCTGAGAAGTGAGGGTGCATTGCAGGCCTGAGATCCCCCGGTCTGTCGCATAGATCTCGTTCCCGATCACGCTCCGGTATTCATGAAAGATCGTATAGTCGCCCGGTTCCGAGAGGGTCACGTCTTGCGAGCCGGGGACCACCACTTGAATCATATCTTTGTCCAAATGGCTGACTCGGAGGAAAAGAAAAACGACAAAGCCGACGATACCGATGAGGAAGATCACGCCCGATAGAACGAAGGGCGCGATCCCTCCCTTTTTTGTTTGAGGTTCCATAATGATCCAATGTAATGGGATTCGACGACCATTCAAGAGGACTTTTCATAAGGACAAGCTTCCAACAATAAGCGAGAGCGCGGGGCTGGCCCTCCTCGTTCCGGCCAGCGCTTCCCGGGAAAGGACGTTTATTTTCTGGCGACATGGGTGACCTACAGATTTTGAGGCTGCAGGCACTGATCGTAAGCCCGCAACTTTTAGGGGGAATCGGCGATGAGGGGGGCGTGATCCTCTCTCCGACCAGCAAGCCCCTCGCGATCATCCCCGGCTCCCTGATCCGGGCAATGGCCGGCAATCTCATTTATCGTGAGGCGGCGGCGGCTCTCCTGACCGAGTCGGTGAAGATCGACGCCCATCTCGCCAATGCCGTCGAGACACGCGCGACGGACGTGGGGACCGATTATTTCCTCGACCACGGCCGGATCCATCAAGAGGCCCTCTATGAGACCTTCCTTGCGGTGCGCCGTCTAAAAGACCGGGCGGAGGAGCATTTTCCCCTTCTCGGTCATGCCATGAATCTTACGGATTACATCGCTCATTTCGCGGGAAATCTTCTTCCGAAGATCGACGCAGAGCCGCACCAGCTGGCCTCGATCTATCCGACCGGAGACGTTCTCTTTTGTCATGATCAAGAGCGCGTCTCCTTCGAATGGTCTCTGTCTCTCTACTTCGGGCTATCGCCCCTGCCTCTTTTCGGGGCAGAGATCCCTTATGACAAGCGGATCGGGCGGGTCTTAAGCCCGTTGGGCTTCGGGATCTTTCCGTATCTTTCCCTGGCGCTGAATCCGGATCTGGCCGCCGGCGATCATGCGCCGTACGAGATCGAATACCAGGGAATCCCCAGGCCGGTCGCCGAGGCGAAGATCGGACACGAGGACGACGGGTCGCTGAAGATTCTTGTGCCGCAAATATAGGCGAGTTAAGGTAAGATACCTGACTCCATGAAGAAAATATCCTTCCTATTGACTGCCGTCCTCTTTCTTTGGTCAGGAAACGCTTCCTCCAAATCCGCTATGACGCCCGCCGCGCGGCGGCTCTTCGACGTGATAGACGCTTTAAATGTCGAGCAAAATTGGCCGGCCGGAAAGCACGTAAATTGGGAGACCGGTATCCCCGATGGAGGACGAGAATTCGGACATGCCAAGCACACTCACTGCAGCGTTTTCGTGGCTGCCGCCGCAAAACGTCTCGGTATTTATATCTTACGCCCGCCCAATCATGGGCAGATTTTACTTGCCAATGCCCAATATGATTGGTTGGCGAGCGAAGGTTTAAAGCAGGGCTGGCAACCTTTGGCCAACGGGATGGAGGCGCAAAGCTTCGCCGACCAGGGCGACTTTGTCGTGGCGGTCTACAAAAACCATCATGAGAATAGCCCTGGGCACATTGCTATCGTGAGACCCGGCGACGAAAGCTTAGCCGAAATCAAGGCTGATGGGCCTCAAGTGACCCAGGCAGGGTTGCACAACTATCACAGTACCTCTCTCAAACAAGGTTTTGCCGGACACCCACACGCCTTCAAAAACGACGAAATAAAATTCTATGCGCATAGGGTGGCTGCTTTTCGAAGGTAAAAAAATCCCCCTGAGCCTTCGGCTCAGAGGGGATGAAATGCTCCGGGGGCGGGATTCGAACCCGCGACCAAGTGATTAACAGTCACCTACTCTGCCGCTGAGCTACCCCGGAATTGGCCTTTCAGGCTACCGTGGCCCAAGGGTGATCGCAACATCTTTTGAGAGAGACTCATTGCGTCAGAAACTTTTCGATTCTCCAGCCGATAAGGGCGCGTGCAGATTCTTACCCCATCCTGGTTTCCCCAAGCGGCCATTGCCCGGGCCGTCCCTTTGACGCCCGTTGAAGCGGTGCATCCTGCAGCATCTCATGCGAATTTTGGCGCACAAATCGGACCGGAAGCAGTGCGTCTCACTTCCGCAGCGCCCCCTCTAGCCTCCCGTCTTTGGCAACCTGCGCCATCCGACACCGTCGACCTTCTCTCCCAATTTTCCAGGGAGTCCGATCGCTTTTTCACCCTGATCAGCGGCATTGCAACACCTTTCGGCCTCGAACATGCAGCGGTCGGAACTTTCTTTTTGAACACGGGACATTTGCTCTCCATCGTCCGGGAAGATTCCACCCAAGGCCACGTTGAAGCTTTGGGAAATTTTCTCGCAAGCTTTCAAGGCAACTCCCAACGCCTCTTTCAAGTCACACCTTTTATTGCGGGATATGACTGGCAAAAAACACCCTATCGACGGACCCAGACATTATCCCAAGTCCTGGAAATGGCTCTCTCCGCCGCAGAAGTGTATCGCCAACTGGACCTCGAGCTTCCGGAGCAACCCGCCTTTTCGCCTCTTGGCTTCGAACCCGATATCCGGCCCATACGTTACGAAACGATTGCGCATCCCTATGTCCTGGAGCTCCGACCGGGATGGAACGAGGTCCACGGCGGATTGGAGCTCCGCCTGACCGCGGCAAGCGACCTCATTGCAAAGATCGGATTCTTGATCGGAAGCTCTTCCCTCCACATCGTCCAAATCCAGGGCGGAAAGGCCTTCCGCGCCCATCAGCAAAAGATGAAATCGGTCTTGGAAGGATCCCATCCTTTCGATTGGCTTTTAAGAACTCTCGCCTCCTGGGCGGCCGTTTCCGGGTACCACTCTCTTGTCGCCTACAGTTACCGCCTCAACCCCTGGATCGAAAAGGACCTCCGGGAAGGCCTCCTTCCCGAGGGACGGCGCGATCATTTTTCAAAATTGTACGACGAACGTTTTTTGAAATTCGGCTTCACACCGGTTGATAGCCCTCCCGACGTCTTCGGGCTCCCCCTTCCTATTTCCAAACGTCTTTAGCCTTGCACCCGAAAATGGCTGAGGTTATTTTGATGGACTGTGGATTCCTTCTCAGCCCATTCCGAACTCAAAATCGGTTCAAAGACTTATAAAATTGCCCGCCTCGGCGCCTTGGAGAAGAAAGGTTTCAAAATCAACCGGTTGCCCTACACGCTCCGTATTCTCCTCGAGAATCTCTTGCGTCTGGAAGACGGTAATGTCGTTACCGCCAAAGACATCGAGGCCTTGGCGAGTTGGCGAGGGGGCCCGGGGGATGAAATCGCCTTCATGCCCGCGCGCGTGTTGATGCAGGATTTCACCGGCGTCCCGGCGGTCGTAGACCTGGCGGCCATGCGCGACGCGATGAAAAAAATGGGCGGAGATCCGAAAAAGATCAATCCCCTCCACCCCGCGGAATTGGTGATCGATCACTCGGTTCAAGTCGACGCCTTTGGCACGGCCGACGCCTTCAAGATCAACGCCGAAAAGGAATTTGAACGGAACCGCGAGCGCTACGCCTTCTTACGCTGGGGCCAAAGGGCCTTCGCGAACTTCAAGGCGGTGCCGCCGGATACGGGGATCGTGCATCAGGTGAATCTGGAATATTTAGCGCGGGTCGTGATGGAACGCAGCGGTTGGCTCTACCCCGACACCCTCGTCGGCACCGATTCGCATACGACGATGGTAAACGGCCTGGGCGTCTTGGGTTGGGGCGTCGGCGGCATCGAGGCCGAGGCGGCGATGCTCGGGCAATCGATGTCCATGCTAATTCCGGAGGTCATCGGCTTCCGCCTGCGCGGCGAGGTGCGTGAGGGTGTGACGGCGACCGACGTCGTCCTGACCGTCACGCAGATGCTTCGAAAGAAGGGCGTGGTGGGAAAATTCGTGGAATTTGTCGGGCCCGGCGCGGCCTCTCTTTCGCTCGCAGACCGGGCGACGATCGCCAATATGGCCCCGGAATACGGCGCAACCTGCGGCTTCTTTCCCGTGGATGAGGAACCCCTTACTTATCTCCGACTCACCGGACGCCCCGAGGAACAAATCGCCCTCGTCGAACAGTATTCAAAAGAGCAAGGGCTCTTCTGGACGTCGAAATCGCCCGAGCCGGACTATTCGGACGTCTTGGATTTGGATCTTGCGAGCGTCGAATCGAGCTTGGCCGGCCCCAAGCGCCCTCAAGACCGGGTACGACTGGGCGACGTCGCCCAGTCCTTTCATGAATCACTCTCGTCAATGATCAAACATGCCCCGCAGCCCAAGTCCGGGACGACCGAGCGCGATTGGGCGGCCAACGGAGGAGCGGCGAAACCGCTTGCCGTCAACGAACCCAAGAAGGAGGAGAATGCGGCCTCGGCCTCTTGGGCGGGAGAGACCTTTACGCTTCACCATGGATCGGTGGTCATCGCGGCAATCACCTCCTGCACCAACACCTCGAACCCATCCGTCTTGATCGCCGCCGGTCTCTTGGCCAAGAAGGCCGTCGAACGAGGCCTCAAGTCCAAGGCGTGGGTGAAGACCTCGCTCGCACCGGGCTCTCAAGTCGTCTCCGACTACCTCCAAGACGCGGGTCTTCTGCCGTATCTGGAAAAATTGAAATTCAACGTCGTCGGCTACGGCTGCACCACCTGCATCGGGAACAGCGGACCCCTTCCGCCTCCGATCTCGCAGGCGATCGAGAAGGGCAATCTGGTCGCCGCAGCCGTTTTATCGGGCAACCGAAATTTCGAGGGACGGATCAATCCGGACGTTCGGGCGAATTATCTCGCCTCACCGCCGTTGGTCGTCGCTTATGCCTTGGCGGGCCGGATCGACTTGGATCTTTCCAAGGAACCGTTGGGCCAGGATACTCAGGGCAAACCGGTCTATCTGAAGGATCTCTGGCCGTCGCAGGGGGAAGTCCGACAAGCGATGCAGAAGTCGGTCCGTTCGGAGATGTTCAAAAAACGTTACGGGAATGTCTATGATGGTGATGCGGCTTGGAAGGCCTTGAAGGTGCCTGAGGGCGACACCTATGCCTGGGAGCCTCAATCGACCTACGTTCGGAATCCCCCTTACTTCGACACCATGCCGAAAGAGCCCACGACGGTTAAGGACATCGCAAACGCGCGGGCCTTGGCGGTCTTGGGCGACAGCGTGACGACCGATCACATCTCGCCCGCCGGTTCGATCAAGAAGGACAGTCCCGCCGGAAAATACCTTCTCGAGCATGGAGTGGCTTTCGAAGATTTCAACTCCTACGGAGCCCGGCGAGGGAATCACGAAGTCATGATGCGCGGCACCTTCGCCAACACACGGATCAAAAATAAGATGCTCAAGGACGTGGAGGGCGGTTTCACAGCACATCTTCCTGACGGTGCTCAAATGGCAATTTACGACGCGGCCATGAAATACCAGCGGGAGAAGGTGCCCCTCGTCATCTTGGCGGGCAAGGAATACGGTTCCGGTTCTTCGCGCGACTGGGCCGCCAAGGGCACGATGCTCCTGGGAGTCCGCGCCGTGATCGCGGAGAGCTACGAACGCATCCACCGGAGCAATCTGGTCGGGATGGGCGTCGTGCCTCTGGAATTCAAGCCCGGTGAATCGGCGGCAGGCTTAGGCCTGACGGGCCGAGAGATCTTCGACGTCGTCGGTTTGGCCGATGGGATCGCGAGCGGTTTCACGGGGAGTCGCGAGTTGACCGTGCGCGAGAAGGCCGGGGGCGGGAAAGCCGGCGAAGT
>CAZWYB010000146.1:0-2159 GCA_964637745.1 uncultured Pseudomonadota bacterium
AGAATGGGAGAAATTCCTCAAACGCTCGTCCGAAGGCGACGCCTCCATCGAAACGACGGTGAAACAGGTGATCGAGGACATCCGTCGTCGCGGCAACGCCGCCCTCCTCGAATACACGGAAAAGTTCGACGATCACCGTCCGTCCTCCCTCGAGGTTTCGCGTGGGGAGATCGCAAACGCCGCCAAGACGGTCAAGCCCGAGGCGTTGCAAGTTCTAAAACTCGCCGCCTCACGGATTACGACCTTTCACAAACTTCAAAGGAAGAAGTTATCTTCCTCTTGGAGCGTTCGTACGAACGGCGCCCTTTTGGGCGAACAGATCCGGCCTCTTGAACGCGTCGGCCTTTACGTCCCCGGAGGGCTCGCGGCCTACCCGTCCACGGTTTTGATGAATGCAATCCCCGCCAAGGTCGCCGGTGTAAAGGAAATCGTCATGGTCTCCCCCTGGCGCGAGGGCCGGCCCAATCCCGTCACGCTCGCGGCGGCCAAACTCGCCGGCGTGGATCGGGTCTTTAAGATCGGCGGCGCCCAGGCGATCGCAGCGCTTGCCTACGGAACGGAGACGATCCCCGCGGTCGATAAGATCGTCGGACCCGGCAATGCCTATGTGGCCGGCGCCAAGAGGTTTGTCTTCGGGAAGGTTGGCATCGATATGATCGCGGGGCCCACTGAGATCTCCGTCGTCGCCGACGACAAGGCCGACGCCGAAAGCGTCGCCGCGGACCTCTTGAGCCAGGCCGAGCACGATCCGATGGCGGTCCCCGTCCTCTTCACGCATTCGGCAAAACTGATCGGCAAGGTCGAGGAGGCCTTGGAGAGGCAGCTCGCAGCCCTGGAGCGCCGAGCGATCCTCAAAAAATCGATCGAAGGCTGCGGATTGATCGTTCGAACCCGGAATCTCGCCGAGTCTTTAAAGCTCTCCGATCAATTCGCGCCCGAGCACCTCTCACTTCAGGTGAGCCAGGCCCGAAAGGCCGCATCAAAGATCAAAAACGCCGGCGCCATTTTCATCGGCCCTTGGACGCCTGTCGCCTTCGGCGATTATCTGGCCGGACCCAATCACGTGCTTCCGACCTCCGGGACGGCCCGCTTCTCTTCGCCGCTGGGTGTCGCCGATTTTCTCAAACGCTCGAGTCTGTTGGAGTTCGGAGAAAAACCCTTCGCGAAACTCGCACCCCATGTTATTCGTTTGGCTCAACTGGAAGGACTCACGGCCCACGCGGCCTCCGTGGCAGTGCGGATTATGGGGACAAAGGGAAGACGATGAAACGCAAGGCGAACATCCACCGGAAGACCAAGGAAACGGACATCGATCTGTCCGTCGCCGTCGACGGCACGGGGAAATATTCGGTCAAGACGCCGATCCCCTTTTTTAATCATATGCTCGAACTGTTTGCAAAACATGGCGTCTTTGATCTGCAACTGAAAGCGACCGGCGACGTGGACGTGGACGATCATCATCTGGTGGAAGACGTCGGGATCACGCTCGGGGAGTGTTTCAAAAAGGCCTTGGGCGACAAGGCGGGAATCCGCCGTTACGGTTTTTTCATCCTGCCGATGGACGAGACGTTGACGACGGTCACCATCGATTTTTCGAACCGCCCCTGCCTTGTCTACAAGTCTCCGGTTAAAACGGGCAAGATCAAGTCGTTCGATCTGGAGCTGGTCGAGCACTTCTTCGAGGCCTTCACGAGCGCCGCGGCGGTGAACCTCCACATCAACGTGCACTATGGGCGGATCAAGCACCACGTGGTAGAATCCATCTTCAAGGCCTTCGCCAAGGCGGTCGACATGGCGACGCAGCAAGACCCGCGCGTGAAGGGCGTGCTGTCGACCAAAGGAAAGTTGTAACCATGGCAATAGTGAACGAAGGAAGGTCCCCTTCCGTAGAGAACGGTTCTTCTAAGGCTCGTCAGATGGGGTCCGAGGGGAGAGCGGTATCTCCCATCGCTATAATCGACTATGGCATGGGCAATCTCCGAAGCGTTCAGAAGGCCTTCGAGAAGGTGGGCTGCAACGCCATCATCACGAGCGACGCGGGAGAGATCCAGCAGGCCTCCAAGATCGTGCTGCCGGGCGTCGGCGCCTTCGGCGCCTGCATGGAGAATCTGGAAAAGTTCGGTCTCGTGTAGACGATCCGGCATGTCATCGACGCAGGC
>CAZWYB010000146.1:2169-3292 GCA_964637745.1 uncultured Pseudomonadota bacterium
AATCCTTCCTCAGTATATGCAATGGGCTGCAAGTCCACTTCGACAAAGGGGAGGAATTCGGCCATCATAAAGGGTTGGGAATCATCCCCGGCAAGGTGATCCGGTTAAAGTTGGCGAAGAAGTTGAAAATCCCGCACATGGGTTGGAACCGCATCCACAAGAACCGACGCATCCCGATCATGGCGGAGATCGACGAGAACGCCTATTTCTATTTCGTCCACTCCTATCATGTGATCCCGAAGGACGCGAACGTCATCGTCACGACGACCGATTACGGAAAGCCCTTCGTGTCGTCGATCGCCAAGGACAACGTCTTCGCCTGTCAGTTCCACCCCGAGAAGAGCCAAAACACCGGATTAAAACTCCTCAAGGCCTTCGGAAATCTCTAAGGACAAGTCCCTATCAAAATGAGAATTTTCTCATTCTTCCCTCTCTTGGCCACTACTCTCATATTGGCGGCCTGCCCCACTCCATCGGTCCCGGTAGGACCGATGGCGGTCAGTCCCTCTCGGCCACCTTCTAACTTTCTCGCGCCAAGCGCACCAACGGATGCGGGCGGTACAACCAATGAAGTGGCCGCTGCAGCTCCGAGCACCCCCCAAGGACCTTCGGATAAATCCGATGACAGCGACAAAACAGGCTCCACGGACACGACAGATAAGGCGCCGCCTAATACACCCCCCAATACAACCCAAGACACGCCCAATACGATCGTCAGCGCGACGATGCCGATTCCCGGCAAACCCGGCGCCTGCGATAACGTCAAAAAAGAGGGATTGAGCGTCAATCTGACGGGACTGGCGGCGACGTATGTCGGTCTCCTCAGCGGTACGGACAACATCAAGGTGCGCGTCGAAGGCCATGTGGATACTGTGATAACGAAACCGGGCACTCAATCCGTTCTGATCGCCCTGGATACGGCCTTCACCAGCCTCCTCGCGCGGGCGGAGTTCGAGGCGGCTGCCGGCCATCTGCGCGCCCAGATCGACCATCAGGTCCGGCGGCTGGAGCGGCCGCGGCAGTCGATCGCGCGGACACTGGAAGAGTCACAGCCCCCGGAAGCCTACAAACAGGCCGGTGAACTTCTGCCGGCGAACCTGTGGCGCATCCAGGCTGGGGGAAG
>CAZWYB010000146.1:3302-6527 GCA_964637745.1 uncultured Pseudomonadota bacterium
AGGGCCTGTTGGTTATTGTGTTAACGAAACCAGGCATTCAATCCGTTCTGCTCGCCCTGGATACGGCATTCACTCATCTCCCCAATTGGAAAATTAGTACGGACAAGGACAACCACTTCATCGCAGACATCACCTACATTTCAAACACGACCTTCTATTTGGAAGCCCTCGTCTGCGACGTCGCGTCGCCCTGCCAGCAAGTGACGATCTCGGACGATATGACTCATCCGATGGTCTTTACCTCATGCCCCGTGACTCTCAATCCCGATATCCCCTCGACGATCAAACCGCCGGCCGATGAGGGGGACGCGACCGTCGACCACCCTATCAAGGGTCGACACGACGAAGAACCCCCGCCGCCGCACCACAAAGACAACTATTTCTATTAAATTAAACCTTCGAAAGGGTGATGGCCTGCTGGGCCTGATATTTGCCCTTCTTATCCTTGTAGGATTGGGCGCAGGTCTCGTCGGCCTCGAAGAAGAGGACTTGGGCGATGCCTTCACCCGCGTAGATCTTGGCGGGAAGAGGCGTCGTGTTGGAGATGCCCATCGTCACGTAACCTTCCCACTCCGGCTCGAAGGGAGTTACGTTCGTAATGATCCCGCAGCGGGCGTAGGTCGATTTTCCAAAACAGATCGTCATCACGTTCCGGGGGATCCGAAAATATTCAAAACTGCGGGCGAGCACGAAGGAGTTGGGCGGGATGACGCACACCTCCCCCTTGAAATCGTAGAAGGCCTCCGGATCGAGCTTCTTCGGATCGATCATGCCGGTGGCTTTGTTGTTGAAGATCTTGAACTCGTCGGCGACGCGCATGTCGTAGCCGTAGGAAGAAACGCCGAAGGAGATGTTTCCTTTGGCGACCTGCTTTTCCTCGAAGGGCTCGATCATCTTGGATTCGACCGCCATCCGTCGGATCCATGCGTCGTGCTTGATTCCCATCCCGCGGGACACTGATTCATCCTCCTTGCCCTGTCAATCAAAAGGTACTAGAAAAAATACATGATTATAGGACTGACAGGCAAGAATGGTTCGGGTAAGGGCGAGGTCGCGAAATTTCTTCAGGAAGCGGGATTTCACTACCATTCCCTTTCGGACATCATCCGCGAGGAGCTGCGGAAAAAGGGCCAAAAGGTTACGCGGGAGAATTTGATCGCCGCCGGGACACGCCTCCGCCAAAACGGAGGTGCGGGTGTCCTGGCCGAGCGCACGCTCGCCAAGTTTTCCAACGACCGCAACTACGTCGTCGACTCCATCCGGAGCCCCGCCGAGGTGAGCGTCCTCCGTCGCCGAAAGGATTTTTTCCTCTTGGATGTGATCGCCTCCCGAAAGGTGCGTTTCGAAAGGATCAAGAAGCGGGCGCGCGAGAGCGATCCGATCTCTTTCCAGGATTTCGTCCGTGTCGAAGAAAAGGAGTTCAAGAGCCAGGACCCGGCCGCCCAGCAGTTGTTGGCGACCGAGGCCTTGGCCAACGTGACCGTGGGGAACGGCGGAAGTCTGCCTCAACTCCATGAAAAGGTAAAAAAAATGGTCTTGAAATTGGCGCAAGCGCGTAAGAGGCCCTCTTGGGACGATTATTTCATGGGCATCGCGCGCGAAGTCGCCCTGCGAAGCAATTGCGTCAAGCGCCATGTCGCGGCGGTCATCGTCAAGGACAAACGCATCATTTCATCCGGATACAACGGGACGCCACGCGGCGTGAAGAACTGCAGCGACGGCGGTTGTCCGCGCTGCAACAGTTTCGGCAAGTCCGGAGCGAATCTGGGCGAATGCTTTTGCTCCCACGCCGAGGAGAACGCGATCACGCAATCGGCGTACCACGGCGTCACCATCAAAGACGCGACGCTCTACACGACCTTTTCGCCGTGTCTGATGTGCACGAAGATGATCATTAATTCGGGAATTCGTGAAGTGGTCTACGACGCCCATTACCCGATGATCGACCTCGCTTTAAAACTTTTGAAAGAGGCCGGCGTCAAAACGAGAAAGATCAGCGTCACCTAGGAGAGTTTATGGCGAACGTCACGTGTCTTCGTTGCGGTCAAGAGGCCCCGGCAATCACCGATCCGAAGCCGTATCCGGGCGCGCTCGGAGAAAATATCGCCAAACATATCTGCCAGGGCTGCTGGGACGGCTGGCGGAAATTTTCCGTCAATGTCATCAACGATTATAAGCTGCGGCCGTTTCTTCCCCAAGACCGCGCCATCGTCGAAAAGCACATGAAGCAGTACCTGAATCTGGAGATCCAGCCGCTCACCTCGCACAACATCGCCCAGAACATCGTGCTGACGGGACAGGGGAAAAACGCAACCTTCGATACGTCGTCGTCGGTTTCCAAAGAGAAGGTCGTCGAGATGCTGGAGCAGATTTATGATCCGGAAATTCCGGTGAACATCAACGACCTCGGTCTCATCTATGACATCGCCGTCGCGGGCGGGCAGGTGAAAATCAAGATGACGCTCACGAGCCAGCATTGCCCCGCGGCGCAGAGCCTTCCGGCGAGCGTGAAGGAGGCGGTCTCGCGCATCGCCGGCGTGAAGGACGTTTCGGTGGAGATCGTATGGGACCCGCCCTGGAGCAAGGACAAGATTTCGCCGGAAGGACGCCAGATCTTAGGGTTGTAAGAAGCCTTCTAGGGAGTGGCCCCGGTCGGCGTCTTTTCCTCCTCTTCATCCTCCACTTCGGTGATTTCGGCCTGTTGAGCGGACGCCCCCCTCTTCCGCCCGAGAAGGAATCCGAGAAGCAGACCGATAAGAATCCCGAACCCGGCGACGGTCGCTAGTCCTCGAAGGGCCTTCTTGTCTGTCCACTCGAAGGGCACCTTGATCACCTGCGGCTTGGGCGGCGTTTCCTTTTTGGGGGGCGTGGGCTTGGTCGGCGTTTCGGACGTCGTCGAAGCGGGCATCGACTCGGGATGCTTGGGGGCCGTCTCCGGCGATTTCGTCGGCAGGGTTTGAGGCCTCATCTCCGTCGGTTGTGTCGTCGGCTGGCTCGTCGGTTGAGTCGCCGGGAGCGAAGACAGGACCGAGGCGTTGTTACCGATCGCCATGGCGTATTTGGTCGCCTCGTCCGCCAGATTCCGGGATACCTTCAAATAAGTGGCGGTCCCGATCGCGGCGGCGTTCATCTGAAATCCGGCGCCGGGAGCGGGCGACCGGCCCGGCGTTAGCCCCCACCGAAGCTCGTCGTAGAAGCGCCCCTTCAAGCTCGTTTGCGGGTTGT
>CAZWYB010000147.1:0-6445 GCA_964637745.1 uncultured Pseudomonadota bacterium
GGGGTCGGGTTGCACGTTTACAGGGCCTGTTTACTTCCTCCCGACGGCCAAGCAAAACGGGATCCTGTCCGTCTAGGCGTTCAGCGGTCTCTTGGACGACGCGGTGGTGAACGCGGCGAGCGAGGCCGAGGCGAGGCGTGAGGTGGCTCTTTGGCGGGAACGGCTCCGCCTGTGTTATGACGCAAAGGCCCAGGACGCGCTTCATGCCGACGACCCTCGATCCCATCCGCTCCTGCGCGAGTTGACCGACGCCATCGAACGCTTTCAGATTCCGAGGGAATATTTTTTTGATCTCCTCTGCGGCGTCGAGATGGACCTCGACAAAAAGCGATACGAGACGTTCTCCGATCTGGAAAAGTACTGTTATCACGTGGCGAGCACCATCGGACTCCTTTGCAACCATCTGTTCGGCTACCCGGAGGATCGGGCGCGGAGCTACGCCGTCCTGCTGGGGAAGGCCTTTCAGTTGACGAACATCATCCGCGACGTCGGCAAGGATGCGAAGATCGGCCGGATCTATCTTCCCCGCGAGGAACTGAGGCGCTTCCACGTGGCGGAGTCGGATCTCCTGCAAGGGAAGAACGGACCGCATTTCGTCGAGCTCATGAAATTCGAGGCGGGTCGCGCTCGGGATTTTTTTCAGAAGGCCGAGGAGGAATTGGCGGAAGAGAAGAGGCGGAAGATCATCCCGGCGGAGATGATGTCGGCCTTCTATCAGTCGATCTTGAAAAAAATCGAGAGGGAAGGGTTTCCCGTTTTGGAGAAGAAGATTTCTTTGTCCGCTCCGAAGAAGGCGGGTTTGATGTTCAAGACCTTGGTGCACGCCCTATGAAGGCCGCAAAAGAAGTCCTCATTATCGGCGGCGGCTTCGCCGGATTGGCGGCGGCCGTCGATCTGGTCTCGCGCGGCCATCACGTGACGGTGATCGAGCGCCGCGGCCATCTGGGAGGACGCGCCTATTCCTATAAAGACCCCGTTACGGGTTCGGTCATCGACAACGGCCAACATATCCTCATGGGTTGTTACCGGGATACTTTGAATTTCCTCGACACGATCGGTACACGGGACAAGGTGGCGTTCCAAAAGAACCTGGGCGTCGATTTCGCCATGCCGAACGGGGGACGGGGCGAGATCCATCGTTTTCAGGCCTGGCCCCTCCCGAATCCCCTCCATTTGCTGAGCGGCTTCGCGACCTTCTCGGGGTTTTCGTTCAAGGACAAGATCGCGTCCTTGAAAATAAAAAGAGGGTTGTTGGATTCGGGCGACGGAGGAAAAGACCTCGACCGCATGACGGTTTCTGAGTGGCTGAATTCCCTCGGCCAAACGCCCCGCCTTCAAGAAAGATTTTGGGACCCGCTGACGTTCGCCGCTTTGAACGACCGCCCGCAACTTTCGTCGGCCGCCCTGCTTCAGGCCGTGCTCAAGGAGGCCTTGCTCTCCGGACGAAAGGGGGCGTGCATCGGCGTTCCGAAGGTAGGCCTCTCGGAACTCTACACGGAGGCCGCGCGCGATTATATCGAACGGAAAGGCGGCCATTTTCTGATCAAGGCGCCGGTCGGCCGTCTTCATTTTCGAGGGATGGCCTTTCAGGAAGTGGAGCTGGAGGGCGGACGGAGGATCAGTGCGGAAAATCTCCTCGTAACCGTTCCCTTTACGGCCTTGAAAAAGATCCTTCCGGAATCCCTTCTTTATGAAGATCCCTTCTTCGCGCCTCTTTCCCGCCTCACGACGGCGCCGATCGTCGCGATCAATCTTTGGTTCGATCGCGAGGTGGTCGATCGGCCCTTCATCGGATTGTGGGGAACGAAGGTCCATTGGATCTTCCGGAAGGGCAATCCTCCCTATCTTTCTCTCGTCATCAGCGGGGCGCGGGACGAGATGCAGACCCCCGCGCCGGAATTGATCGAGATGGCCAAACGGGAGCTTACGTCGATCTTTCCGGCCATGCGGGAGGCGAAACTTCTCAGGTCGGTCGTCACCAAAGAGCCGGAGGCGACGATGGCGCCGGCCGTCGGGTCGTCGGCGTTCCGTCTGCCGCAAAAGACGCCGTACCGGAATTTTTTCCTGGCCGGCGATTGGACCGATACGGGCCTGCCTGCGACCATCGAAAGCGCCGTGCGATCCGCGAAGAAAGCCGTTGAACTGATCGAAAAGGACGGATAATTTCTAAAAATGAAAATTTACACGAAAACGGGAGACAAAGGCGAGACGGGACTCTTCGGAGGTCCTCGCGTCCGGAAAGATGACCCCCGGATCGAGTCCTACGGCGACGTCGATGAGTTGAACGCCGTCTTGGGTTTGGTGAGGAGTTTCAAGCCGCCGCACGAGGCCGATCAAGAGCTGAAGAAGATTCAAAACGATCTTTTCGATATCGGAGCCGTTTTGGCGACTCCGGATCGGAAGAGACTGCAAGGCAAGGCCGGGAGCTTCGTCGGCGCGGAAGATGTCTCCTTCCTCGAAAAATCGATCGATCGAATGGAAGCGGATTTGCCGCCCCTTCAAACGTTCGTGTTGCCGGGCGGGGCGGGAGCCGCTGCGGCCCTCCACCTAGCCCGCACGGTTTGCCGGCGCGCGGAGCGGAGGATCGTTTCTCTGAGCGCCCGCGAAGAGGTGGGGGCGGAGATCCTGATCTATATGAACCGCCTGTCGGATTATTTGTTCGTCCTGGCGCGATGGATCAATCAGAAAACGGGAGTCGCCGATACTCCCTGGGAGAAGAAGTGATGGCTCAGAACATTCCGATGACTCCGGAGGGTTATAAAAAGCTGGTCGACGAATTGAAGCGCCTGAAATCGGTCGAGCGCCCCAAGAACGTCCAGGACATCGAGGAGGCGCGCGCCCACGGGGATTTGAAGGAGAATGCGGAGTATGCGGCCGCTAAAGAACGTCAGAGCCACATCGCCGGTCGTATTGCGGAGCTGGAAGACCGGATCGCCCGCGCGCAGGTCATCGACCCTTCTTCCATCGATCACGAAAAAATCGTTTTCGGTGCGACGGTGCGGCTGACGGACGTCGATTCGGGCGAAGAGATCATCTATCAGATTGTGGGTGGCCATGAATCTGACGTCAAAAACGGCAAGATTTCCATCGAATCCCCGATCGCCAAATCCCTCATCGGCAAAGAGATCAACGACGTGGTGAAGGTCGTCACCCCTCGGGGCGCCCGCGAATTCGAAATACTCGAGATCAAATACCAGTGAGGACTATGCTCAGGGCCATTTTATTCGACTTCGACGGCGTGTTGGCTGACAGCGAGCCGATCCACCTCGCGATGTTTCAAAAAATCCTGTCGGAGGAGGGTATTTCTCTTTCCCAGGAAGACTACTATGAAAAATACCTCGGTTTGGACGACCGCGGCGTTTTTGAGGCCGTCTTTAAAGCTCAAGCCAAGGCGCTTTCGCCCCAAAAAGAGGGCGATCTCATACGGAGAAAAAACCAGGCCCTCTTGGCGTTCGTGAAAGGAAAGTCGTTGCTTTTGCCCGGCGCCGCCGAATTCGTGGAGAAGGCCGCGGAGAAGTATTTCCTCGCCGTAGTCTCGGGGGCCTTGAAGAGCGAGATCGTAGCGATCCTTTCGGCCGCGGGTTTGGTCGAAAAATTCCATGTCATTGTCGCCGCCGATGATGTTTCACAAGGAAAGCCGTCGCCGGAAGGGTTTCAAAAGGCGTTCGGTCTCTTGAACCGTGATTTTGTGCCCGAATCGGAGATTTTACTTCCGGAAGAATGTCTGGTGATCGAAGATTCGCCCTGGGGCATCGAGGCCGCCCATGCCGCGGGCATGAAATGCGTCGGTGTTTTGACTTCCTATGCGGAGGGCCGCATGGGAGGGGCGGATCTGGTGGTGAGGGATACGAAATCCCTTTCCTGGGACTCCCTGTCTCGAATCTTTCCCGTATGATTGGAAGCCTGAGCTATTTAACGGGCGGACTCTACCTCTTCGCCACGTTGTCCTATCTCATGAGGCTCATTTTTTCCGAGAGGAAGATGGGGCGGATTGGGTTGGCTCTGCTCTGGCTCGGTGTGCTCGTCCATACGCTGCTGATGTTCGTTCAGCTCCATCGCAATCCGTATCCGTTCATCCTGGGAGAAGGCGATTTTTACCTGTGCACGTCTTGGGGGATGGCGATCGCCTTCCTCATTTTAAGGGCGCGTTACCGGCTTTCCGGGAGCGGGGCGCTTTTCGCGCCTTTGACGCTTCTGTTGTTCCTTCTGGCCTCGGTTCATCGCGGCGAATACGACCTGCAGACGGCCGCCCTGAGGAATCCGTGGGTCCTGATCCATTTGGTCTTCATGAGTCTGGCCTTTGCGGTCTTCACGGTGAGTTTCTTGGTGGGGCTGACCTACCTTTTCGCGGAAAGACAGATCAAGATGAGGCGTTTCGGGCGATGGACCGAATGGCTGCCCTCGCTTCATGCGATGGATAACATCCATTATAAGGCGCTGACGGTCGGATTTATCCTGCTCTCCGTGGGGATCCTCTCGGGGGCAGCCTTGTCGAAGGCCACGATCGGGCACTTTTTCAGCGGAGACCACCGGCAGCTGGCGGCGATTGGAACGTGGGGCCTTTACGCCGTCTTTTTGAACATCCGGATGAAGTCCGGTTGGAGAGGACGCAAAGGGATCCTTCTTTCCATTTTAGGATTCATCGGGGTTGTCCTCGCCTTCATCGCCCTGGAGCATAGGGTATCCTGATGCACTTCGTGGTTACGGGACTGTCGCACAAAACGACACCTTTGGAGGTGAGGGAACGTCTCGCCCTCCCGAGCGACCGGATCGCCTCCGTCCTGACGAAACTCCTGGAGAACGAGAACATCGAAGAGGCCATGCTCCTTTCCACCTGCAATCGTGTGGAGGCCTATCTCGTCTGCAAGCGTGAGCCGGAGGCGGCCCTGGCCGTGCGCAAGACGATGGCGGAGGCGGGAAAGATGACGGAGGCCGAACTGGGGCCGTATTTCTATGTCCGGAATGCGCGCGAGGCCGTGGGCCATCTCTTCCGCGTGGCGTCGAGCCTCGATTCCATGGTGGTCGGTGAACCGCAGATCAGCGGGCAGGTCAAGGAGGCTTATGCGCTGGCCGTGGCGGGTCGGGCTACGGGGCCGTATCTCAACAAGGTGGTGCATAAGGCCTTGAGCGTTTCCAAAAGAATCCGGACGGAGACCGGGATCGGACAGCACCCCGTCTCCATCAGTTACGCGGCCGTCCTTCTCGCCCAACGCATTTTTGGAGATCTTCGTAACACGGCCGTCCTTTTGATCGGGGCGGGGGAAATGGGCGCCTTGGCCGCTCAGCACCTGGCCGAGCGGAACATTAAGGAAATGAGGATCGCCAACCGGACGGGGGAGAAGGCGGAGGATTTGGCAAAATCCCTTTCCGCACAGATGATTCCTTTCGAGGACGTTTCCTCGAAATTGCATGAGGCCGATATCGTCATCGCATCGACCGCTGCGGAGAATTACCTCATCCAGGAGGCGCATGTCCGCGAAGCCATGCACCGGCGTCGGAGCCGTCCGATGTTCTTCATCGACATCGCGGTCCCCCGAAATATCGCCCCGGCCGTGAACCAGATCGAGAACGTCTATCTTTATGACGTGGATCACTTGCAAGGCCTCGTTGAGGCGAACCTCAAGGAGAGGGAAAAGGAAGCCAAGAAGGCCGAGGCCATCATCGAGGAATCGGTGACCGAGTTTTTCGAATATCTCGGGCAGCGCGGCGTCACTCCAACGATTCAGCAGCTTTCGAAGAAGTTCGACCTCATTCGCAGGAATGAGTTGGAAAAGTATCTCTCCCGTCTCCCTCCCTCCGAACGCGAGGCGATCGAGGCCTGCACCAAGGCGATCGTCAATAAGATCCTCCATGATCCCATCATCCTAATGAAGACCGAGGAGGCGAAGGAGGGCGGGCCTAAATATTCCGAGATCCTAAAGAAGCTTTTTCGGTTAGAATCGGAGGAGTGAGGACGAACAAGGACGGAGTGGATGCATTGATGGCGGCGGCCTCCCGAGCTCGGCGCCATGCTTATGCCCCGTATTCGAATCATCGTGTGGGGGCAGCCGTTCTGGCGGCCTCCGGAAAGATTTACTCCTCGGGTAACGTCGAAAATTGCTGTTATGCCCTGACGATCTGTGCGGAAAGGGGAGCCCTTTATCACGCAGTCGCCGCCGGAGAGCACCACTTCAAGGCCTTGGCCGTGACCAACGGCTCCGGAGACTTCGTCGTCCCCTGCGGTGTCTGTCGTCAGGTGATCTGGGAATTGGCGGGAGACATCCCGGTTACGATGTTTAACCGCTCCCGACGGAATCGAACGGTTCCCTTATCCGTTTTATATCCGCTCCCTTATAAGAAGAAGGCGAAGAAACGTTTGATGAAGCACCGGATGAAGGCACGACAAGGCCATTGACTGACCCGGGACATGGGTAACATTTTGGACCGGGGACATGGGTGACGCTTT
>CAZWYB010000148.1:0-6324 GCA_964637745.1 uncultured Pseudomonadota bacterium
AAGGTCTTGAAATCGACGTTGAGGGAGGCATCGAACTTTCGGGCGGCCTCCAAGAGACCCAGGCGGGCGTTACACATGACGTCGTCGAAATCGACGGAGGAGGACAGGGTCTGCATCACGCGGCTAGCAATCGAGGCGGCATAGGGCAGGTATTGCTCCACCATCGTATTCCGCTTATCGAGCTCTTTGTGCTCCTTGGCCGTCAGTGCTTCTTCCTTCTTCGGCGTCTGCTTAGGTCCCATAGAGTTTTTTCCTCTCTGGTAGGATTTGATGCACTTCCTATGCCAAGTCTGCCAATACGGGGCTAAATAGTAAATCTATATATTTCGAATACTTAATGAGTTTGTTCCGAGCCCGATTCGATTGAATCCTAGGCTGGCTGGGGTCCGCCGTCATCAGAATCGGGGCCAGGATTGCCCGCCTTGGGGGGATTCATCGCAGCAGCAGCAGCCCGGAGGAGGACCTCCATGGCCAGGGCATCAGCCTTGCAAAATTTATTAGGGCGGCCGGCAATCCCTGTGGTGAAAGCCTTTTCAACCCTATCGGCCCCCGTCAGATGCCTCGTACCTTCTGCTTCCATATAACGGGACTGAGATGCATCGACCGTCGCGGGGTGTACTGTCTTTCCAGCCGGTTTAACCTGCGTCGTGCCTCTCAGTGGAGGGGTCGATCCATCAACAGATCTCGCGCGTCCCATGTATTTTTCCTCGCTTAATAGAACTACAGACCTTGAACCGCCCTATTTTCTGCAGTTTGCCTCGAATCCGAGATCAAAGCAAGCGCCGGTTGGCTTTCCACCGAAACCTGGCTCATCATGCCGGGATAAGACATGAAGGTCGGCGTGGCGTTCCGCTGCTTCTGGGCCTCAATCTGCTGATTCTTGACAATGGCCTTGTCACCCATGTTGCCGATGCCTTGAGCGGCCACGGCACCGATCAAGCTCAATCCACCCGTAAAAGGCGCGGCCACGGCGGCCAAGGGGGCGAACTTTCCGATCGCACTGAAGATTCTTGCGAGCAAACCCGGCTTTTTCGGCTCGACTTCGAAGGGATTGTAGTTATTCACCTCAAATTTGAGGGTATTTTGGGAGTTCCGAAGACCGCTGGGGGTCGAGATCCCCTGATCCAGACTCGGGCTTGAAATATCAAAATCCATGAATGAACTCCTCCCTACTAGAAGCATTATCGGAGGGGGGGATTGGCCCAGTTGCCAAGATGCAATTTTTTCTTTGATTTAACGCAGGATGTCACATCTGCTGGCGTTCGCCGGTTCCGACGTCGAAGGTCCCGTCCATGCCCACGGCCCCTTGTCCGTCGCCCAGAAGGCCGGCGGAGGGGTTGGCGCCCGCCAGGCTTGGCGCCCGCGAGCCCTTTTGAACCTTCAGCCGCATGCGATTCAGGCGGATGATGTTGAAGAGCAAAAAGATGGAAACCGCAACCAAGAGAGACAGAAGCCCGATGATGTAGGTCTTGAAGCGCCCCACGGATTCGGGGTCCATACGGATGCCGGCGAGCTCGATGCTGTCCGTCGGCTGCGGCGCGATCGCTCCGGGCTCTTCCTCACCCGCCGCCACAGGAGGCGCCGGCAAGGTCGGCGTGGGAGCAATCCCCGGGTTTTGGATCGGAGAGGCCAAGGCACCCGTATCGGCCCTCGTCACGATGACCGTCACGTCGTTCGGATCCAGATTCGGGACCGTGTTGGCGACGAATCTTTGGATCTTGCCCTCGGTGACCGTCTGAGCCACCAACTCGTCGTTCCGCGTCTTCACCACCACCGAGGCGGTCGGCTTTTTCTTCACCGGATCGAGCTCGGAAAATTCGCTCTCCGTCGGGACGTTCAAGACGACGTCGCAATCAACCACGCCCGGAATCTTCTGCAGGGAATTGATGATCTCACCTTTCAGGGCCAGGAGAAACCGCGCCTTCTGTTCATCCGGCGTCGGGATCAGTCCCTTTTCCTTGTAGACGCCGGAAAGGCCCAGTTCGTGCTTCCGCGGGAGATTGTTGGCAATCAAGATCTGGCGGGCCTTGGCCATCTCGTCAGAGCCCACCGTAACCTTCCAGGAGAGGTCCTGGCCGTTCATCTCCTTTTCCTTCTTCGCCTCGATACCGTTCTGATGGAGGGTGACGAGGATCTCATCCGCTTCGATTTCTTGAAGGTTGTGATGCAGATCAACCTCGCGGCATCCGACAAACGCAAGAATGACGAGAAGCCCAAAAAATTTCAGAAATTTCTTCGAAGATTTCATGACTTAATGATGTACTAATTGGCCCGGCGGTGCAAATCCGTTCTTGATGGCCTCCAAGAGGGCCCTGGCGAAATCCCCCGATTTGCCGGCAGGTTCCAGTTGGTTTGCCTTCTCTAACTCTGAGACCGCCTCATCCCTTTTCCCTTTGAAAAAGAGGGATTCACCGAGGTAGGCCCGGGCGAAGGCCGAATTGGGTCGGACCAACAACGCCTTCTTGTAGATCTGAATGGCCTGATCGTATTTCATTTGGGCAAAATAGACGCTGCCCAAGGCGACGAGAGGCACTTCGGTGTCGGGGGCGAGCACGGTGACGCCTTCGAACACGTCGCGGGCCTCCTCGAAACGGCCCATCCGGAGGTAGATGTAACCGCCTTCCATCATGACGATGAGGTCTTCGCGAACCATGGGAACCATTGCAACACCCCTCTAGAGAAGCGTGCCCGAATTAACCTCTCATGTTTCTGACTGAGTTTTGTTCGGCGTCGGACTTGGTTTTGAGGATATTGGATCGTGCCTGATAATCGCGGCTGATGTCGTTCACCGTCACCTGAGCGAGCAGCATCTCCCAGTTCGCGTCGTTCATCTGCTGAAAGAGGGCCTGCTTTTCCTGATAATCCTGGCTGGGCGCTCCCGTCGGGCTCGTTCCACCGGGAATGGTGGAGTTCACGCCGACCGAGCCTCCGGGACCGGCATAGCCGACGCCCGCGTTGAACTGAGAGCCGTAATAGTTATAACCGCCGCCCGAAAAGGCGCCGTTCGTGCCTAAGAGACCCGCACCGCCGTAAGGACCTGCATTGGCAGCCGTCATGCTGCTGGCCGTACCCGCAAGACCGGTGACCGCAGCCTGCGCTACCAAGGCCGGCTGATAACCGACATTCTGAGCCACATACTGAGAACCCGTCGCTCCGGCGGCCGACAAGAAATCGGAAAAACCGACTCCGGGAAGCACAGACTGCTTCTTATTCGAATCATTGACCCCTTGTTTAATCGCTCCCGGATCGACTGTGATAGGCATGATTCCTCCGCCCTGCTCTTACGAACGTATCATACTACAGAAGGCGCTTTACCTTCTAGTCAAGTTATCGGACCCCGTCTCGGGTGGAGTTGCTCCAGCCCTATTTTTTCCTCTGAGGTCCCAATCCCCCACCCCCAGCCGCATCCATGAGCTGGTATTTGACCTTCAAAAGCTCTTTTAAGAGATCCATCACCCGTTCGATCGCCCTCATGGCCTTTTTGGCGTCCCTCGATTTTCCTATGCCCCCACGCCCCTTCATGGCCTTCTCGAGCTCTTCGTAGGTGGTGGTGAGCGTCTTATTGATCTTATCGAAATCTTCGGTCTCGAGAAGCCTCTCGATTTCGGGGAATTGGCTGGCAATTTTCACTTCCGCGGGCGGCTCTCTCTCAGGCATTCTGGTAACCATATGAAATTATTTTGAAATTCTAACAGCGTTCGGTGTCTCCGTCAAGAAACGCCTCATTGCGGGTTTAATTTCGCGATGACCGGGCGAAATTCGCTGACCCCCAAGTTCAATTTGATTTCCGTATCCTGATAACCGTCCTTCCGAAATTGGATGCGATAGGACCCGACGCCGAGATCATGCAGAATCAGCGGCGTGCGCTCGGATACTTCCGTCCCGTTGACGAACACGCGGGCTCCGGACGGCTCCGACGTAATGTACATCACCGACTTGAGCGGCGAGATCCTCTGAAAGAGGGCCCCCGCATCCGCGCGCACCTTCGGATCGTCCGAGGCGACGATGACCTCGACCAAAAGCTGCAAGGCCTTCATCGTGTCGCCCTGTTCGAACGTGACCGTTGCGATGCCGAGGCGACCCTGGTACTTATAGTCGTCGTTCTGCATCGCCTTCAGAAAATAATCCTGCGCCTCTTTGTAGGATTTTTGTTTCAAGTAACACAGGCCGACCATGTAGGAAATTTGCGAGGTCTCCAACGGCGACGGATTTTTGGAAAACGCCTCCACCAAGACGGGCAAGGCCTCGGTGAAACGGCTCTCCTTCATCAGCCCGTCCGCCTTGTTGATCAACTCGCCCGCCGCGGACGTCTTCAACTGGATCTCCGCCACGTACGGCATGTTCGTCTCCATCTTGACCACTTGAACGAAATCGAAGAATCCGTCGCGCTTCATCGTGAGCAAGTGCTCGCCGATGGGAAACGTCCCGTTGTAGGGCGTCGTACCAACCTCTTTTTCGTCAATGAACACCTTGGCCGCAGGCGGAAGGGAGGTCAGCTGCATGGGGAAGATCTTGAGGTCGTCGTCCTTCACGTCCACCGTATAGGTCGTCTGATCCCCGTTGAGATTGAACTCCCGTCGGTAGACGACCTCATCGAGATACGTCTGAGAATTCCCGAGCTGGCGGCTCTTGCGCAGTTCCAAGATGTAGCGACCGAAGGGCACGTAGATCGGCTTTCCGAAAACGACCTCGGCGAATTTGATCGGCTTCGCGCGATAAGGGTCTTTTTCGAAGTAGCCTTCCAAGTAGAGCTGGGCATCGCGGGGAAGTCCGGCCACTTTAAAGATGCCGATCTTGCCGGCGAAGTTGATCGGCATGACGGTCGCGCCTTCGGGCGGGCTGAACTGTTGTTTCTCCTCGACGACTTCGCCGACCTCCGGCAGTTGAAAGACCGCCTTGATCTCGTACCACTTTCCGTAGGTCAGCGAGGTGGACGTCCGCACGGGCGTGATGCCCATATTCTGATCGCTGAAAAAGATCTGAGCCGGGATGGGCGTCGAAGAGAGATCCAGGAAGATCGGCTGGGTCTGAGGCGTCTTCGAGGCCAAGGGCTGCGTCTCGGCGGGTAGGACGCCTCCGATCTGTCCGATCTTCTCCGTCTTTTCCGGAACCGTCTTTTTCACCTCGTGCTTGCCGGCGAAGAACTTCTTGACCTGGGGCGCCGCCAGGACGGCCGCCACAACAAGGAGAAGGACCAAACCTCCGTAGAGAAAAATTTTCTTTCCGCTTTTCTTCGGCCCCGTCGGAGGAAGAGGAATGATGTCTCCGTCCTTCAAGAGCTCCTGCGGGGATTCTTCACCGATGGGGACCGGCGGAAAATGGCCCTCTCCCGCCGCCTCTTCCGCAGGTTGCTTCGGCGGGGGTTGTTCCGGCGGAGATTGGATTTGAGGGGACGAGGGCTGATTGGCCACCTCTTCGGCCTCCACGGGCGCGTCGTCCGGCTCCGCGGGCGACGTCAGGTATCTCAAGACATAGACGCCGATCTTGATCTTCGTTTTATGAGCGAGGGAAACGGCCTGTTGGATCTTCTGTCCTCCGATCTTCGTGCCGTTCCGGCTTCCCATGTCCGCGATCGTCACGCCGTTTTCGGCGACGTCCAGAACGGCATGGCGCCGCGACACGCTCGAGTCGTCGAGCACGATATCGTTCTCGCGCGAACGCCCGATGGTCATCTTTCCCTTTTGCAGGACGAAATGCCCCCCGCCTTTGGGACCGCTCACGACCTCCAGACAGGGGTAGGCGCCGGCGTCTTCGGCAAGGTTCTTAATTTCGGTATTCTCTTCACCCGGAGGGGACATGCCCTATTTTGTAACATAAACCCCCTAACCGTAAAAGAATTTACTGAATAAGTTTAGGATGTTATACACTTCAAGATGCCTCGAAAACTTGCCAGCGCGATTCTGTGCCTTACTTTTCTCTGGGCTCGCTTCTCTTTCGGATCGGAGTGTTCGTCGCCGTTGAGCTTCGAGGCGCGACACCCCGAAACGTCCGCCAAGAAGGTTGTGGTCCTCCCCTTTCAGGGTGATCCGGAAACCAATGAGGTCGTCACCGTTCTCTTCAAAGAGTATTTGAGTCTCGCCAAGGGATTGACGGTCCTTTCGTCGCCGGCACGGATAAAGGATTCGGACGCGAACGCGGTCTTGGCGGAAGCGGCGAAGGCCGGCGCCCTCTATGCCGCGGCCGGACACATTCGATCCTCCGGAGGGGAAAAGACGGTCCAACTGATTTTTTACACGACGGGGATCAAAAAGCAGGCGGCCGGCGAGATCGGACGGATCGAGGGAGGTTTTCTCTTTTCCGATTCCCAAATCACCCTCAACGAAT
>CAZWYB010000149.1:0-6301 GCA_964637745.1 uncultured Pseudomonadota bacterium
TGTGTTCAAGGCCCGCCGCGCGTCGCCGTCCGAGGTCTCAGCGATGAATTCCAGGGCATCATCCTGGATCGTCAGTCCCTCCGCCCCCAACCCTCGTTCCGCATCCTGAAGGGCCCGATGGATGAGAATCGTCAGTTCCTCCCGGGAGAGATTTTTCAAAACGCAAACCTTGGCGCGAGACAGAAGGGGGGCGATCACCTCGAAGGAGGGGTTCTCGGTCGTGGCGCCGATGAGCGTCAGGGTCCCGTCCTCGATATGCGGGAGAAGCGCGTCCTGCTGCGCCTTGTTCCAACGATGGATTTCGTCGATAAAGAGAAGGGTCTTCTTGCCGTCCAGCCTTTGTTCTCTCTTCGCGATGTCGATGATCTCCTTCAGTTCTTTCACGCCGGAGAGAACGGCCGAAAGGCTGCGGAAAGACGCCTTCGTGTGGTGGGCGATGACCCGAGCCAGCGTCGTCTTTCCCGATCCCGGCGGTCCCCAAAGAATGAGGGAGGGCACCTGGTCCGTTTCGATCTGCCGTCGAAGAGGACGACCGGGACCGATCAGGTCCTTTTGGCCGACGATTTCATCGAGGGCGGAGGGCCTCATGCGATCCGCCAGGGGGGCCGTCGGCTTGCGGGAATTTTCGGAGGGGCGGTCGAACAGGTCCATCATGAAAAGTACTTTTACTCCGATGAGTTCGAGGAGTAAATCATGGACTTGTCCAGAAGACCTATGTTAAAAAAATAGCCCATGCTTTCGTGCCTCCAGATCCGGAATTTTGCCCTCATCGACAACGCCACCCTCGAATTCGGAGAAGGCCTGAACGTCATTTCGGGCGAGACGGGATCCGGCAAGTCCATCCTCGTCCAGGCCTTGGAAATTCTCCTCGGCGGGCGCGGAACGAGCGATTTGATCCGTCAGGGCGAGGAAGAGGCCGAGATCTCGGGTCTGTTCGTTTCCCCGAAGATGGGAGGGGAAACGGGCTTGCGGAGGGTCATTTCGCGGAGCGGAAAAAACCGATCCTACCTCAATGAGCGCCCCGTACCCGTTTCGGTGATCGAGGAGACGGCCCAGGGGCTGGTGGACCTCGCCAGCCAGCATGAACATCAAGTGCTTCTGCGTGCCGATCGCCATTTGGGGCTTTTGGATGAATACGCCGGCTGTGAGGCCTCTTTAGAGGCCTATCGGACCATTTTCCATCGCCATCGATCCCTGCAGGCCGAACGCGAAGGCCTGGCCGCCAAGGTTCACGAGGCTCGGGAGAAGGAAGAATTTCTTCGCTATCAACTGAAAGAGATCGACGACTCCGGGATTCAAGAGGGTGAGGAGGAGTCTCTTCAAAAGGAGAGGGATGTTCTGAAGCACGCAGTACGGCTTGGCGAGACGACTCTGAAAGGCGAGGAGGTGCTGGAGTCCGGGGAGGAGGCCATTGCCGAACGCCTGTCGCGCCTGTCCCGCGAGCTTCATCAAGCCGCAGCCATCGACCCCCAGCTGGCGCCGATCGCCGCACGGGTCGAAGAATCCCTCTGCCAGATTCAGGAAGCAGCCAAGTTTTTGAGGACGTACGGCCAAAAGATCGCATGCGATCCGGAGAGACTCCAAGAAGTGGAGGACCGCCTGGCCCTTATGTCGCGTTTGAAGAAGAAACACGGCGGCTCGCTCGAAGCCCTGTTTCAGAAGGCGGCGGAAATGCGGGAGGGACTCAATCTCCTGGAGAATTTTGATGGCGAGCTCGCCCGGATCGACGGCGAGATCGAACGGTGCGAGAAGGAACTTGCGCGGAGCGGCAAGGAGATTTCCGCCAGACGCTTAAAAGCTGCGCAAAAATTGTCGCGCGACGTGGAAGCGGAGCTGAAAGATTTGGGAATGACGGGAGCTCGTTTCACCTTCGACCTCAAACCGCTTTCAAAAATGGGCGAATCCGGCATCGACACCGGCGAATTTTTAATCGCGCCCAATCCCGGCGAAGGGCCTCGACCTTTGGTGCGCGTGGCCTCCGGAGGTGAAATCTCGAGGATCTTCTTGGCCATCAAGAAGGTGTTGGGAGGGCTCAAATCGGCCGAGACTTGCGTATTCGACGAGGTGGACGTCGGCATCGGAGGGCGCGTGGCCGAAGTGGTAGGCCGAAATCTGGCGGAGATGTCCGGAAAAAAACAGGTCATCTGCATCACGCACCTCCCTCAGGTCGCCTGTTATGCCGACCATCATTTTGTCATCCACAAGAAGACCGAACGGGGAAGGACGCTCACCCGTGTGGATCTTTTAGAAAAAACCCAGAGGGAAGAGGAAATCGCCCGGATGCTGGCGGGAATCAAGATCACGGAACAGGCCATGGCCCATGCCCGAGAAATGCTGAAAAACGCGGTCGCCCGCCACTGACTTATGGATACGCTTTCCTACCTGAACGGCCGACTGAGTTCCCTGTCCTTGGATGACTTCGAAATCTACCGGGTCGAGTCCCAGGACCTCTCCGTCGAGGCCAAGAACGGACAGATCGATTCCCTGGATCAGGCCGTCGAGCGAGGCGTCGCCGTGCGCCTCTTTAAGGGGGGACGATGCGGTTTTGCCTGCTCCAGCGACGAGACGACCGCCTTTCTTGATCGCATGGTCGATCTCGCGTACAATAGTCTGACAATCGTCGAGGAAGGCGGAAGGCTTGAGCTTCCCTCGAAGGATCGTGGTGCGCCGGTCGGTGGGAGAGGCGCCGGAGCGGTTCTTCCGTCTTCTCCCTCCAAACATCAAATGGCCTTGGACCTGGAGCGTTTCGCCAAGGCCTATGACTCTCGTGTGTCGCGCGTGCGCGACGCGAGCTATGCGGAAGAAACAAAGACGGTGACGCTCAAGAACTCGCGTGGCTTGGAATGCACGCATCAAAAGACGCGATACACTCTGTCCTTGATGGTTATGGCCGAGGAAAAAGGTAATCAAGAAATGGCGTGGGACAACGACTTCGCTGCGGACTTCGATCGTTTGGATCCCCGCTCCCTGGCCGAGCGGGCGGCTGAAAAGGCGACGTCGCAGCTCGGCGGAAAACCTGTGAACACTCAAAAGTCTCCGGTCCTCTTGGACAACGCCGTCGCCTCATCCTTTCTCGGCGTCCTGTCGACCTCTTTTTACGGGGATCAGGTGCAAAAAAACAGGTCCGCCCTGAAAGGAAAGGTCGGGCAACCCATCTACTCCAAGCTTCTCCATATCGTCGACGACGGGAACCTGGACGGCGGCTTTTCGAGTTTCCCTTTCGATGCGGAAGGAATGCCGACGCGTGTCAATGAAACGGTCTCGGCCGGGATCCTGAAGGGTTTTCTCTACGACCTCGCGGCTGCGGAGAAGGAAAAGATCATTGGCACCGGCAATGCCGTCCGGCCCAACTATAAGGAGCCGCCCCGCGTGGGGGCGACGAATTTTTTCATTGCCAAAGGGCGGGGAGGCCTTGAAGATTTGCTTCGGGACATGAACAAGGGTTTTTGGATCCGTGACGTCATCGGCGTCCATACCGTGGACGCCGTGACCGGTGATTTTTCCTTGGGTGCGAGCGGCCTCTGGATCGACGGCGGAAAACGCAGCCATCCGGTGAGGGGTGTGACGATTTCCGGAAACCTCCATGAGATGCTCAAAAAGGTTGTGGGTGTCGGAGAGGACCTTCGTTTTTATCACTCATTCGGCTCACCCTCCGTTCTGGTGAGCGAGCTCGATATCGGTGGAACGTGAAAGTGGACTCATTCGGACTGACAGACGTCGGAAAGAAACGCGAGAAGAACGAGGACAGTCTTCTCGTGAACGCAGGCCTCGGCCTCTACATCGTGGCCGACGGCATGGGAGGCCATTTGGGCGGCGAGTACGCCAGCCGCATCGCGGTGAAGACGGTGGAAGAGACTGTGAAGCAGATCTTGGACGACCCGGATGCGACGATCTCCACGGATGCCGTCTTTGATCGCACCGATGCCGGCGAGATCCTCAAATATTCGATTCGGATGGCTTCGCAGAGGATCTTCGAAGAGGCGGCTCGCAACGTCAATTTACGTGGGATGGGGACGACGGCCGTGGCGCTCTTGATTCGGGACGGTAAGGGGTTCATCGCCCATGTCGGAGACAGCCGGGCGTACCTCGTGCGTGAGGGGGCGATCTCCCAGCTGACGGCCGACCATTCGTTGGTGGCGGAGCAACTGCGCGCGGGTTTTATCACGCCGGAGGAATTGAAGCATCACAAGTTCAAAAACATCATCACGCGGTCCGTCGGGTTCCAGAACGACGTGGAAATCGATCTGCTGATCCGGGACCTGGAGGCGGGCGATCGCTTCCTCCTCTGTTCGGACGGTTTGACCAACCTTGTGGAGGATGCCGATCTTCAGAAGATCGTATCCAAAAATCAGCCTCGGGAGGCCTGCCAGAAGCTCATTGAACTCGCTAACAAGCGAGGGGGAGACGACAACGTCACGGTCATCATCGCCCACATCCTTTCCACGGAAGAGGGCTAAAAACGCTGTGCATACAAGTGAATACGCGGTTGTCGGGAGGCTTCATATTTTTGGTTGACACCTTTGCGACCGGTTGTTACTTAGTTCTCTGCCTCTCCTAAAAAATCCCAAAATTAAACAAGGCTAACGAATCTCAAAATGAAGACGACTGACGTTTCTTATAGTTTTTTCCTCATCCCGGGCAACAGTCAGGAAATCAAGAAGTTTCATTTGACGTCCCGCCATCTCAAAATCCTGGTGGGAGCCGTCCTGATTTCCGTATCCTTTTTCGTCTTTAATGCCGTCGGTTTTTGGTACTACCGTTCTCTCTATTCCTCCTTCGAAAAGGACCGAACCTCCATGAAGGCCTATGAGCAGGAGAGGAAGGATCTTTTGGCGAAAGTGGCGGTCTTGGAGCAGACGGTCGGTGAAACCGAAACCCTGGCGGGCAAGCTGGCTTCGATCGTCGGAACGGAACGGGTTCCTATGCAGAAGGGCATCGGTCCGATCCCACCCGACCCCAAGTTTGACGTCGCAGCCCGGACGGAAGGTATTCAATTTTCCGATTTGGATCCCAAGGTGGAGCGTCTAGAAACGCGCAGTTTGGATCTTCAGGCGAAGATCAAGGAATTGACGAAGGTTCAGGAAGACAAGTTGACTTATATCGCCTCCACGCCCTCGCTCTGGCCGGTCAAGGGCTGGGTGACCAGCGATTTCGGCTATCGCCGTTCCCCCTTCACGTTCGCCGCCGATTTTCATCCGGGTCTTGATATCGCGGCCTCATGGGGAACGCCCATCATGGCGCCTGCGGACGGCGTCGTAACCTATGCCGGCTATAAGAACGGATATGGCAAGACGGTCATCATCGATCACGGATTCGGCATCACCACCCAATACGGCCACACATCCGAGCTCTTCGTGCAAGAGGGACAGAAGATCAGGCGAGGAACCAAGATCGCCCTTGTGGGCAGTACGGGACATTCCACCGGCCCCCACCTCCACTATGAGATCCATGTCGACGGCGTTCCCGTCGATCCGATGAAATACATACTCCAATAAGGTACGTTTCACATAAAAAAGGGCCCTCCGTCGTAACGGAAGGCCCCATTTATTTTTCAATACGAATTTAGACTTTTACCACTCGCAGCCGTAGGCCGTCATCGCTTGCTTGGAGGCGTCCAATGCCGCCTTACACGCCATGGCAAGACCCGTCTTGCCTTCCGGCGTTGCCGCGGTCTGTTTCCCCTGGGCGATCGTTGGGTCGAATCCCGTCTTCAAGGCCACTTGGGCCGCCGCGGGGAACTTGCCCCTCAGGCATTTCTGATACTTGTTGATGTAATCATCGCATTCGGTGATGCCGACTCCGCCGCCGGCGGCTGTGGGAGCGGCGTCGCTCTTGGAGGCCGTCGGGCCCGTGGGGGCGGATTCGTTCTTGCTGCAGGCGCTTAAGCCGATGACCGCAAGGGCGGCCAAGGCGAGGAGCGACAGAGACTGGGTGCTTGCCTTCATGATTCCCTCCTTAAAAAGGAAAATGGTTTAGACCTACGAACTGCGGCAATGAACCAAATTTGGAGACCGGCTGCAAGGAAAATGAAAGGACGCGTAGTTCTTGCCAAATACGCGATAACTTTTCTATAGTGACAATTTATATGTTTCAGAAATTGGCACGCCGGGTTTTCGGCAGCAAAAACGAAAGAGAATTGAAAAAGATCCTCCCGTTGGTCGGGAAGATCAACGATCTCGAACCGCAGATCAAGACCTTGGACGATGCGGGTCTTCGCCAGAAGACGGTCGAGTTTCGGGAACGCCTCGTCAAGGGTTAGACGCCCGATTCCATCCTTCCCGGAGACTTCCCCGTCGTCCCC
>CAZWYB010000150.1:0-6254 GCA_964637745.1 uncultured Pseudomonadota bacterium
TTCTTAAAAATAAAGAAACGAAAAGGCTGAGTTCTTTTGAACTAAGCCTTTTTTATTTGCTATTCCAGCCTTATTCAAATAAAATACAAATAAAATCAATAGTATAGAACCTAATGAGTCAACTCGATCAAATCTGGGACCAAGTCGCAACCCAGTCTCCTGAAGACGGCAAGAAATATATCATCTTCAAACTGGGCATTCAGGATCTCATGTTCCTGTACATGTCTGGCTTTGTTGATGCCCGCAAATACAGCTTTACTCAATGGGTGGAGGCCTTCAAGCCGTCTCGACGCCAGAATGGGCACTATTGGCTCACCAAAGAGCAATGGCTCGATAAGAAGAAGTTTCACTACACCGGGCCGGTGAACGCCCCTTTTGATCCCATGACTATGGAGGAAAAGGATTATACGGAGCAGGAAGTGCTGAAGTTGTTGAAAGACAAGATTCTGCCCGGAACCATGTTTAGTCCGGCTTATGCCCCCACCGTCATCAACAATTTGAAGGCCCAAGGCCGATTGATCAACGGAAAGTTCCGCGTCGATCGTGAGTTGAAGAAATATTTGTTGGGCGTGATGAACCAATACCCTTCTCCGATGCGCATTCTGGAGGTCGGCGTCGATAAGATGCGCAAGGCGAAGAAGGGAGACGCGAAATTCGCTCAGGAACAAGTCCAGAAGAGCGCATTCACTGCCGGCTCAACGGCTCAGCAGATTGCCGCAGCCCGTCTGTCCAGCATCATGGGTTCGGGACGATCCGAGCCTTCCACCACTCCGAAACCCGGTAAAGAAGAAGGCGGGATCTCCCTCAAGGATCTCCAGAAGAGACGCGTGACACCCGGAAAAATCTAGCGACTCCTAGAGAATCTGTCTCAAATTTTGGACGAGATTATAGAGGGCGGGAGTGAATCCGACTTCGGCTGTCCCTTTTGGAACCCAATTCGGTCTCGTGATATCCACCAGAAGCACGACCTTGAACTGGTCTTTGGAAGAATTATATCCCGAATGAAGCTTGCTATCGTCGAAGACGATCCAATCTGCCTCTTTCTGTTGCTGGAATTCACCGTCGACCCACATTCCGGAATCCGGAGGCGCCACGATTCCGAAATGGCAGCGCAGGATGGTGTTCGATAAGTCACCCCATCCAATATGCGGCACCAGCGTCGTTCCCGGGGACAGCCGCGAATAAAGGGCCGTCTGGATTCCGGGGATCGCCTGAAGCATCTTCTTGGTTTCGGGACAGAGATCGCTGGTCTTGTCGAACCAGGTGGTGAATGCCACGAAAGGGAAAACGTCCCATTTATCCTTTGCCATATAGAGGCCCTTCTCCGGCCATTCGAACCAGGGCATCTCCATGACCTTCTTGGCCTCGGCGATCACGACGTCTTTCTTTTCCTTGAAGACCTCGAGGGAAGGGTACGCCTTTCGATAATCGTAATAACGGTCGGCGACGGCGGGGGCATCGGATGGCGCATCAGCCATGATCGACTTCTCCTTCCGACGCCGTGGCGTGGTCTCCTTCGGCAGCCTTTGAAACCTCGTGCCTTCTGGCCTCTTCCAGTTCTTTCTCCAGCTCACGGATCTTTCGATCCCGGGATCGGACGGCGATGGTCTTAAAGAGCGCCGGGATCGCCTGCAAAAGGGCCAGGAAAAGGATTCCGAGAGAAAAACTCGTGATGACCACGAAACCGAGGGGAACAGGCATGGATCGGAGGGTCAGAATATGGGGGACGGTGAATCGGAAGGTCATGGGATAATTGAACGCTTCGTCGTTCAGGTTGCAGTACAGAAAGTTGAGGATGATGAATATGAATACGGAGAGGAAAAGAGCCGAAAAGACCTTTTTCATGGAAATCCCCCTTTCCCGACAAAACTATACTGGATTTCGTCTTCTAAGTCATTTCCAATTCTTTTTCAGCAGATCGTAGGTCTGCATCAGATGTTGAGGCATGGACTTCGTCGATGAGATCACGGGCCAGAAATTCGTATCGGCGAACCAACGGGGGATGAGATGGAAATGCAAGTGATCGTCGATCCCCGCCCCCGCCGCTTTGCCGAGATTGAGACCGACATTGAATCCCTGCGGCTTCATGAATTTCTTAAGCGCCCTTTCAGCCCGGGCGAGAAACGCCATTATCTCATTGGACTCTTTGGGTGTCAGTTCTCCGAGGGACGAGATGTGTCGGTAGGGAACGACCATCAGATGTCCGTTATTATAAGGAAATTTGTTGAGGATGACGAAGCTGTATTTTCCGCGATTGAGGATCAGATCCTTCCGGTCTTGCTTCCTTCCGTGGCGGTTGCAGAACACGCACCCCTTCTCCTTCTTGCCGAGGATGAATTCCATCCGCCACGGGGCGAAGATCGGTTTGGGTTTCATGAGAGCCTCAAGGCCTTGAGCACCTTCTTGAAATCGGGTTTGACGACGACCGGTGGTTTTCCGGTCTTCAGCGCCGTATCCGGATCCTTGAGGCCGTGTCCCGTCAACGTGCAGACGATGAGATCTCCTCTTTTGAACAGCCCCTTCTTGGCGTATTTCAGAAGGCCGGCGACGGATGCCGCCGACGCGGGTTCGCAGAAATAGCCCTCGTTCGTCGCCAGAAATTGATAGGCCTTGAGGATCTCTCGGTCCGTGACCTTGTCGATCAAGCCCCCCGATTCGTCTCGGGCCGCAAGGGCCTGTTTCCAAGACGCCGGATTTCCGATGCGGATCGCCGTCGCGACGGTCTCGGGATTTTTGACGGGACGACCCAAGACGATCGGAGCCGCCCCGGCGGCCTGAAACCCGAGCATTTTGGGAAGATCGTCGATGACCCCTTCCGCGCGGTATTCGCGATACCCCTTCCAGTAGGCCGTGATGTTTCCTGCGTTCCCGACCGGGAGGGAGTGGTGCGTCGGGGCCCGTCCCAAGGCCTCGCAGATTTCGAAAGCGGCTGTCTTTTGACCCTCGAGCCGATGCGGATTCAAGGAGTTCACCATCGTCGCATAGCCGTCTTCCGCTATCTGTCGCACGAGCATGAGCGACTCGTCGAAATTGCCGTCGACTGCGACGACCATTGAACCGTGGATCATCGCCTGCGTGAGTTTTCCCAGGGCGATCTTGCCCTTGGGGATCACAATGTAGGACCGAAGTCCCGCCCGCGCCGCATACGCGGCCTGCGCCGCGGAAGTGTTGCCCGTGGAGGCGCACACGACGGCCTTGGAGCCTTCTTCAACGGCCTTGGAGACGGCGTAGGTCATCCCACGATCCTTGAACGATCCGGTCGGGTTCAGTCCCTCCAATTTGAGGTAAACTTGGACGCCCTCTCCTAAAAGGGCCCCCAAACGCGGAGCCGGAAGAAGCGGCGTATTGCCCTCGTTCAGCGTCACGACACACTGAGGATTGATTGGAAGATATTTGTGATATTTAAGGATGATGCCGTTGTAACTCATTTCATAAACCTCTCAACACGTAAAAGGACTGTTTTGTCCAGGACCGCCTCCAGTTTGTCAATTTTTGAGATGGCCTTTTGGATGTTTTGTTCCTTTGCTTCATGGGTCATGATGACGATGGGGACCTTCGATCCTTCATCCCTCTCCTGCTGATAGACGCTGGCGATGCTGATATGGTGGTCGCCCAGATATTTGGCGATTTGTGCGAGCACTCCGGGTTTATCGACGACGGAAAATCGCAGATAATATTCGGTCGCGAGATCCTTCATCGGCTGGATCGCCGTCCGACGCATGGGTAGAAAATCCGCCCCGGAAGACGGAAGTCCGCGCGCGACCATCGCGATGTCGCTCACCACCGCGGAGGCCGTCGGCAGCATGCCCGCGCCTCTTCCGATGAACATCGTCTCACCGGCCGCGTCGCCTTTGACGTAGACCGCATTGAAGACGCCCTTCACGTCGGCCAAGGGATGATGGACGGGAATCATCGTCGGATGGACCCTAGCCTCGATTGCGCCCGCGTGCTCCTTGGAGATGGCCAATAATTTAATCACGTACCCGAGTTTTCGCGCAAACTCGATGTCGAGAGCCGTGATCCGATCGATGCCTTCGACGAAGAGGCCCTCTCGAGGCGGTTCGACCCCATAGCAAAGGGAGATTAAGATCGAGAGCTTTTGGGAGGCGTCAATCCCCTTGATGTCGAAAGTCGGGTCTTGCTCCGCGTAGCCCGCCTTCTGGGCCTCTTTCAACACGTCCTCAAAATCTTCTCCTTGGTCGCTCATTTCCGAGAGGATGAAATTCGCCGTTCCGTTGATGATCCCGTAGATTTCGAGGATCCGATTGCCGACGAAGCCTTCTCGAATCGCCTTCAGGATCGGAATTCCCCCCGCGACCGAGGCCTCGAATCCCACTGAAACACCCTTCTCGCGCGCCGCCGCGAAGATCTCGGCGCCCCGCTCGGACAGCAAGGCCTTGTTCGCGGTGACAACCGGCTTTCCCGCACGGATCGCCTTGAGAAGCAGCGTTCCCGCCGGCTCCAGTCCGCCCATGACCTCGACGATGACGTCGATCGCGGGATCCTTTACGAGGTCGTCCGGGTTTTTGGTGATCAGCTCCGCAGGGCCCTCGACGGCCCTCTTTTTAGAGACATCCCGCACGCAGACCTTGCGAACCCGGATCGTCTTACCCGTTCTCTCCTCCAACAGGCGTTTGTTTTGGTTCAAGATCTTCCAGACGCCGGAACCGACGGTTCCAAGTCCCAGAAGGCCGACGCCAAGTTCCTTTTTAGAGCTCATGAGTTCAGCACCTTTTTAATGCCGTTGACGGCCTGACGGATCCGCTTGTCATTTTCGACCAAGGCGAATCGCACATAGCCCTCTCCATACTCCCCGAAACCGACGCCCGGCGAGACCGTGACGCCCGCCTTGGTAAGGAGCAGTTTTGCAAACTCGAGAGATCCCAAGGAAGCGAACGGCTCCGGGATCTTCGCCCAGACGAACATGGTCGCCTTCGGGCGTTCGATCGGCCAACCGACGCGCGTCAACCCGTCGCAGAGAATGTCGCGTCTTTTCCTGTAGATTTCAATGATCTCCTTCACGTAATGCTGCGGCCCGTCCAGAGCGACCGTCGCCGCGACCTGAATCGGGGCGAATTGACCGTAGTCGAGATAGCTCTTGATCCTCGTCAACGCATAGACAAGGTCCTTGTTGCCGCAGAGAAAACCCACGCGCCAGCCCGGCATGCTGTAGCCCTTGGAGAGCGAATAGATTTCCACCGCGACGTCCTTAGCCCCCTTCACCTGCAGGATGGAAGGCGCCTTGTAGCCGTCGAAGACCAGGTCCGCGTAGGCGAAGTCGTGGATCACCTTGACCTTGTGTTCGCGCGCGAAATCGACAACCCGCTCGAAGAACGGAAGATCGACGACCTGAGTGGTCGGATTGGAAGGAAAGGAAAGGATCAAAAACTTCGCCTTCGGCCAGATCGTCTTCGTCGCCCGCTCGAGGTTTTCGAAAAAGTCCGTTTGCAGGTCGGTCGTCGGGTCCAGACGGATCCCGCGGACGTCCGCCCCGGCGATCACCACGGAGTATGTGTGGATCGGGTAAGTCGGGTTGGGGACGAAGACCACGTCGCCGGGGTTGGTGACGGCCAGCATGAGATGCGACAGAGCCTCCTTGGCCCCGATCGCCATGATGGCTTCGGAGTCCGGATCGAGATCAACCCCGAAGTTGCGCTTGTACCAGTTACAGATCGCGATGCGGAGCTTCGGAAGGCCGCGGGAAACCGAATAGCGATGGTTCTTCCCTTTTTGGGCCGCTTCGACCAACTTCGCGACGATGTGCGGCGGCGTCGGGATGTCAGGGTTGCCCATCCCTAAATTGATGATGTCCTCCCCTTTCTTACGGGCCTCCGTCATCATCGCAACGACGACGCCCAGTGTGTAAGGGGGAAGACGTTTGATTCTTTCAAATTCCATGGGGGATCATTGACTCCGCGTGATACGAGCTCCGCACCAGGGGACCCGAAGCTACCGATTGAAATCCCATCTCGTAACCTAATTTCTCATAGTCTTGGAAAATCTCCGGTTCGATGTAGGCGTGAACAGGGAGATTGGAGGTCGTCGGTTGCAGATATTGACCGACCGTCAGAATTCCACAGCCGGCGTCCCTCAAATCTGCCATTGCTTGCAAGACCTCATCCCGTCTTTCTCCGAGCCCGAGCATGATGCCCGATTTCGTTCGGATCACCGGGTTGAAATCCTTGATCCGTTTCAAAAACTCCAGGGAATTGCGGTAAGTCGCTCGGTGACGCACGGTAGAACTCAGGCGCTCG
>CAZWYB010000151.1:0-6251 GCA_964637745.1 uncultured Pseudomonadota bacterium
GTCTCCACCTGCGCCATCATCTATCAGGACATCTACCAGGCGCGCGGATTCCGGCATTATAAGGGAAGGCCGGATTCGGACGACGTCGACCTGCGCGCGCTCTACATCGACCGCATCTACGACACCTACATCGACGAAGAAAAATTTTGGGAGACGGATTGCTGGATCGGCCAGTTCGCGGATACCTTGACGCCGGGCGTCTACTCCTCCCGGTCGTTCCTGGAAAAGCTGGGGGCGACTCTGAACGACGAGAACTCGATTCTTGCGACCGCCGTCAAACGCGGCATTCCGGTTTTTTGCCCGGCCATCAACGATTCCTCCATTGGCATCGGACTCACCGAACACTATCACCGCTGTTTGAAGGAAGGCCGCAGCGGCGTCATCATCAACTCCATCCGGGACAACTACGAGCTGACGCAGACGGTGGTGAAGTCGAAGAAGACGGGAGCGATCTATGTCGCCGGCGGCGTTCCGAAGAACTACATCAACGATTCGGTGGTGATGGGCTACATCTTCGGCAAGGATACGGGCGGGCACACCTACGCCTTTCAGTTGACGACGGACGTCCCGCACTGGGGCGGTCTTTCGGGAAGCACGCTCGACGAAGCGACCTCATGGGGCAAGGTGGGCAAGAAGGCGATGAAGGCCATGGCCTTCGTGGAGCCGTCCGTCTCGCTCCCCCTTCTGGTCGGTTACGCCCTCCAAAAAAATCTGGCGAAGAACCGCAAACCCCTTCAGTTCTCCTGGGACAACGATATCCTGACCGGCCTCAAGTAGTTCCCGTCAATCCCTTTAATGATGGTGGGGGGGATGCAGAACCAATAAGAGAAAAACGAGAGAGATTAGCAGAGGCACGAGGATCGCCCATCCTAGGACCTTGATCCAACGCCATTTGGTCTTCATGAGTTTCGGTTTTTGCAGCCGTTCCGACCGGCCGGTGACGGTCACGCCGTCGGGGTCCTCCAATTCCGCCTTCATGGCGGCGACGCTCGGATAGCGCTTGGCGGGGTCGCGTTCCATGGCGTGCAAAATGATTTCCTCGATCTGCGGGGGAAGGTCGGGGTTGAGCTTGCGCGGGGCCCGGGGATCACCGGTCACGCGCGCGTTCATGACGACCAACGGGTTATCCCCCTCGAAGGGCGTGTGTCCGGTGAGCATTTCGTAGAGAATAGCGCCCAAACTGTAGATGTCGATCCGTTCGTCGCCGCGTTTTCCCTTCACCTGTTCCGGGGCCATGTAGTCCGGCGTGCCCATCGCGGGCGAGAACCCTGTGAAGGTGATCCGCCGCCCGCCGGCCGCCTTCGCGATCCCGAAATCCATGATGCGGATCGAGCCGTCGTAGCAGATCATGATGTTTTGGGGCTTCAAGTCCCGGTGAACGACGCCCTGGGAATGCATGTAGGCGATGGCCTCGCAGATATGCCCCATGATTTTGAGGGCGTCGCGGAGCGGCAAGGGGTTCACGTTGTAGAGGAGGTGGGACAACGTATAGCCGCGCAGATATTCCGTGACGATGTACGGCCGGCTTTTCTGCTCCACCGGGATGAACTTCAGGATGTAGGGGTGATTGAGCCGCGAGCCGATGTCCTCTTCGCGCTCGAATCGGGAGAAAAAGGCCGGGTCGCTTTCCAGCTGCATGTGGGGCACTTTGATCGTTACAGGCTGCTTGTTCGTCTGATCGGTCGCCTTGAAGATGGTGGACATGCCGCTCCGGCTGACGATCTCCGTGATGAAGAAGCGGTCGTCCAAGAGTTCTCCGGGCTTGACCTCGCCCAGGGTGGGCTTCGGCGCGTCGGGAGTTTGGATCGGTTTATGATAGATGGGGATGCCCCGGAAATAGCCGATCTCTTCCACTTCGTCGATCTGAACCACTTGGACGGAGACGTTGTCTTCGGTCCCGCGTTGCTCGGCCAAGGTGACCAATTGGCGGCAGGCCTGGGCGGGGGCGAAACGATTGACGATGTCGCCGATCTCTCCGTCCGCGACGTGGCCATGGAGACCGTCGGAGCAAAGGACGATGCGGTCGCCCTTTAGGATGGTTTCGTCCTCAAGGTCCACGCGGATCATGGGATCTTGTCCGACGCTTCGAGTGAGGATGGATCGGTTTTCGCTCTGTCGGGCCTCTTCCTCGTTGATGAGGCCCAGTTTCTGCTGCATGGCCACGTAGGAGTGGTCCGTGCTGATCTGTTTGATCTGTCCGCGCCGCACGAGGTAGACGCGCGAATCCCCCACGTTACCCACGCAGATATGATTGCCTCGCAAGAGTACGACGGCCAAGGTCGTAGCCATCCGCGAGCTTCCGCGGTTTTCCATGCCCTTGTCATAGACGGCCAGGTTTGCGGCGTTGAAGATCTGGGTCAGAATTTGTTGCGGTGTGGAGCCCGGCTTGGCCTCTTGAAAGGTCGTTAAGGATGTTTCCACGGCCAGGCGGCTGGCGACGTCGCCCTTTCCTTGTCCGCCGACGCCGTCCGCGAGGGCCACGATGGCCCCGCGCGTCTGGGCCTCCTTTGCGTCTTCCGGCTTCCAGAAGTCGACGTAATCCTCGTTCTTGGGACGGACGGGTCCCGGAGATGACTGTTCGGCGTAGGTGAGTTCCATGGTTTACGACTTCGTTAGCGCAAGACCCCTATCCACCCATTGACCGTCTTGCAAGGGCGAATGCCAAACGACCGCCCTAAGCTTCCGCTTAGGACGGTCGTCGTTTAATCGTTCATGAGGATTTACATTCTCAGGCGGCCGACACGGGCTTCTCCGTCAAGAAGATCTCCTTGTCCTTAGTCTTGCTCGATTTGGCGAAATAGACCAATCCATAGAGGCCCCAGAGGGCGCAGATCCCCAGCGCGATATAAGGTTCCTTGACGCTCATGCCGCTGACGGCGAAGGGGCCGACCAAGTAGAAGAGCATACAGGCCAGGTTCGCCAACAATCCGAAGACGGGGACGACCACGTGCTTGAATCCGCTAAAACTGTGATGCTCGCGGAACGCGACGATCGCGATGATGCAGGTGATCATATAAAGCAGAAACGTCCCGAAATTGCTGACGAGGGTCACGATGACCAATGTGTTGGGCAGCTTGCTGATGAGGTCGGGATTGAAGAAGCCGAAACTGTACCAAATGCTGTGGTACTTGTCGTCCAGGGCGGTCAAGGTGGTCGCGCCGCCCAGATAGACCGTGCAGGTGATCATGCCGATGATCGCCGAAATGACCGCCAGCGTGACGATAGAGCGATGCGGCGTCAACGTCTTGCCGTGCAAGAGACCGAAGTGGGAGGGAACTTCATCGTCGCGTCCCATGGCGTAGGTCACGCGGGCGCCGGTGCTGAGACAGGACAGGGTCGTTCCAATCAAGGCCAAAAAGACCGTGAAGGCCTGGACCAGCATGAAGGCGCGGCCCGCCGCGTAGCTTCCGAAGAGCCAGGTGCCCGCCAAGACCATCATGTCACCTAAGGGGGCGCCGGAGGAGCCGGCCATCGGCATGGTATAGCCGTTATGGAGGAAATAGTTCGCAGCAAAATATTCGATCAGATAGCAGACGATTCCTTGAATGGCCAAGGAAAGAAGCACGGCGCGCGGGATGTCACGCTTGGCGTTCTTCGCCTCTTCACCCATGGACGTGACCGACTCGAAACCGACAAGGATCAGAATCGCGATGCAGGCCTGGATGAACATGAAGCTGAATCCGTGGGGGGCGACGACCGAACCCGGATCTTTGTGGAAGTTGAAGATCTCGTTGCCCTTATCGTCCTTGGTGACCGCCTCTTCGGCCGCGTAACTGACGGCGAACGGGGCGGCGAGTTTCGGGTCCGTCACCGGCTTTCCATCCTTGTCGGCTCCGACGGGGTTGCCGTCCTTATCCATCATGTCCTGCATCTGATAGACGGGTTGACCGGTCGTTTTATCGACGACCGGTTTGCCGTCCGCATCCAATTGGGCGACCGGTTTTCCATCTTTATCCTTCACCGGTTCTTGGGCGACCATGTAATTCACCGCGACGCCGCCGGAGAGGTGATAGCCTTGGGCTCCCTGTGGATGTTGAACGCGGTAGGCGATTGCGATCACCGAAAAGATCAGCAGGGCCGTGATCTGGATGACGTTGATCGCCATGTTGACCGCCGTCGTGCCCGTGACACCTCGGTACGCGATGTACGCGACGACCGCGATGAAGCCGATGCAGAACAGGTACATGAAGAGCGGACTGTTGAAATTGCCGGCAAAGGTGTCCGGGAAAAATTGATTCAACAGATAACCGCTCAAGATCGCCGTCACGCCGACCATGCATCCGGGATAGACCCAGTAATAAAGGTGACTCGCCCAGCCGGTAATGAATTTCGCGATGCGCGCGAACTTGAAGGCCTTGGTCTTTGAGAGAAAGGCCTGTTCGGCGAAAAAGTAGGAGGAACCGGCGCCCGGATACAGCTTCGAAAGTTCGGCGTAGCTGATGGCGGTGGCGAAACAAAGCAAGAGGGCCGCCAAGATGCCGAACCACATAGCGGAGCCGGCCATCGGAGCGCCATAAAGAGACTGCATCTGGAAGGTGAGCCATAAGAAGGCTCCCGGCGCGATCAGCGCCATCGCGTTGATGGTCAGTCCGGTTAAGCTGAGCGACGCCTTGCTGGAAGGGTTGTCCCCCGCTGCAGGGGTCGTTGGTGTGTTAGCCGCCATGTTCTTTTCTCCTTATATAGTGATTTGACCGATCCAATGCCCGTGTACTTGGCCGCATTCCTAGAGCAAGCAACGTGCCATCCTTGGATTTTTTTAAGATACTGAATTTTCAAGGGTTTATATTATTGCCTACAATTAAGAATGAATAAAATTTAGGCTGTGCCTTATTAATAAGCGGCATCAGGCAAGTTAAGGCCCGTCGAGACCAGGGAAGTTATCCATCGAATGCTGAAAGTTCCGGCAGTGCCTAAAAACCACGCGACTTTTTTGATGAGGGAAATTTTAAAAAAATATAAATATCAATGAGTTAATAAATAACGCATAGTGGCATGACGGTTGCATTACGTCTTATCGCTAGGTGCGCGAACCATTTCGACGTGCAACTCGGCTTTGGGGTTCATTTTTCAACATTCAAACAGGAGGAATCTGTATGAGCAGGAGCAGAAAGGCAGGACTACTTTTAGGACTTCTTGCGGGGGTCATGCTGATGGCAACGCATGCGTTCGCAGAAGATCAACCCGCGGGATCGCAATCCTTTTGGGACAAGACGAAAGTCACCGGGTCGTTCGATACCAGCTACACGTTCAACTTCAATAATCCGAATTGTACGGCTGTAGCGCCGGGGGCATGTCCTGGCCCCAATGGCCATCGGGTGTTCGATACCCGCCACAACAGCTTCGACTTCAACTTCGCGGAAATCGCGATCGAAAACGCCCCGAATTCATGGGCCAAATTTCGATTGGATCTCGACTTCGGTCAGGATGTCGGCGTCGTGAACGGCCTTTATAACACCGGCGCGTTGGGCTCGGGCATGTTCAACGTCGAACAGGCCTATGCCGATTTGACGGCGCCTGTCGGTAAAGGTCTCACGTTCCGGATCGGTCACTTCGTGACCTATATGGGTTATGAGGTGATCGAAAGCGCTTACAACCTCAACTTTTCGAGGTCCCTTCTGTTCGGATTCGCGATCCCCTTCACGCACACCGGTATAACGATGTCCTATCCCTTCTCGGATAAGTTCTCGGCGATGATTGGTATCGTGAACGGATGGGACGTGGTGGCCGACAACAACAAGGGTAAGACGATCCTGTATCAATTGACCTACAAACCGATCGACAAGGTCTCTCTGTCTCTCCAAGGGTCCACCGGCCCCGAACAGGCTAGCACTGATAGGAATTGGAGGACGATCGTGGACTTTGTGGGCACGTGGACTCCGAACGATAAGTGGATCGTGGGCTTAAACTACGACTGGGCGCATGAAAAAGGCTGCTTCAACTGCACAGGCATCACGGCCTGGCAAGGCGGAGCGTTGTATGTGCATTACAAGCCGATCAATTGGTACGGCATCACTCTCCGCGGCGAATACTTCTCGGATGACGGATCCAGGACCGGTATTGCGAATGCGAAGGTGGGCGAAGGCACGTTGACCAATCACTTCTACTTGGGAGACAACTGGGAGGCCCGCCTGGAGTTCCGTCACGACCAGGGCAACTCGGCGGTTGGTACCGCCGGGACTTTTATCCGAGCCAACGGCTCGTCGCCCCGGCCGTCGCTCCAGTACGACAAGCCGCGGCCCGACAACTGCCGC
>CAZWYB010000152.1:0-851 GCA_964637745.1 uncultured Pseudomonadota bacterium
GGGTGTTGGGGCGAGGTTCGGTCCCTAGTAAATAGAAGGATGAAAACGAGTCGACCTGATCTTGACGATCACCATGATTAAAAACGCGGTTGCAAAGATCGCAGTGCCGACGAGGTAGCCCAAATTCATCGACATCGAAACAGCGTCGGCCCCGGTCTCGCCTAAAGTCGTCGCCGCGATCTTGATGATCCAAAACGTGAGGGTCAGCTCCGGGACTTTACTCCCGCCTTCTTTAATCATGTTTTTCATCGTCTCTCCCACTTCTCTCGCCTTGAAGCCCAAAGGTCAGCTGATACCCAATATAGGTCTGGAAACGATTCGGGCCTTGGATTCCGCGACCGGCGGAAACCAACAGATGATGAAGCGAACTGAAATCTAAGACAAGCCCAAGGTTGAACCGTGTCTCGTCTTCGAGATCGAACTGACTTGTCATATGAAACAACTCGGTTCCAACGGAAACTTTGGACGACAGCCGGCGGTTCACCACGCCACCTACATACCAAGAATTGCGCCTGTCGACTCCGGTATTGAACCAGTAGCCGAAACCTCCAAAAACGGTCCACGCCCCAAAACTCTTCTGAAGCCATAACGGGAGAAAGACTTGGACATGACCGTTGCCTAACCCCTTGTTCTCGTCGCCGACCGGAAGCTCCACGAGAGGATAGACCGCCGCTTGGGGAATCCACTTCTTCTCATGGAGAAAACGAATCTTCGCTCCGACTTCTATATCACCAAGTCCGTAATGCGAGGATTCCGCCGTCGGCGCGGAATAGGCCGCGGGGATAAGAAGATGAAGGTGGAACTCCGGCAAGACAACGAAGTTCGCATCGAGGCAAGGTGCCGAAACTTAC
>CAZWYB010000152.1:861-6201 GCA_964637745.1 uncultured Pseudomonadota bacterium
GGGAGGTGAGTAGAGGGCATGTGGGGAAATAGATTAAAGGTTGACATCCGGCTAGAAACCGAAGTTCGCATTCAGGAAAGGTGACGCACCTGTCCATCCATCGGCGTTGCGATTCGCGATCGACGCCAGGTAAAATTCAAAATGTTTGAATTCGACGGGCTCGGGATCGTCCGTTACGTAAGGAGGTCCCGCCTTTGCGATTGCGGAAAAGATCAAAATAACCAAAAAGGAAGCCGAGACGAGTTTACACTTCAATGCGCGGCCCGCTTCATCGTATAAACGACATTATTGAGCCCGAAGAGGGCGGTATCTTTGTCGATCATCGGAAAATCCATTTCTAAGTCGGCATCGGATCGGAGGCAACCCTCATTGATCGACGTGATCTTGCCGCCTTTGAATCCCAGGGCCGCAGCGTCCTTCGCCGGATTCTTTAACCCCCCTTCGAAGAGATCCTCGGGGCCGATCATATTGACGGTGTAACGGACCTTGTTACAGGCCACGGCGGACGGACCCTTAACGCTGTCTTTGGCGAAAACCAGGGTTGCGTGGAGGAGCTTGGGATCAATGTTGGGTTTGGCGCCGCCGCCGTCGTACCAGGGCGCCACCTTCGCATCGGTCACCGCCCACGTCCCCAGAATCGGTTCCTCGGCCAGGGCCGGGGCTATTTTCACCAGGGAAAGCAACAACAAAGCCAACAACACGCGATAATAGTTCATATGGCTCTCCTTCGTTCAAAAAGGGCCGTTTTTTTGCAGGACTCCAATCATAATCCGAGGTATCATTACACTAGCGTGCGCAAGGCTCAAACTCAAATCCTCCGTGGCCTGACTTTGGCCGTTTTCCTGATGATAACCCCTTGGCTGGGGTGCGGGGGTTTTTTAGGAGGAGGCGGCGGCAGCAATCCAGACACATCCACCGCGGACGCCGGCGGCGCCGCCCCGGCCGCGATCAGCGCCAATCCTTCATCGGCACCACCGGGAGTGGTGGTCACACTCACCATCAGCGATTTTAATCCGTCCACCGACGCCATACTTTTTGGCGGTACTTCCGCAAAAATAATAGACTCGAGGGTTGGCTCCAGTGCGAACAACTCTTCAGGGCCACCTCCCATGATCGTACAGCAAAGAATGCACACTTTCTTCGGTCCCAATTACCAAGGTGACCTCTCCACCCGCAATCTCTTCGTCCCCCAAGGACCCGCCCATGGCAATACGCAGGGCCCTTCTCAACCGATGATGGTCACGGTCGTAGTCCCACAATTGGCGGCGGGCGAGACCGACATCACTGTTCAACACAACAACGAGGAGTCCGCCCCGACGTCCTTCAAAATTTTGGATGCGAATGCGGCGTTCGATTCCGGGGCAGATAATTCTCCGGCAGGATCGACCGGATCCACCGGAACCACTGGAGGAACCTCCCCTTCACCTCACGGCACTCCCGTACCGGGCATTTGATACCCTTGATTCTTTCGTCCTCGAATGTTATCCGCGCGTTCTGTCATGGACCCGCAAGCGATCGGACGCGAAGTTGAAAAGCACGCACCGGTTTTAGCCCGGCTGGTGGAAGAGATCGGGCGCGTGATCATCGGGCAGAAGGCGATGATCGATCGTCTGCTGATCGGCCTTCTGGCCGACGGCCATCTTCTCGTGGAAGGCGTTCCGGGGCTTGCCAAGACCACTGCCGTCAAGACGCTCTCCAAAGCGATCGACACCCAGTTTCAACGCATCCAATTCACGCCCGACCTCCTGCCTGCGGACTTGATCGGCACGCAGGTCTATTCGCCCAAGGACAACAACTTCAGCGTCAAGAAGGGGCCACTCTTCGCGAATTTAATTCTAGCGGATGAAATCAACCGCGCCCCGGCGAAGGTCCAGAGCGCGCTCCTGGAGGCGATGCAGGAGCGCCAGGTTACGATCGGCGGCGAGACCTTCCCGCTCCCGAAACCGTTTCTGGTCATGGCGACGCAGAATCCGATCGAGCAGGAAGGGACCTATCCGTTGCCCGAAGCCGAAGTGGACCGCTTTCTGTTAAAAATTCGGATCGATTATCCCTCGCGCGAGGAAGAGATCCAAATCATGAAGGCGATGGGGAGTGGGTCTCCGGCCGAGATCAAGCCCGTCCTGAATCCGGACGACATCCTCAAGGCGCGCGTAACGGTCGAATCGATCTTCATGGATGAAAAATTGTACCAGTACATCGCGGACGTCGTCTTTGCGACGAGGCAGCCTGAAAATTTCGGGCTGGCCGAACTGAAGCCTTTGATCCAATTCGGCGCCTCGCCCCGCGCCTCGATCTATCTCACGCGCGCGGCGCGCGCCCACGCCTTCCTCCAGGGGCGCGGCTACGTCACGCCTCAAGACATCAAATCCATCGGCCTGGACGTCCTCCGCCACCGGGTCCTCATCACTTACGAGGCCGAGGCCCAGGACCTGACTTCCGATCAGATCGTCCAAAAGATCTTCGACAAAATCGACGTGCCATGAGGGCCCCAATGATGGAGACGACGGAGACCCAGGTCCTCTCCCCCGAAATTTTGGCGAAGCTGAAGGGCATCCAGTTCCGGATGCGATCGCTCGTGACCGAACTCTTCGCCGGTGAATACGTTTCTGCCTTCAAGGGGCGCGGGATGGAATTCGAGGAAGTCCGACCCTACCAGCCGGGAGACGATGTCCGCGCCATCGACTGGAACGTCACGGCCCGAACCGGGTCACCTTTTCTGAAAATCTATCGTGAGGAACGCGAATTGACGCTCCTCTTTTTGGTGGACGTCTCCGCCTCCATGCAGTTCGGAAGCGTCCGCCGGTTCAAGAGCGAGATTGCAGCCGAGGTGACGGCCCTCCTGGCCTACGCCGCCCTGAAGAACAATGATAAAATCGGTCTCATTATTTTTTCCGATCATGTGGAGCATTATTTGCCACCCAAAAAGGGCCGCGCCCACATCTGGCGGGTCATCCGAGACATCCTCTCCCACCGCTCGAAGGCGAAAAAGACCGATCTTTCGATCCCTTTGGAATTTTTGAACCGCGTCGCCAAGCGGAAGGTCGTGTCCTTCCTTATCTCGGATTTTTTAGGCGACGGCTACGAGAAGGCCTTGGGTCAGACGGCGCGCCACCACGACTTGATCGCCATCACGGTCGATGATCCCCGGGAGAAAGAGATCCCCGACGTCGGACTGATCGAGCTTCGCGACGCCGAATCCGGTCGGCTCGCCTTGGTCGACACGCATGACAACGGTTTTCGCAGACGTTGGGAAGAATCGCTCGCAGCGTTCCGAAACGGGCGGAAGAAACTCTTTCGAAGGTCGGGGATCGACCACATCTCCTTGGGCACCGAGGAATCTCCCATCGATCCGCTCGTTCAATTTTTCAGGAGACGCGAGAGAAGGCGTTAACATGCCCCAAGAAGACATCCGAGGCCTGAAGGACTTAATCCACATCCCCTACCCTCTCTCCTACTGGTTCATCGGCGCGGCGCTGGCGATCGGACTGATCGCTCTTGCCTTCTTTCTGATACGAAAATATTTTAAGAAAACCCCGCCACCGAAAGAGGTCGCCCCTCCGCAACCGCTGCACGAACGGATTTTGAAGGAACTTTCCGAATTGCGCGAGCGTTATGACTACACACCCGCCACGGAGAAAAAATTTCACTTTCTTCTTTCTGAAATTTTCCGTCGCTATCTGGAAGGGAGATTTCAATTCGCCGCCACCGATTCGACGACGGAAGAGATCCTCGCGCGCCTTCCCCGCATCTCCCAACTTACGGAGTCTCAAAAAGAGCCCCTCGCCCGGATACTGAAAGGGACCGATGAGGTGAAATTCGCGGAACGACACAAGACCCGGGAAGAGGCGCATGCCCTAATCGGGCTGGCCGAGACCTTCGTCCGCGAGACGACGCCGGCGCCGCTTGAAGACGGAGGTCCAGCGTGACCTTCGCGCAGCCATTCGTTCTTCTGCTTCTTTTACCCGCGACTCTCTTGCTCCTCTTCCTTCACTCCAAAGGGGTTCCTTTGGTCTACTCAAGCCTTGAGGGCTTGAGGTCCAAGGCATCCCCCGATTCGGGACTCCGCCCCCTGTCCTCCGCCTGGAAACGCCATCTCCCGTTTTTTTTGCGGCTCGCGGCCGTCTCTCTCTTCATCATCGCCCTGGCACGCCCCCAGACGGGGAGAAAGGAGACGGAGATCTTGAGCGAAGGCGTCGACATCATCCTGACCCTCGACACGTCGGGAAGCATGGAGGCGATGGATTTTACAATCGACGGGCAGGGGGCGACGCGGCTCGACGCCGTGAAGGCCGTCGTCTCCGAGTTCATCCAAAGGCGCCCGGGCGACCGCATCGGCATGGTCGTCTTCGGCCAAGAGGCCTTCACGCAGGCCCCCTTGACGCTGGATCATGATCTTCTCCAAACTCTTTTGAAGGACCTGACGCTTGGTGTCGCCGGCGATGCGACGGCAATCGGTTCAGGCATCGGAGTGAGCGTCAACCGCCTGAAGGACCTCAAGGCCAAGTCGAAGATCGTGGTGCTTTTGACGGACGGCCAGAACAACGCGGGGGACCTGACGCCCGAGCAGGCGGCCCAAGTCGCCGCAACCTTCGGAGTCAAAATTTATACAATCGGAGTCGGCAGCGAGGGCGCGGTGCCTTTCTTGGTCGACACACCTTTCGGCAAACGCACGATCTACCAAGAAGCCGACTTGGACGAGGCGACGCTGCAAAAGATCGCCGACGTCACGCACGCGCGCTACTTCCGCGCGAAGGACACAGAGACCTTGTCCCAGATTTATTCGGAGATCGACCGCCTGGAAAAGAGCGAGGCGAAGGTGAAGGAGTATATGGAGTATGAAGAACGCTTCCACTGGTTCCTCATCCCCGGCCTTTTGTTTCTCCTGATGGAGATCGTTCTCACGAGGACGATCTTGAGGAAGATCCCATGAGATTCGGCGCCCCCCTTTATCTCTACGCTCTTGGCCTCGTGCCTCTCCTTATTCTTTTTCTGATTTGGGGATGGCGGCAGAAAGAAAAGACCTTACGCCGGTTCATTCGGGACGGCTTGGACCAACGTCTGACGAGCGATCTTTCAACCACGCGGAGAAAATGGAAAAACGTCCTCTTGGTTGTGGCCCTCGCCTTCTCCGTCGTGGCACTCGCACGGCCTCAATGGGGTTATCGCTGGGAAGAGGTCCGACGACGCGGCGTGGACATCCTGATCGCCGTCGACGTCTCGAAGAGCATGCTGGCGGGAGACGTTTCCCCCAGCCGCCTCGAACGCGCCAAACGAAAGGTCGAAGATCTTCTGAATCTTTTACAAGGCGACCGCGTGGGCCTGATCGCCTTTTCGGGGCGC
>CAZWYB010000153.1:0-6187 GCA_964637745.1 uncultured Pseudomonadota bacterium
GGGGCGGGCGTATACGACTATATGCACCAGGCGACTCCCAGGATGAAATTGAAACTTGTCCGACAACATCAATCCAAAGGGGCGCTCGTCGCCATGACGGGTGACGGCACCAACGATGCCCCGGCTCTCGCCCAGGCGGATGTGGCCGTTGCGATGAACACAGGCACGCAGGCCGCGAAAGAGGCAGGCAACATGATCGATCTGGATTCGAACCCGACGAAGCTGATCGAAGTGGTCCAGATCGGCAAGCAGCTTCTGATGACCCGCGGGGCGCTGACGACCTTCAGTATAGCCAACGACGTGGCCAAATATTTCGCGATTCTGCCGGCGTGTTTCGCGGCCACTTACCCCGTGCTCGCGCATTTGAACGTCATGCACCTGAAGACGCCGGAGAGCGCGATCCTGTCGGCGGTGATCTTCAATGCGATCATCATCATCCTCTTGATCCCGTTGGCCCTGAAGGGTGTCTCTTATAAGGCCGTGGCCGCCTTCCGCCTGCTGAGGAGAAATCTTTTAGTCTACGGCCTCGGGGGATTGGTCGCGCCGTTCATCGGCATCAAGCTGATCGATATGCTGATCGCGCCTTGGATGAGTTAGCGGGGGATATATGTTTAAAGAACTTAAAACAAGTTTGCTTCTTCTCATCATTCTGACGGCCCTGACGGGTGGGCTTTATCCGGCGGTCGTTACGGGGATCGCGAAGGTCTTCTTTCCCAAACAGGCGGAAGGGAGCCTGATCGTCGAGAACAATAAGGTCGCCGGTTCGGAGCTGATCGGTCAAAATTTCGACGATCCGAAATATCTCTGGGGACGTCTCTCGGCGACCACACCGGCTTATAATGCCGCCTCATCCTCCGGGAGCAACTTGGGGCCCTCGAATCCGGCCCTGATCGACGAGGTGAAAGGACGCCTGGAGGCCTTGAAAGCGACGGATCCGGAAAATCAGACCGCCGTTCCCGTCGATCTGGTAACGTCCTCCGGCAGCGGTTTGGATCCCCACATCAGCCCGGCGGCGGCGGCTTATCAGGTCCGGCGGATCGCGAAGAGCGGCGGGATTCCGGAAGAGGCCATCCGTCAGATCATTGTGGACAATACGGAGGGAAGGACCTTTGGGATCCTGGGAGAACCGCGCGTCAACGTCCTCAAAGTGAATCTTTCTTTAAGCCGCAGGTATGTTACAAAATAGGGTACACCCTACGGGTGTGATTCAGGGTTTTTTGATCATCTTAGAGGAGCTGAAACGTGTCCGACCGACCGGATCCAGACGCCTTACTGACGGCCATAGGCCGCGAGGAAGCCACTCACAAACACGGCAGGCTGAAGATCTTTTTCGGGATGTGCGCCGGGGTCGGGAAGACCTACGCCATGCTCGAGGCCGCCCAACGAAAGAAGAAAGAGGGCATCGACGTCCTGATCGGCGTGCTCGAGACGCACAAGAGGAAGGAGACCGCCGCCCTGGTCGAAGGGTTGGACGGATTTCCCCTGCGCGATATCGAATATAAGGGCGTCACCCTGCATGAATTCGATGTCGACCTTGCCCTGAAACGAAAACCCGCACTGATCTTGGTCGACGAGCTCGCCCACACGAACGCCCCCGGGAGCCGCAACGTCAAACGCTGGCAGGACGTGGAAGAGCTCCTTCAAGCGGGGGTCGACGTCTACACGACCCTCAACACCCAACATCTGGAGAGTCTGAACGACACCGTCGCCAAGATCACCGGTGTGATCGTGCGCGAGACGGTCAACGATGCCATCTTTGACCAGGCTGATGAGGTCGAGCTGGTCGATCTCCCCGTCGCCGAGCTCCTGCAAAGGCTGAAAGAGGGCAAGGTCTACATGGGGGAATACGCCGGAAGGGCCCTGGAAAACTTTTTCCAGGAGGGAAACCTCATGGCCCTCCGCGAGATCGCTCTCCGGAAGACCGCACAGCGCGTGGACTACCAGATGAGCCAATATAGGACCCTTCATGCCGTGAAGAACATCTGGCAGGTCGGAGAACGCCTTTTGGTCTGCATCGGTCCCAGTCCCTTTTCGACGCGTCTGATCCGGCGGACCAAGCAATTCGCCAGCGACCTCAAGGCCGCCTGGATGGCCGTTTACGTCGAAACCCCTCAAAAGCCGTTGAGCGAGTCCCAGCGCGAGGCGATCGAGCAGCAGATCCGATTCGCCCAATCCTTGGGTGCCGAGACGGTTGTCCTCCAGGGTTTGGATCCCAGCGAGGAGATCCTTAAGTTCGCGCGCGAGAAAAACGTCACCAAAATCGTCGTGGGCAAGACGAAACAGCCGCGTTGGAAGGACTTGCTCGTCGGCTCCTTCGTGGACAGACTGATTCGCGGCAGCGGCGACATCGATGTGTACTCCATTTCCGGCGAAAAAGAGGAAAAATCGCCCAAGGACAGGGCGGAGCGAAAGCCTGTGTCCTGGATCCAATATGTCGCGCCCCTGCTCGTCGTCGCCGCGTGGACGGGATTGTCCAAAAAGCTTCTACCCAACGTCGAGATCATCAACATCGCAATGATCTATTTGCTGCTCAACGTGATGATCGCCGTCCGCTACGGCCAAGGGCCCTCCATTATCTCGGCCGTCGCGAGCGTCATGTGCTTCGACTTTTCCTTCGTGCCTCCCTTTTACACCTTCGTCGTCTCCGATGCGAGGTACTGGGTGACATTTTTGGTGATGTTGGCGGTCACGATCATCACCAGCCGTTTGACGATCCAGCTTCGGCGGAGCGCCGAGGCCGCCTCCGAGCGGGAGCGTTACACCGCCAATCTCTATGCCTTGAGCCGCGAGATGCTGAAGAGCCGCAACACGCGGGAGATCTCCTCCACGGTGGCCCATCACCTGGCCGAAGTCGCCCACGGCGACATCATCATCCTGCTAGGTTCCGAACCAGAACTGATGTTCTTGGAGGCGGCAAGCAATCCCCAATGGCATTTCGACGACACGGACCGGGCGGTCGCCCAATGGGTCTGCAAAAACGGAAAGAGCGCCGGCCTCGGCACGCAAACGCTCCCTTTGGCAAAGGCCATTTTTTTCCCTCTCATCGGCTCCCGGGGCATCATCGGCGTCGTGGGCATACGGCCGGGGCCGGATTCCAACGTCGCGGAATCGGCGGGTCAACACTTCGTTGAGAACGTGGTCGGTCAGGGAGGTCTGGCGATTGAAAGGGCCATGTTGGCGGAGGAGGCGAGGACGGCGGAAATGGACGCGGAGAGGGAAGGGTTGATCAGTTCGCTGCTCAGCTCCGTCTCGCACGACCTTCGGACGCCCCTGACCTCCATCTCGGGAGCGGCGAGTACGCTCTTGGATCAGGAAGCGAGGCTTTCTCCGGACGATAAAAAACGTCTTTTGGAAATGGTGAACGACGAGTCGGCGCGACTCAACCGTTTGGTCGAAAACATCCTGCAGATTACGAAGATTGAGTCGGGCAAGGTAACGGTCCGGAAGGAGCTCCATTCCTTGGAAGAGATCATCGGCAGCTCTTTGAATCGCCTGGATCGATTCCTGAAAGGGCGGAAGATCGCGATCGATATCCCCGAAGATCTTCCGCTCGTGCCTCTGGATGCCCTTTTGATCGAACAAGTGATGGTGAACCTTTTGGAAAACGCATCCCGCTACACGCCGCCCGGTTCGCCCATCGATATTCAGGTTTCTTCCGGAGCGGGCAAAATCCAAGTGGAGATTAGGGACCGAGGACCGGGAGTTGCGGCCCAAGATCAAGGGCGCATCTTCGAGAAGTTTTTCCGGAGTGGCAAAAAAGACTCGTGGGGCAGCGGCTTGGGCCTCGCCATTTGCCAAGGGATTTTGAAGGTCCATCAAGGCGAAGTGGGCGTCAGAGACCGTGACGGCGGCGGCAGCGTCTTCTATTTTTCCTTGCCGTTGGCCCAAGAAGAGGCGCTAAAAGGGACGGGTTAAACGGTGACAACCAAAGAACCATCCATTCTCGTCATCGAGGACGATCAGCAGATCCGCCGCTTTCTGAAAGTCGGCTTGGAAAGCAACGGGTATCGGTATCTGGAGGCCCTTCAGGGTAAGGATGGACTTGCAGAGGTGGCCACGCGCAATCCCGACATCGTGATTCTGGATCTCGGGCTTCCCGACATGGACGGTCTCGATTTTCTCATAACGCTTCGGGATTGGTCGCGTATTCCGGTGATCGTGCTCACGGCTCGGGACCGCGAACAGGACAAGATCCAGGCGCTGGATCAGGGGGCGGACGATTATCTGACCAAGCCCTTCAGCATCGGCGAGTTGCTCGCCCGGATGCGCGTCGCCCTCCGCCACTCCCAAAAGCCGACCGGCGTGGAGGAACCGATTTTTGAAAACGGGACCTTGAAGATCGATTTCGTCAAGAGGCTCGTCTTCGTCAAGGACCGTGAGGTCCATTTGACGCCGACCGAATATAAAATCCTGGGATTTCTTGCTAAGAACGTCGGGAAGGTTATCACGCAGCGGCAGCTTCTTCAGGAAGTCTGGGGGCCCGCTTATCTGGAACAGGGAAACTATCTGCGCGTTCACATGCATCAGCTCCGGCACAAGATCGAGCAAAACCCTGCAAGACCCAAATGGTTGATCAATGAGCCGGGCGTCGGTTATCGATTGAAGCTCGAATGATGCACCAAATCCTTTCCGTCGTTTATCTCGTCCTCTTTTGCCTCTTTCTCCTCGCGGGTATTGTCATGGTGCCGTTCACGCTTCCGGGGACGTGGATGATCGCGCTCGGGGCCGTTTTGTTTTCCCTTGTCAGGGATTACAAGGCGTCCTCCGACTGGGTCGTCATCGCGATCGTGGTTGGCCTGGCCCTTTTGGGAGAAATCGTTGAGCTTGCCACGAGCGCCTTCGGGGCGAAGAAGGAGCATGTCCCCACGGGGGCCGTCGTTTGCTCCCTGATCGGAGGGCTTGTGGGCGCGATCATCGGCGTGCCTGTCTTCCTGATCGGGGCCCTCTTAGGCCTCCTGATTGGGACCTTTTTAGGGGCCTTCCTCTACAGCCTGGTCAAGAAGGGGAACGTCGCCGAGGCCTTGAGTCAGGCGCTCGTGATTTTGGCGTCGCGGGTCGTCGCCATTTTTGCAAAAACGTCCGTCGCCGTCTGCATGGCGGTCTATCTCCTCTTCAAGGTTTTTTAAAAAAATAGCGCCAAACGTTTTCGATCCCCCCTTTCTGATAGAGCTCACGAACCAGAGGGAGCTCGCGATTCGGCACCAGTTGAAAATGGGCGCGGTCCTTCAAGTGTTTCCAATCGCCTCCCCACTCCAACCCAAGCTTCTTGCCGAGACTTCCCAGGAGCTCCCAGTTGTTGTGTTCACTCCAAGACGGCCGGTTGTGGTCGTCCCGAAAGACGACGTCAACGGCGAGCCCATAATTATGAAACGAATATCCGGGCCGGGCGTTGGTGACGCCCCGGCCGGAATGAAAAAGCCGTCTCTGCTCCTCCATGCTGCGGAACCCTTCTTGGACATAGAGATTGAGCCCATGCCGGTGGGCCTCTTCGATCAGCGCCTCGATGCGACGAACGAGCTCCGGGTGGATTTTCCCGGAGCGAAGGATCCCCTTTGGATCCGAACACTGAATCAATGGCGATTCAGGTGGGGGTCTTTGGATACCTCGAAAACGGATGATTGGGATCGATAAATGGGACATGGCCTCCTCCTTGCATAGAAAACACGAGCAAGAAGGGTGCCAAGCTCATTTGAGCTTAGAGGGGCTCAAAAAGGTTCGAAAAATGGACTTCGAGGTTTCAAAAGAAAACCTTTTTCAGGTCTTCGATGCGGTCGATCAGATAATCGCAGCCGACGTCGATCAGCTCCTGCCGGGGCCGGAATCCGTAGGTGACGCCGCAGGTGAGTATCCCGGCGTTCCTTCCGGTCTCGATGTCGACGCGGCTGTCGCCGACGATGACCGCCTCTTCGGGTCTCGTGCCGCAGGATTTGAGAAGGTGGTGGACGATGTCGGGGGTCGGTTTTTGGGGGAACTGGAATGACGGGATAGTGCCGGTGGTGCTCGTGGGCTTCACGCTTTACCTCGTGGCAGGGATGCTGACATACGGCACGGATGAGATTGCAAACTATAACGTCGGCCGCACTCCAGACGGCAGCAGTGTTTCGCTCGAGACGTTCCTCGAGTACGGGACGAACTCGAATCTCAGGTGGGCTGAACTCGTCACACGCATTTCACCGGCAATGGACTA
>CAZWYB010000154.1:0-6159 GCA_964637745.1 uncultured Pseudomonadota bacterium
AGTACTGGAGGCCGGCATCGGAGATCCCAGCCGTCATCTGGGGGACGCGGGATGTGAAATTCCGGATGGAAAGCAGTTGGTCCGTTATTATGGCGGCGAGGGCATGTGTCCTCGGCTGGACGAGGTCCTATCGCAGCCGCTGGGAGACGCGGCCCAAGTCGCGGCGGCCGGCCGCTAATCGATTACTCCCGTGGCATGGAGGATTTCAGAAAAAAAGCGGATGTGATCCCGGACGTCCCGCTCCCGGTTCAGAGGCTCGATCATCTCGTCGATTAAGTGTTCTAGATTTTCCGCCTTCTCCTCCGTCCGGCCGTAAAGGCTGGGCGTGGTTTCGAGGAGATAGAGATACCTCGCGGCATATTTCAAAACCCGGTTCATCGTGAACCCGTCGCCCACGGTCGCCCCCTCCAGGACGCCGGCCTCGCGCGCTTTGAGAAGGGTTTGCCACCGATCCCGTTTCTGGGCGTGAAAATGGGTCTTCCGGTTGCCGACGGTGACGGAAAGGATTTCGGATTTCGGATCGAGCCGTAGAATCGAGGCCGTGGAGTCGCGCGGGTTCAGGCGCGCGATTTGGAGATCGCCTTCCTCCTGAAGTCCGCTCGCGCCGTCCGTGCGCATGACGACGATTCGCGGGCGGAGCGTCTCAATGAGAAGACGCGCCTCGGATTCGCGAGTCGCAAAGTAGGCCCCCAACGCCAATACATCGATAACGGGCGACCAACGCCCGTACATCTGAAGGAGACCCCTCTGCGAGCGCGAAAGCTCGTCCAACCCCAAAAAGCTGAATTTTCCCACATGGGCGACGTGCCGGCGCAATGGCACGTCTCCGGAAGAAAGGGGCGTCACCCGAAGGCCGGACAAATCGCGTTGGGCAAGCCAGGCGATCGCGTCGGCGGCGGGATGCTCCTCCATCGTTCGAAACCTCTTCCGAAAACGGTTCATCGGAATCGGTACGGAGGGAGCGGCTTCCGGCGTCAGGTGATAAATTTGAAGCCCTGCATCCACTTGAGGCCGTTCCGATGGAAAAGAATCCAAGAAAAGCGCCATGCCTCGATCGGCTACGTACGGCGGAAGGGAACCAATCGCAGAATCAAAGGACGCGAGAACGGGAAGGATGAGCGGCAGTTCGGACCCGATCGAACGTTCAACCGTCCCGGCACCCTCTTCGAAGGCGGCATGCAGACGGGGATGCGCTATCAGCAAGGAACTCAAGGCCCCCCGAGAGTCCCTTTCCAGGTGGACGTAGGGCGTGATGCCGAAACGACTGACTCCTTGAATCAAGCCTTCCGCGTCCCAGCACTGAATCAATTGGGCCCACCGAGCCGTCTCCGAAGGGACGGTCATCGAAGGGGAACAAGCGACGGCGTAGCGCGCAGCGGTTCCGACACGCATGAGGGTTTGGCCCACGACGGAGGGAGAAAGGGCGATGGGAAGAGAAAGAGGACCCGTCATAAGTTAGGACTCGGCCCCCTTATCTGCGTTTTTAGGAAAAGGTTGCTCGATCTGTCATAAGTCATGCATGACTGGGATTTTGAAACCCTACATAATTCATGCATCTCTCATTAGAAATTGTAATTAGTTAAATCATTTCAACATCAAAGGATCTGGCATGCCCTTTGCTCAATCAGAGAGTTGAAGGGGGACCTATGACCATTCAATTTTTTAAAAGAACGCTTCTTTTCTTGGGCGTTGCGAGCCTCGGATTCCTGGCGGCCTGCGGTTCCGATTCTAAGACACAAACGTCTCAGAATCAGAAAGCGGTGGGCACCTCCAACTGTACGGGAAATTTTGTCCCCGGCGGTACGATCACATGCATCCAACCCAAAGATTTTGTCCAAGATTGCCAATGTTTCTTTCAGACGAAGGGAATGGAATTTTACACCGATTGTCAGGAAGCGAATGACGGACTGAATGCCACACTCCCCCTGATGACCGGCCAAGGGGAATTGGGGTTTCGCTGCGGGGCCGACGGCTTCGTCCCGATCGAAACGATCGACATTAAATCGGCGCCCAAGAGTACCGACACCGCCGTCAGCGGTGGAGAGAATACGATTGCTCCAGTTGGCGGAGGCAGCGCGCCATCCGATCCGACGGCGGTCTGCACGACGAATGACGACTGCGTGCACGGAACCGAGTGCCGGGGAGGACGTTGCTCAGACTCCCTCACTCCAACTTCAGCAACGCCTCCCCCGGCCTCGACCCCGCCTCCCGCCGAATTCAGCGCCACCCTGGATGGCGATTTGGTCGAGGGCCGTTACGGACTGGCCCACCTCCAATATCAGATCCAGGGCGGTGGGACGTTGAGGGCCAAGTACGTTTATTTTCCGACGTCGGCGGCGGATTGCACGCACGGCTTGGTAACGGATCAGCACGGAAATCCGCTGCGGCCCGGTACAAGTGTTTATGACAGCTATCACGACCTCGACTCCGGCACGGCATGCACGAGTGACGAGAATTGCCGCGATTTCAGTCTATTGAGTGATCCGGCATCACCACGGCCATTACCGACCTTCTGCCGCATCGAGCTCCCGGCCATGAGCGGGGACTTTTATGTGAAACTTCTCCAGCCAGGAAAATACTTTCTGATCGCCCAGGGAGAAGACGGCTCATGGAAGCAGAGGACGAAAGAGTTTGCGATTGAGAACGCTCTTATGGAGAGCACCAGCGTGACCTTCAACGAGCACGAACCTAAGATCGATATTGTGGCGCAAGCAAGCCGGACGCCCCATACCATCGCGATTACGATGGGAGAAATCGATCGGCATGGCGGTTGCACCCCGACGACCTTGGTCGATCACGTCTCCCCGGAGGGGCATGCCGAATTTACGGGAAGCTGCCCATTCCACCAGAAGGATGCGACCATCAGCATCAGGGCACTCGGCTTGGGCGGCGCCGAGGGAAACGCGGTGGAGCAATATCGCGTTCATTGCGAGGATCCTCAACCGACCCTGAGAACAGGCGGCGATGTTTACGCCCCTGGGGCGACGAATCCCGGACACGTGGCGGATTGCGCTGTTGGAACCAGCCTGGATCGGTGGTGGGAGCACTGCAACGCACCCATTGAGTTGAATTTCAACGCCGACGTCTCCCGCGTCTGCACGGTCTCGAAAGTCCTTCCGGACGGCACGACGTCCCTGGAGAGCAGCCCCACGGTGCGTTGGGTCAAATCCATCCAGATCGAGGCCTATCCACCGGCATCTGCGCAGTACCCAGACATGCTCTGCAGCCGCAGTGAGGAGCAGAGGGTCACTTCGTGGAGCGGAGCGCCTCTTCTCACGGCGAGACTGCCAAGAAACCATGATTGCTTGCGATACAAGGCAATCGTTCGCGACTTCGATGATCGGGAGTTCCGTTCCGAATTCATGAACCTTCCTTATAAATATGATTCCCTTTTACGAGTCATTCCCTCGGAAGCCCTCCACAGCGAGACCTCGGTGCAGTGCCGAGGTAATGATCTCCATGACTGCGGGTCGTCGCCGGGTGGAGCCTGCGGATGGTCGTACTACCAATACACTCGTCAGGACTACCTCTACGAGATCGAAGTCCAAAATTTGCGGACGCTCCGTGTGGAGAACCCTGGGGAGTGTTTTGGACGGTTCGTCGTCAAGAACGAACGGCATGAGTTTGTGCCGCCGACGAGAATGACGGGAGCTACCCTCAATTTCGATAACGATTATAACGTACACAGTACCAGCGTGGTTTATTTCCAAGGGGATTCTGTTCAGACAATAAATCATTGCCAGTTCATCGGCGTGGACTGGAATTATGTTTACAGCGGCAGCTCCGGCACCGATCCTGCGTTGGGTGTTTATCGTTCTAGCGTCGAGAGCCAGTGCAATGTGGGTCGTGATGGGAGGTATATTCCTGGGAGTAGAGGCCTGCAGATAGTCAGAGTGCACTAATCGGAACCGGCAACGACACATCCCCGGCGCCGCCCTCGAAGGCCGCGTGAAGAGCAGGATGAGCTATCATTAAACGACTCAAAGCCTCGCGGGAGGACTTCTCCAGGTGGGCGCAAGGCGTAACGCCGAAAGTGAGATAGGGCCTGTCATAGAAGGATCGTCGGCCCTTTATCTGTCATTTTTCGAAAAGGTTGCCCCTGAATTGAGCCTATCTTTACGATATGCATGATCCATGCATATCAGAGGCAAAAAAGCCTCACATAGACCATGCATGTTGGTCTTCATTTCTCATAAAACCATAATAATTTCAGGTATAATGAATATGGCATTGGACTTGCTTCTTAGAGAAGCAGGGGGATTCATGAAGAAGCAAACATTCATTTTTCTCGGAATTTTGTCGGCGGTTTTGTCGAATTTGACCGCCCAAGCGGGGCAGGATCAGCAGCAAACGACTTATGTGGCTGTACCCCATTATGCCGTCATGAAGACCGACTTGAACCAGCCCCTCTCCATGGAGAACAAGACCACCCCGACGACATTCATCAACACCTTTCGCGACTCCGAGCAAGGCGACGGGATCTCGGATAACACACCGGAGACGGGAATACCAGTATCCTGGATGGACGGCTCCGACGACAATTTCGCCTTCATTTCTAAGAGGGCCGGAGTGGAAAACGTCTACCTCAACATCCATGGTGAAGAGATCGCTGTCACTCACAATACCTCCAGCGCGCGCACCTATGATCATCTGGCCTCTCGCCCTCATTTCCCTCTCTTGGCCTTCGACGAAGACACGTTTTATGGGCTCTTCGCCACCGTTCGAACGGAAATGACCTTGGGCCTTGGCGTGGATCGCTATTTCTCTAATGATTTAAGAGACCAAACGACATCGTTTGTCTGGAACGCGGACGGAACTAAGTCGGCCTATGCCCTCCAAAGATTTGATGGGGGCACCCGCCGGTTGGAGATCCATGTCGTCGACTACACCCCGTCTACGCCCATTGAGCACGTAACGCGGTTGAGGAATTACCCCGGATCGGAACTTGGACGTCTTTCGTTCTGGGGAGACACGATCGTATTTGCGGAAACCCTCTTCGGAGGAACGCTGCTTTATGCCGACGATTCCGGCGCTCCCGTAGAGATTTACCTTCCCCCCGTGTACGATGTAGATCCGTTCAGGAACTCGGATCCTGCCGTCAGCCCCACAGAATCCTTGATAGCGTATACCGAAACTCTCGCAAGTGGCCGAAAGGCTGTCGCAATCTGCCGTTTAAGCACGTTCATGGCTACGGATGGAACCCATCGCTATCGCTGCGATGGCCATCGCCGATTGACCCCGACTTCGACCGACCCGAGCCTATCGCCCACCTGGTCGTCCGACGGACACTGGATCTATTTCGTCGGCAATTCGAAGATCCATCGCATCCATCCGGACGGCACTGGCGAGGAGCAAATCACGGAGGGGGAGGGTGAGGATGCGTCTCCCGTCCCCTTTGGGCCGTTCTCGAATTAAGGATCGTATGACCGAATGAAATTTGTTATCATTTTCAGTTAAAGGCACACGATGAAATCCAAAACGTCTCTCGTGATCGGAATCTTCACGGCCCTCTTTTTCAGCTCCCTGGCCGGATGCGCCCACTCCGACCGTGCGGCGACCCTGACCGATCAAAACGGCTCTGGCCTGTCATCCGGCCCCACAGACAATGCCCCCTCGACTCCAGCGCCCACGGTGTCTTCTTCCACATCCTCTTCGGACACGGCTTCGGACACAGGCGACTCCCCACCGACACCGCATCCTTCCGCATGTAGCACAGACAGTGATTGCCCTGCGGGACATGTTTGCAGCGGCGGAACTTGCGTGGCAGAAAGTCCTCCACCTCCCACTCCGCCACCTTCCTCTATGTGCCACGCCGACAGTGACTGTTCCAGGGATTATGTCTGCAGCAGCGGGACTTGCGTCCCCAATCCGACGGTCACGGTTTCCGACACCTGCAGGGCCGACAGCGACTGCGCCTCTGGAATGGTCTGTCGGAGCGACCACACCTGCGGTGCCCCTCCGGCACCTGTCATCGTTGATTACCATCGCCTTCACGATGGACCGACCTTGCCCGACGGGGCGATCCCTCACCTGATTTTACGGAATCCTTGCTTCGCCTTCGTTTCGGACGCCGGCGGAGCGGGCGAGATTTATTTAAATCAAAACGGCGGCGTGCAAGGGGAGACTCCTAATTATGATCAACATCCCTACAACAATATG
>CAZWYB010000155.1:0-6098 GCA_964637745.1 uncultured Pseudomonadota bacterium
TGATCTTTGCCACGGCACCGTCTTTGGCAATGTTGCCGTAGAGGATCTGGATGTGCCCCGTCTTCTTGATCGGATCCTTGAGTGGGACGATGACCTTCTGCCCTTCCTTCAAGCCCGGCAACACCTCGAGATTCTCGGCGAGCGACTTTCCGGTGACCGTCAGACAATCGCCGTGGAGGAATCCCTCCTTCAAGAGGAGTTTCTGGACCGCCGGCACGCCGCCCACGTTGCAGAGGTCTTCCATCACGTACTTTCCGGAGGGCTTCAAGTCCGCGATGAAAGGGACCTTGTCGCTGATCTTTTGAAAATCATCGATCGTGAGTTTGACCCCCACCGTCTTCGCCATCGCGATCAAATGAAGGACCGCGTTCGTCGAGCCTCCGAGCGCCATCACCATCGTGATTGCGTTCTCGAAGGCCTTGCGGGTCATGATGTCCTTGGGCTTGATGTCGTTTTCCAAAAGATTCCGGATCGCGCGGCCCACGTTTTTGCATTCGTCGACCTTACCGGCGGCAACCGCCGGGTGTGAAGAACTGTAGGGGAGCGACATCCCGAGCGTCTCGATCGCGGAGGCCATCGTGTTCGCCGTCTACATCCCCCCACAGGAGCCGGCCCCCGGGCAGGCGTTCTGGAGCACGCCCTTAAACTCCGTCTCCTCAATCTTCCCGCCGACGAATTGCCCCAGGGCCTCGAAGGCCGAAACGATGTCGAGCGTCTTATCCTTATAATGTCCCGGCTGGATCGTGCCGCCATAGATCATGATGCTCGGGCGGTTCAAGCGTCCCATCGCGATGACCGACCCCGGCATATTCTTGTCGCAGCCGACGACGGAGATGTTTGCGTCGTACCAGTGGGCGTTCATGACCGTCTCGATCGAATCCGCGATGATCTCTCGGCTCTGGAGCGAGTAATTCATTCCGTCGGTACCCATCGAGATGCCGTCGGAGACGCCGATGGCGTGAAAGACAAGGCCGACCAAACCCGCGTCCTTGCAGCTCTGCTTCGCGATCTTCGCGAGCTCATTTAAGTGCATGTTACAGGGATTGCCGTCGTAGCCCGTACTAGCGACGCCGATGAAGGCCTTGTGGAGGTCCTCCTCTTTCAAGCCCAAGGCGTAGAGCATCGCCTGGGACGCCGGTTGGTCTTGGGTCTCCGTGATGCGGGAACTAAATTTGTTGAGTTTGGCCATCCCCGCACCTTTCAACAATTTCGTGCGGAAATCAAGGCGCGTTACGCCCGCTTTTTCAGGTTCTCCCAAAGACACTCCAAGGCCCCGCGAGCGGTTTCCACCATCCCTTCCGCCTCTTCGGGAAGCTGGAACGACCATTCGGAAAAGACAAGATCGAGATACTGGCGGATCCCCTCCTCCAAATTTTCGTCCCGACGCTGGTCTTTCAGAAGGATCGCATATCGTATTTCCCGTTCAACGGGCATGAAGAGTGATCGCATGAAGGCCGTATAGTTTGTACGATCCAATTCGAAGACCTCGGTCAACCGGTAGGTCTGCAGGCGGACGGCGTTCAGGGCGCGAAGCGATTGCGGAAGTCGACTCAGAACACCACGCAGGCTGACGATCATCTCCATCATGTGCGGATCGGTAGAAGCGACGTCGATCGCATGAAAGAGATCGTGGGCCGCAAAGAGAAAGGGATGGAGAAGGCATCGGAACGGCCTGAAGTAGACCGGCGACAAGGGGAGCCCGATGGGCTGGCGGCGGTGCGCATAGTCCTGATGGACTTCTTCCGGAGGAATCTCGCCCGGAATCGGACGGAAATGGACGGCCTCGTCACCCAGAATCTTCCGGGCCTCCGCCTGAATGTCGCTGAGAGGCGGAATGCGGAGGATCACCGTCTCGCCTTTCGTTTCTAGGATGTTCAACGGCCGTCCCAAAATCTTCTCGATCCCCGAAACGACAAAGAAAAGATTGATGCCATCGGCGGCATCATAATCCTTCTTTTGACATTCAATTTCGATGACCCTTCCCGGCTGGACGACCGCTCCGGAAATGCCATGGCCGAAATCGATGGCCCCTTGCCGCCACACGAAATCCGCGACCAGGAAGGCCGGAATCTGTCCCACGAGGGCCGCATTCGCCAAGGTCCGAGCCTTGGTCTCATGACCTCTCAGAACGCCTGCGTCCTGCAGCCCGCTCCACACCGATAAGAGAAACTCTCGCGAAGGCCCGTTCTCTTCGATGAAGCGGAATTGATCCCGGAAATGCGTCGCCCGAGGCGGCACCGCCAAGGCGTCGGACAAGGTCGCCAGACTCCCCGTCTCCAACTCTTCGCCTCTTTGAAAACGGTCCAAGAGTGCGACTTGAGGATGAAAGAGCGCGGGGATTCCTGCGGCCTCGATCACTGGGAGCGAGGCCCGAATCTCCGCCAGAGACTGCCCGGCCTGCAGACCTCGGCTCAGGATGGCGGAGGCATTGAGAAAATTGACGGGAATCGTCGGACCCATGAGGCCCTTTTCGGCGAAAATGGGCAGAGGTTGCGTTCCTACTTCTTCAGTTTTGGTGCCGCGGAAAATAACGGCTTCATCTCCCGCACGGCTGGGAGTCGAATAATAGCGTGATGATCGCCCGTCATGAGATGCTCCCAGAAGGAATCGGCTACGACCGATCCCGCGCGTTTCTCTTCGATGATGAGCCTCGCAATGTCTTCGACATAGCGCCGCTTGTTATCCAGGCTTCTCCGCGACTCCTCGCTCTCCGGGCTATAGGCCCCCTCCAGATAGGGAATCAGTCCTACGGCCCAATTGTTGACCCTCTCGGCCAGGTTGCAACCCAATCCCTCTTCGGAAGCAAGGACCTGCGGCATCACGCCCTCCGCCGTAAAAACTCGCACGAGTTCTTCCCGTGTCGCCACCGAAAGCCGCGCCAAAACGATGACCGGCCGCGTTTGCCACAGCAAAGGAACGATGCGATAGGACGGGCTCAAAGCGGGTTCTTGAATCACGACCGGATGGGCGAGGGAAGCAATCTCTTGCTGGGAAAAAGGCTCGGTGCCTGCAAGCGCGGGCGAGAGACGCGCAGCGATCTGTGAAATAGGAACCAGTCTCCAAGCAACGACCGACATAATGCATTCTCATCGGCCGCCGCTTAAAAACGTTGCTACGCCCTTTTCACCGCCTCTTTCCAGCGGGCGAGGTGATAGCCGATTTCCTTCTTGGGCATCAGAGGCAAGAAGGTCTTGTCTTCCTTCCAGTGGGAGGCGATTTCTTTTTGGTCTTTCCAAACGCCGACGGCCAGGCCGGCCAAGAACGCCGCGCCCAACGCCGTGGTCTCGATCATCTTCGGGCGGACGAGTTTGACACCTAAGATGTCGGATTGGAATTGCATCAAGAGATTATTCACGCACGCCCCGCCGTCCACGCGCAGGATTTTCAATTTGGCTCCCAAATCCTTCTGCATCGCCGTCAGGATGTCATGCTGGAGAAAGGCGATGCCCTCCAAACAGGCGCGCGCGATGTGGGCGTTCGTCGTCCCGCGCGTCATTCCGGCGATCGTGCCGCGGGCGTCAGGATTCCAGTGAGGCGCTCCCAGACCGACGAAGGCGGGAACGAACGTCACGCCGCCGGAATCCGTCACCGTCGACGCCAGCCCTTCGATGTCCGACGATTTGTGAATCATTTTCAGACCGTCGCGAAGCCACTGCACTGCCGCGCCCGCGATGAAGGCGCTTCCTTCGATGGCGTAGGTGGTCGTCCCGTTGAGCTTCCAGGCCACCGTCGTCAACATCCCCGATCTCGAATGTACGATCTTCTTGCCCGTATTCATCAAAAGAAACGAGCCCGTGCCGTAGGTGCATTTCGCCTCCCCCGCACCAAAGCAGGCCTGGCCGAATAACGCCGCCTGCTGGTCGCCCGCGATTCCCGCCACGGGAATTCCATCCGGCAGGCCATCGATGCCCAACGTTTGGTTGTAAACTTCGGAAGAAGACCGAATGAGCGGCAGGATGCTGGCCGGGACGCGAAAAATTTTCAGGAGCTCGGGATCCCATTCAAGGGTCTGCAGATTCATGAGCAGGGTCCGCGAAGCATTGGAGACATCGGTCACGTGCGTCTTGCCGCCGGTCAGACGCCACGTAAGATACGTGTCGATCGTTCCGAAGGCGAGCTCCCCGTTCACAGCGCGCTGACGCGCCCCCGGCACGTTGTCCAAGATCCACGCGATCTTCGTTCCCGAAAAATAAGCGTCCAAGACGAGTCCAGTCTTCTTCTTGATCTTGGGCTCCAAGCCTTTTTTCTTCAACTTTTGACACATCGGCGCCGTGCGACGGTCCTGCCAGACGATGGCCTTGTGGATCGCCTGTCCCGTGTTCCGGTCCCAGACAACCGTCGTCTCCCGTTGGTTGGTGATACCGATCGCGGCAATCCGGCCGGGATCCACGTCCGACACGCGGATCGCCTCCTCGATCGTCTTGACGGTGCTCCGCCAAATCTCTTCCGGGTCGTGCTCGACCCAACCCGGCTGCGGGTAGTGTTGAGGGAATTCGTTATTGACCTTTGCGAGGATATTGATGTCGCGATCCAGAAGGATGACGGTCGTTCCCGTCGTCCCCTGGTCGATGGATAGGATGACGTCTTTCACCGAACACCTCCTCCAAAGAATCGAACGACTTCGCGCGCCACAAGATCTTTGTCGTAATCGAGCGTCAAGACGTGATTCGAACGCTCCAACGTCACCGTCTTAATCGTCTTAGACCCCAAGTGTTTCTCGAGATAGGGCATGTTTTCGTAAGGCGAGGTCGTATCATGCACCGCATGGAGGATCAAGGTGGGAGCCTTCACCTCTTTTAGGCACGGCCGGACGACCTCTTGGAGCTTCATGATTTCCATAATCGACGGAATCGGCATCATGGAATAATTCTTGAAGGCCTTGCGTCCCGCAGGGTCGTTGATCGCGGGCCCAAAAAATTTCGGCTGATACCGGTAAATAGTCTTGAGAAAGCTATTGCCGACAAATGGGAGGATCTTATTCATCAAAATACCTTTGAAGAAAACGGGTGTGGCCAAAAGGGCCAGACGGCGGACCTTGCGTTCCTCAGCGAGTTTCAGGGCCAGAAGGCCGCCGAGCGAGAGGCCGGCAACGCAGACCTCGTCGACCCGCCGCGCCAGGGCCTCGAAGGCCTGGACGACGCCGTCGTACCACTGCTCCCAGGTCGTTTGGGCCAAGTCTTGAACCGTCGTCCCATGCCCCGCAAGCAGCGGGGCCCCGACGACAAAGCCGTCCTTTTTTAAGGGAGCCGCAAGAGATTCAAGGCATTCGGGCGTGGCGGTAAAACCATGTATCAGAAGAACTCCCACCTTACCCGACCGAGAAGACGCACGCATGAGATGGGCCCGCTAACACGGGATTTAGCTTTTGACAACCATCCTGGACCGAGGCAAAAGGGCGAGGTGAATCTCGAAGAAATTTGTCTGCCGATCAAACAAGACCTGGCCGAAGTGGAGCGTGTGATCCAAAAACGCACGGCGTCTTCGGTCGCCTTCGTCACCTCCATCGCCGAGTACGTGATCAAGAACGGCGGCAAGCGCCTACGTCCCATGCTCTGCCTCTTCGCCTCGCGCCTGGCCGGAGCTTCCGGGCCAAAGGTGATCGATTGCGCATCGGCCATGGAATTCTTTCATACGGCGACCTTGATGCACGACGACGTCATCGACAACGCCAAACTCCGCCGCGGCAAGGGCTCGGCCAACAACCGCTGGGGGAATCAGGTGGCCGTTCTGGTCGGCGACTTCTTCTACTGCCAGGCCTCGTCCCTCCTGGTGGGGACCGGAAATTTGAAAATCATCAACCTCGTCACCAAGGCCATGCTCTCGACGACCGAAGGAGAAATTTTGGAGATCTCGAAGTCGAATGACCTGGCCACCACGGAAGAGGATTATCTTAAAATCGTGACCGACAAGACTGCCGTCCTCATGGCGACCTCCTGCGCGATCGGCGGCATCTTGGGCAACGTTTCGGCAGAATATGTCGTCGCTCTGGGCGAATACGGCCACAACCTGGGCGTCGCTTTCCAATTGGCGTACGACGTCCTCGAGTACACCTCGGCCTACCTCCACTTGGCGAAAGCAAAGGGAACCGATTAGCACAA
>CAZWYB010000156.1:0-6060 GCA_964637745.1 uncultured Pseudomonadota bacterium
CCGTCTACTACGGAGTTCAGCTGGCCAAGAGGCTTCCCAAAGACAAGACGATCGTCATCAACCTCTCCGGCCGCGGCGACAAAGACATGGGAACCGCCGCCGGCTATTTTGGCGTTGAACTCGAATAAGGATCAATTGCTGTGGGTCCGCAAGATTGATAAGGCGTGCGTTACCAAAGACCGATGCTGGCGGAATAGAATTTCCACGCCGAGCTGAGAAGGGTCAAATCTCCAAACTTTTTCGTATCGATCCCGTGGTGGCCTTTTTGACGGATTCGGTAATTCTTCCGCATCTCGTCCGGGACCTGGGCCTTTCCGAGGCCTTCGTTCGGCACCAGCTCCAGCTGGCCCCTCAGATAAAATCCCAAGCCTTGCAAGAGGGCGATCGTTTCCGCCTCCTTCATCAAGGGGATGTTGCGAGTGACGACGTCCGAGACGTCGCCCAAATAGTTCTCCGTATGACGGTTGATGGGGAATGCGACCTGATGAATGATCGGTCCCTGATCCAGGACCGCCGTGGCGAAGTGGCAGGTGGCGCCGGTGAAATCCGTCCCGGCCTGGACGGCCGAGGCCAGGGCATAGCGCCCCTGAAAGGCCGGCAGGATGCCGTGATGGATGTTGATGACCCGCCACGGCAGGAGATTCAAAACCTCCGGCTCCAAGACCACCATGTACTTGGCGAGGATGACCAAGTCCGGCCTGAATTCCTCCCAGTGGGCGGTGACCCACTGCATGTGTCGGACGCGCTCGAGGGTGAGGCCTTTGACGGGATCATTGTCGACGTATCTTTGACCTCCCGCGCGTAGAAAGTCGTAATCGATGTGGAACCGGCAAGCGGCCGCCTCGCAACTTCCCGCATTGGACACATTCGAGATCACGCGCATCTCACCCAAGGGCAGGCCGCCGTTCACACCCAAACTTCTGGCCGCGACGAGGGCGTTCAGATGGTGTTCGGAATCGGGTCCGACCATCACGAGGGCCCGCGGCAGGGCGGCGCCCGGCGTGAATCCCGAATACCCCGGCCAAGGAAGGACGCTCGTCATGGCGCTTCAGATCGTTCTGAAGGGGAAAGAGTTGCGCTCTTTGTGAGTCGTTGTTATCGAGTGGGGATGAAACGCGGAAACCGCATTGCAGAAACCTTTCGAAGGCTCAAGAAAGACAAACGCAAGGCCCTGGTGACCTTCGTGACGGCCGGAGACCCTTCGCTTGCCGCGACGGAGAAATTCGTTCTGGCGCTCGAGAGAGGCGGGGCCGACGTTATCGAACTGGGGGTCCCGTTTTCGGATCCGATGGCCGACGGCCCGGTCATCCAAAAGGCCTCGGAGCGCGCGCTCAAAAAGGGCGTGACGCTCACGCGTGTGCTGTCTTTGGTCCGCGATATCCGCAGGTACACGAGGGTTCCGATCGTCCTCATGGGTTATTACAATCCCATCCTGGCCTTCGGCCCTGCGCGTTACGCGAAAGAAGCCGCGCGATCCGGCGTGGATGCGACGATCGTCGTCGACCTCCCGCCCGAAGAATCGGCCCCGCTGGATCAAGAGCTCAAGAAAAACGGCATTGATCTGATTTACCTTCTCACGCCCACTTCCGATGAGGCGCGCATCCGCAAGGTTGCCTCGCGGGCGAGAGGTTTCATTTATTTTGTGTCGATCACGGGGATCACCGGCGCGCGTCTCAAGTCGGAGGACGAGGTGCGACGCAAGGTTCAAGAAATCCGGCGTTACACGAAACTTCCGGTCGCCATCGGTTTCGGCATCACGACGCCCGACCAGGCGAAGGTCATGTCCAAGGCTGCCGACGGCATCGTGGTCGGAAGCGCTCTGGTGAAACTGATCGAAAAAAACGCCTCTCTCGGAAAGGCAGCCTCGAAAGTCGAAAGATTTGTTCATGCCTTGAATGCCGCATTGGTCCGATAGCCCTCCTTATTCTCATTTTGATAAAAATTATCATTTTGAGACGAGAGTTGATCATCCCAACACAAAATCATTGGGGAAATTAATTTCCCTTCGTGGCCTCTGATTTGCAGGTTTGTTCAGCGATACCGCATGGGAGAGCGGTCAAAGGGGGGTTCTATGAAGAGGATGATTCTATGGTCCGTCGGCTTGATGGCATTTGGATCCTTATTCGTCGTTGGAAAAAACGCTCAGGCCATGGAGAGATGGTTCAAGGTCAAGAGTATGCCGGCGGTCGAGGGGCAACAGCAGGTGACGGCGGAGAAGCAAGCGCAGGAGGTGGTTCCGGCAACGGCGGCTAAAATCGTGAAGAAGGAAGAGGTGATGAAGGTAGACACGGCGAAGGAAGCGATTCCGAAAGAGGCCGAGGCACTCAAACTAGAAGCTGGAGCGGTCTCCGAAGGCACCAAGGATGTCAGCATGCTCATGAATAACGCTGTGACCGCTAATCTTCGTCGCGCCTGCGCTGAATTTTATGCCAATGCGTATTTTACGGTGATGAACGCTCCCTCTTCCCGACTCACTCAATCGAGAATGCCGTCCGAGTCTCCCGAAGCAGCATCCTATGTCTGCAAAATTGGGATTCGCTTGCCTCAAGATGACCCGGATTTATACAGCAGCGCTGAAGCCTGCGGCGCCATCGTACGTGACGCCACTCCGAAGGTTTTGAATTACGGAGCCTGTCCATCCCCGTTTTTCGGCAGCGGAGATCGCAATTATCATCCTCCTGTTCATGTGTCCTTGTCATTTTCTGATTCCATTTGCATCAAGGAAGAAGAAGCAGGGGGAGACGATGCCTTGAATGCCGCGGTCGCTTGTTTGAAGGCGGCGGGCGAGGCATATGCCGGAGCGCCCGCGAAGGATCTGAATGCCGTGGATAGGACCGGCGGCAAAAATACAAATCCCGATGCGACGGCGGGGACTGATAACGCTCAATATCGATACTGGGGTTGTAAGTGTTGTGTTTACACAAGGTCGAATGGTGAGACTATCAGAAGCTGTGGAGGCGGATGCGTTGATGGCGCTTGTTCAAATAGCCAGGAGAATCCAGTCTGGGCCCATTGGGAATGATTTAATAAGAAAATGGAGTTTGCTCCTTCGATGGATCGGAACCGCAAAAGACCACCCACCGTCAGCGATGACATCGATGCTGACTCATTTTGAGATACCACTCTGAGTCAACTGAGTCGGTTGTTACCGACAGATCACTGCTCCTTATTTTCCTATCTATTTGAAAAGTAATGTTAATTTTTAACTTTGGGTTTGAGCACGGCTTTTGCAATCCTATTTCCCCACAAGGGGGAATCAACCATGAAAAAGATCATCGGGTTTTTCTTAGTCAGCATCACTCTGCTCGGAATGAACGGGTTCGCTCATGCATGTGCCGACCGTGGTGCGAGTTCCTGTGATGTTATTGATGTCGTGAAAGATCCTGTGAACCCGGAAAATGCGGAGGCCGAGATGATGCTCAAGGCGTCATCGGACAACGATGATTCCGGCCTGGTCGAGAAGGCTTGCGGTCAGGTCTGCGTCAAATACGCCTGTTCCTACGTTAACAGCGAGGGGCGATGCGCGAGATACAACACCAGTCAATGCGTGCGTTCGGTCCTTCAATGCGGCAAGGGCGGGGGATCCGCGGCTGAATAAAAAACGAAAACAACAAGGGGGATATCATGAAAAGAAACAAACTCATCATCGGATCGATCGTCATCTTGGGCCTCTTGGCCGGCTCCAAGGCCCACGCCATGGAGAACATGTGGAAGCTCTTCGGAGGGGACGCGAGCAAGAACGACAGCATCATCTACAAGTCGACGGCGACGAAAGAGTCTGCTCCGGGCAAAGAGGCTATCGTCGCGAAGCAGGCGATCGGAAAAGAGGCGGCGGGCAAGGAAGCGATTGTTGAAAAGCAGGCGCAGGAAGTGACGGCGGAGAAGGCCGTGGAGAAGGTCGAGGTTGCGGAGGTTGAGAAGCCGACTTCGACACTGATGGTAAAGGATGAAAAGACGGGAGGAGCCATCATTTGCACAAAGGATATGATCGAAGCGAAAGAAGGAATGACTGCGGAGGCCGAACAATGTCTCTTGGCGATTCGTAACATCGTTGCGATCGATGATGCAGCTTCGAATGACGGAACCGTCGTGGAACGCGACGCTATTTGCACCGATAAACAGGGAAATAGGTGGAGAGTCCGGGATACGAATTGCATGGCGCATCCGTGTAAGGATGGTGAGTCATGCGGCTCGCGACCATCGGACTGGCGCTAGAAAGCTAAAATTTACTTGGCGGAAGCCTCCTCCCGGACATCAATCCCGGGAGGAGGCTTTGTGCCATTGTCCGATTCTTAAATTTAGTTTAGACTTTTTATCTTCAAAAAAAAGGGGAACAATCATGAAAAAAACTAACCTCATCGCCGCAGCAGTCTTAGCCCTTGGATTCATGGCCGCTCCATTCGTGCAGGCCAAACAAACGGCGACGACAGCCCCCAAGTCATCGGTTCATAAGGACAAGGCCTCGTGTCAGATGAAGTGCATGGAAAGAGACGCGAATCAAAGATGCATTCGGAGTATGCGGGATTGCCGGGGAAGCGGTAAAGGCGGGGCCGCAGAATAAAAGCTTCAGTGACCTTCCGGCATGACACGTTGAGCTATCAATATGATAATCTTCCGATAAGAACGGGTTCGATTTAACCCTCCTCTGAAGAGACAAAATCACTCCAGTAAAAAGAGTCTTTTTCAAAATCAATAGCTTAGGTCGAATTTCTTCTCAGTCCCCATGTTGGTATCGGAATTGCTTAATGGGAAAACGGAAGATCGACTTTATCTAAAGAATTGAAAATTCAGTAAGGGGGCCGTTATGAAAAACAAATTTTTATTGATCGCTCTTTTATTTCTTTTGTGGCCCCTCAGTCAGGCCCATGCAACCTCTACGAGTTGTAGCCCGAGTGACCCGAGCTGTACTAAATTCTGCTTTTGCCATAATGCGGATCCATTAAATTTAAGTGCGACAACGACTAAAGATGCCATCTGCACGTCCGTCCATTCTTTTGACGATCTGAAGACCGATCCGGCCGGCCACTATCAGCACTATCTCTGCCTGATTTGTACACTCAATCCCAATGCGACCTTCGTGGACTGTACTCAGATTTTGAACAACCAGGGGCAGTGCGGCCCCGCCGACACGCGCGGTCTGTGTAACGGTTGTGGCAATTGCGATGTGAACGTTCCGGGGAGTTGCGTCCTAGGCCCTACTGAGGAATGTGACGACGGGAACAATCAGGACGGAGACGGCTGCAGCGGCAGTTGCCAATTAGAGAAGTGCGGTAATGGAGTCATCGATAAATACGAGAAGTGCGATACCGGTACGCCTGACTCCCCGGCTCCCGATACCTGCGGTGCGGGCAGTCACTGCGGATCGGCGGGTTTGCATCCGGGAGAATGTTCCTGTCTGTCCAATGATCTCTGCCCCGATGACCCCAACAAGACCGCCCCTGGGATCTGCGGCTGCGGCGTATCGGATGCCGACAGCGACGGCGATGGAACGGTGGATTGCCAAGATCAGTGCCCCAACGATCCCAACAAGATCTTGCCTCAGGCCTGCGGTTGCGGTGTTGCAGAGACCGACAGCGACGGCGATGGGACGCCGGATTGCCAAGACCTGTGCCCCAACGATCCGAACAAGGTATCTCCCGACATCTGTGGTTGCGGCGTTTCCGACCAACCGGATGCCGACGGGGACGGTGTGCCCGATTGCGTGGACCAATGCCCCAACGATGCAACCAAAATCGCGCCGGGAACCTGCGGTTGCGGTAAGGCTGACATGGATACCGACGGAGACGGGGTGCCGGATTGCGTGGATAACTGTCATAACGTGGCCAACAAAGATCAGGCTGATGCGGATCATGATGGCGTCGGCGACGCCTGCGACAACTGCCCCAGTGTCGTTAATGGGAACCAGGCCGATACGGATCATGATGGAATCGGGGATGCTTGCGACAATTGTCCCGACGTAGCCAACAAAGACCAGACCGATACGGATCACGACGGAATCGGAGACGCCTGCGACAATTGTCAGGACGGCGATCACGACCGCGGCTGCGACGGTCAATTCAC
>CAZWYB010000157.1:0-6015 GCA_964637745.1 uncultured Pseudomonadota bacterium
GGGAGGAGACGGATCCGACCCGCTCCCCTTTTCGCGGATTCAATAGCGGGTCGCCGTCGATCTTGTAGACGACGTCGTTTTCCATGCACCCGAAGAAGGGGTCGGATTCGGCTTTCCCTTTCCTTATGGCAAAACGGATGAGCTTCATGTCGAGATTACTTTTCCGAGCGACAGGACAGCATCAAGAAGGATCCTATGAGATGATTGACGATCAGGTGGACATCCTCCACGGGACCGTATTCCCCCTTGTTCGTCTCCGAATGAATGCCGATTTGGCTGATTTGCCTCAATTTGCCCCCGTCGAAGCCTGTGAGGCCGACGGTGACGGCCCCTTGGGTGTTCGCATACTCGATTGCCTTGACGACGTTCGGAGAGTTGCCGGAGGCCGAAATGGCGACGACGACGTCGCCCGGGGAGAGCTGAGCCTTCAACTGTTCGAGAAAGATGTCGTCATAAGAGCGGTCATTGGCGATCGCAGTGATGACGGCAAGGTTGTCGGTGAGGCTGATCACTCGAAACGGCCTTTTCCAACTTTGAGTTCCGATGCTTAGATCATTGGCGAAATGGCTGGCCGTTGCAGCGCTTCCGCCGTTTCCGATGAAGAAAATCCGGGCTCCGCGGTCGCGGGCCTTCAGGAGGCTCTCCGTGAAGGCGGCGATCGGAGCTTCATCCAGCTTGCCCAAGACCTCCTTGAGATATTCGAGATAGCCTTTCGCGTAAGGGCTGATTTTCGGGGTTTCGCGATAAATTTTTTCGAGTTGGTTCATCACCTCTCCAGTCAAAGTTTGTCGGTCAATTTGTATTGTTCGCGCCATCGGGCGTCGGCGCAGTAAATCTTGTAGATCAGCTCGATGGTCTTAAGGGCCTCATGGGAAGAGCCGTCCGTGACCGGACGGTTTCGCGTGATCGCGTCGGCAAAATCCGCGATCTCATCGCGCCAGGAATTGTCCTGGTTGTAGCGCGTCGTTTGCTCCCTCGGATCCCCTCCGTCATGCTCGCTGGCATAGGCGACCGTGATCTTTTCGGCCCCGTAGCTCTTAGAGCCGGAGAGTATTCCCGAAAGAGTGATCGTCCCTCTTTCGAGGGTCATGTCGAGATGAAAGCGATGTCTCCACGAGGTCGCCGAGGAATGCAACAGAGCCACGACCCCGTCGCTCGTTTTCATCAGGGCGTAGGCGTTGTCCTCCACGTCATGATGCCAGAAACCGTTCGAGACGACGCTGTGAACTTCGGTGAAATCCCCGGCGAAGAGGCGCATCAGATCGACCATATGAATGCCTTGATCGAGAAGGATGCCACCTCCGGAGAATTTTCTTTCCGCCCTCCATCCTCCCGCAAACGAAATGATCCTGCTTTTCCCGTAGACCCCTTTAATATTGATGACCTTGCCGAGTTCCTTCTTCCGGACGATCTCCAAGGCGTCGCGCACAGAGTCGTGATAACGATGGTTGAATCCGTATTTCAGTTTGAGGCCCGGATGCCGCCGTTCGCAATCGATGACGCGCATGACATCCGCCACCGTCCGGCCGGGAGGCTTCTCGCAGAAGACGTGCATATTTTTTTCCAGACCCGCTATCGTCACTTCGGGCGCGAGATAATTCGGAAGGCACACGAAGAGCACGTCAAGCTTCTCCTTTAAAAGCCCTTCGTAGGTTTTGTAATACCGCACTCTGTCCTCAAACTCGCCTTCGGCCGTGAAGGTTTGATCACAGACGGCGACCGTCTTTAAACTGGGGTGTTGATCGATGAATTGGCGCCGCCGCTTGCCGACGACGCCATAGCCCGCGATTCCGACTTTTAGGATATTCTGTGACATGCGTTACTCACTCGGTCCGTGGCGCATCGTTAACAACTAATGATTTGCCTTTCAAGTGGCAGTCTCCGCGATGGGGAGGGAAGGGGATGACATGAGCCGTTGAAGGTTCTGCGACCAGATATCTCCGACATTTTGAGACGTGCGGGCGAATTGTTCTCGGAAGGCGTCCGCCGTCGATTTGACTTCCTTGCTTTTCCACCACGAGAGAGGATCCCCGCACACCGCGTTCACTTTTTGTCCGGCGCTTTCCGGAGTGATGTGGAGAATACCGGCGGATCGTAACCCTTCAAAATAGGGTTCAGCCGACTTTCGTAGCTCATTGAGAGCGGGATCCCAAAAAATGATCGTGGGTTTGTCCAACGCCAAAGCCTGAAGGAAAGTCGTGTGGTTGGTGTCCGTGACGAAGAGGGAGCTCTCATCGAGGGAGTTTTTGAAACTCCGGCCGGGCGTGTCAAATGAAAGGTCGGAAAACCCTTGGCTCATCAGCCTTTCGCGCTGGGACCACCCGTAATCATTGTTGGGGTAAAGACGCACGAGTAATTGACTTCTCGCGGCGTGAGACAACGCCCTTAACCATCGGTGTTGCCAATCTATGACTTCTTTCCACTGCGGGCCTATGGGATTGCTCCAGAAGCGGTAATGATAGCGGGCGATGTCGTTCGCGCAGTATAGGATTCTTCGGCCGTCTGGTTCTCTTTTGTCCTTGTTGTTCTTGCCTTGACGGACGATGAAGCTCGGCATCGGATGAGCCCTTTTACCCAAGCCTTCTTCCCATCCCCAGCTCCAATATTCGTTGGATACACACTGTTCATGTTTTTCCGGGGGGCTGTGCTTAACGGTGCCGTAGGACCCTCCGTGTTGGACGTAAATCAGTCGTGTTTTCTTCCTTTCTTGAAGCTCCGCAGAGAGGAAAAGACAAGCTCCGCTGTAGTCGGAGGTCTCAACGACCAAGGCTCTCGGGGACGAGTTCAAAAGGGAAGCCAGCTTTTCAAGAAATGGCCTGTAACCTTCCAAGTAGAGCAACGGGAAATTCGTTGGAAGTGTTTTGATCAAGATTTTTAAAAATGGATCATCGCGGCCCGTGGAGAGTTGACCCAACTTCATTCGCAGCGTGTCTGTTCGTACGGCGGCGCTTCCGGAGGAAGGGCTAATGAGTCCAAAATTCACCGGCATGGCGCGGCCCGCCGATCGAGCCATGATTTTGATGTGGTCGTAAAGAGGTATGTGAGAATTGAAGTACCAGACTTTACTCCTTCGTAGATAGGCCCTGAGGTTCATTTTTGATATGACATATTTCAAGGCACTTTTGACGCCACCTCTTTTGGGAAGAGGAAGGGGCGAATCGGCTTTTTGAAGCTTGGATTTATGAGAAATGATGGAAGGGTTCAGAATTCCAAGAATTTGGGAGTAAAGTTGAAGGTTACAGATGTCGCTAGAAACGGAGAACATGAACGCGTCGAAGTCATAAGGGGTGGTGAAGGAGTCTTCGGAAAGGGCGATAGTGGAAAGAACGTTGTGGCTCTCCAGGGCGCTTTGGAGGCAGATGTAGCGTTCGTAGAGAATTTGGACGTAGTGTTGCAGCCAAGGTCCCACAAGGATACGCCAGTATCGGTCGCTCCAGGAGACGGAGTGGATGTCGTTCAGTGATTCGCGAAGGGCGTGGAGGAGATCCTCGTATGCTTTTTCGCAATAAAGGACCGCTTGTTCCATTCGGTCGCGATCGTCGAAAGGGTAGGGCAAAAGGGAGTGGTCCAGATTCTCCCATTCCTTCCGACGGTCGTATCGCAGGCACCACTCGCCGAGAAAAAGGACGGGCGAACTTTTATCCCAGAAGTTGCTTAGGGCTGTTGTGGCCAGAAACATTTTATCCATTTTGAAGCCTCAGCCGAAATGTTTTCTGGACCGCTTTGTAAAGATAGGTGCCTCCCTCGCTTAGCCAGAGGCCGGCGGCGAGGACGGGCAATAAAGCGACGAGCATACGGAGGGAAGATAGGGTCGATTCAACGAGGTCCTGCCTCCAGGGGAGAGAAAGGGTCTGATTGTCTCCAAGCCAAGTCATCGCGCCCAGCGACCAGGCGGCTGAAAAAAGAACTTGAAGGCATAACTTGACGGATCCGGCAGAGCCCCAGAGATGCTTACCCGCCGTCATCATCATATAGGCGAAGTACAGAACGTATCCCACGACGTTCGCTTTTGCGACGTCCATGAGGCTCTTGTGCCCCATGACATACCAGGCGACCGCCAAAGAGGCTCCGATGGAAAGGGTTCCGAATGCGTTGGAAAGTCCGAAAGGGAGGAAGCGCTTCTCGGCGATCCATGTCGTAAAGAGATTGGTATTGTTGGGAGTGAAAAAGATGACCAATAGCACCATGGGGAGAAGCGGAATGGCGTCGACATAAGTCGGAATCAGCTGGCGGATTAGGAGCGGCACCGCGGAGACGACCATCCAACAGATGAGCGGGACCGAGACCATCATCTGAAACTGCAGGAACCGCCGGATGTCGTCCGCGATCTTTTCCCTGTGCACGTTGCTTCCGAATTGGGTCAAGGTTCTCGTATAAAGAACGGCTCCCATGCGCACCGTGATGTCGGCGGCCCCGGCTCCGAAGGCCTTGGCGAACGCATAGATTCCCAAGGACCAGAGATCGCACATCTTGGTGACCCACAAAAGATCGAGCGCCATGAAAAAACTCATGGGATAATCCGCAATCTTGTAGATCAACCCGAACGAAGCCAGGTTCTTCCAGATTTTTTTGTCCCAGAGCAGATGGATCTTGATGCCCTTCGAGCCGCTATAAAAGGTGAAGAGGGCGGTTCGCGCGATCTCCGATAAGAGGGTCGCCCAGAGAAGCCCTTGCACGCCGAATAACCAGGCGCCGATGGGGAGCGCAGCGGAGTAAATGAGATTGCCCGCCAGCATGATAAAGCTCAAGGAGGAATAGACTTGAGAACTTTGGAAAAAACAGACGTATATCTCCTGAAGGCGACAAGGAATGAGGCTGCCACCGGCGATCAAGATGGCGTAGAATTCGATAGAGCTTAGCTTTTCCCTCATCCAAAAGGCGTAGAAGCAGACCCCGAACCCCAATAGGAGCGCCTCCGCAAGTGAATACGTGAATGTGACCGAACGGTAGCGAAACTCCGCCTCCGAATCGTTGCTCCCTTTGAGCATGGGCAATTCCCGAAACGCTCCGTACATCAGGCCGAGATTGATCGGCACCATGTAACTGCGAATGACCATCATTCGGTTCCAGCCGCCCATAAGTTCCGGAGGCAAAATGTGCCGCAGGAAAAAATGTTCGATGAAATTGATTCCCTGAGAAATCAGGTTCGTGGCGCTATAGAGGAATGCGTGTTTCAGGAACATTTAGGTGAGCCGACGATCTTCTTCAGAAATCCGTTGAGATAGAAAAGAACCCCGTTGAGATAGCGTACGACATGGGTCAATGACCGGATGACGACGAAACTTTTGTGCTTTCGTATCTCCTTGATGTTTTGATTCCCATAAAGTTGAGGCTTATCCTCCGCGAACGGAACGTATCTCTCTTTGCGGCATTCCACGATGAGGGAGACGAGCGGGTCGCGGTCGAAGCCGGTGACCGTCGCATGGGGGATCCCTTCGGGGGGATAATTCTTCCACACCGGTTCGTCTCCCACGATATGGGAGGGTTCCCGCAATTCTTCCATCGCGCTCTCGCAGAAGCCGAGATTTTTGATGTCCTTGTACCCGTAGTATTTCAGCAAATTGGATGCGATTTCGAAGTCCAGCATGGAGCAATGAGCCAGGCAGGCGGTGAGCTCGTCGCCCCTCGAACTGAGCATGACATTGTCGAACCCCGGAGAATACAGGAAGCCCAATAGAGCCTGGCCGAGCCCCAAATCGGAGCGGATGTTGGCGCCATCTTCAACGATATAGTCTTTCATGAGCCCGGTGTTTCCCTCGACATAGGCTTTACAGATCTTTTTGAGGTCAGGAGAAAGAAAATGAAAAAGCCCCCCGGGTTTCAGTACCCGATTGATTTCCGCGAAGGTTTCCTCGAGCTTTTGTACGGGAATGTGTTCCAGCATATGGGAGCTGAAGATGACGTCGAAGAAATTGTCCGGGTAAGGCAGTCTCCATGCTTCATGAGCAAAAAAACTTCTTTGATGATGGTCGAAGCCGATCCCGATTACCGAACTTCGCGAATCTCTGCAGCATT
>CAZWYB010000158.1:0-3920 GCA_964637745.1 uncultured Pseudomonadota bacterium
ACGTTTATTTGAGATAATTTTTGGCAACTTTCTGTTCCGGGCGCCGATAGGCCTCTTGAAAGCGTCGATGAGTCTCTCATCGACCAGGAGGACTTTATGGGTGGCGGCGTTAAGCTTTTTCCATTCGCGCAAATCGGGGCCAATATCCATTCCGGCGGGGCGGATTTCGCCACGGATCTCGGCATGGCCATCGGAAAAGAGGTTGAAAAGGGGGCCTTTCAGGCGATCTTTTCCTTAAACCCTAATTTCAGCACGGTCGGGTCGGACAAACGTGTGGGAGCCACCGGATCGATCAGCGGCATGCTCTTCTTTCCGATGATTCTGACCGCCGGCGCCGGCGCCAATTACAACATCGATCAAAAGCAAGTCGAACCGACGCTCGATCTCGGCCCACGCACGTTGATTCCGATTCCCAAAATCGGGGGCGTCGACGGCGTCTTCGGAGGCCTCGCCGTCAACATCCCGGACTTGACCCAGGTCCGTCAGGACGGTGTCAGCGTCATGTTTTCGGTCGTCGGTGATTTTTCCGCGATCTAGCTCTTCTCTCTGGATTGTCATTGTAAAAGTCCGGTAAAATCTCCCCGGTTTCATTGACTTTTTCTACACCGCCCACTAATGTGCCCCTCATTATGGAAAATGGCCACATCTTTCAAATTCTTTGGGGCGCCGACCCCGTCGTCAAACTGACGCTCCTCATCCTCTTCGTGTTTTCGATCGCGTCCTGGGCGATCATTTTCTACAAACACACGGAACTGAAGAAGCTGAAGGCCGGATCCGCCCGTTTCTTTGACGCCTTCTGGAGGAGTTCGAGCCTAGAGGACCTCTTCACCAAGCAATCCGGGCCGGAAAGCCCCGCGTCCAACATCTTCCGGCAGGCCGCGGGCGAATTGATGCGCAAGTCCCAGGCGAAGGCCGGAGAGACGCGCAGGACCGCCGATGTCAGTGCCGAAGGCGTAAGACGCAGGATCGAACGCGCCGCCGAGGACGAAATCGAGCGCATTGAGCGCTATATCCCTTTTCTCGCGACCGCCGGGAGCACGGCGCCCTTTATCGGTCTCTTCGGAACCGTTTGGGGGATTTTGGCGGCCTTTTGGCAGATCGGACGCGCCGGGTCTTCCAGCCTCGCGGTCGTCGGCCCCTTCATCGCGGAATCCCTGATCGCAACGGCCTTCGGGCTCGCGGCCGCCATCCCGGCCGTCATCTTCTACAACGTCTTCGTGAACCGGACGCGCATCATTTCCCGCGAGATCCAGAGCTTCAGCGAGGACCTGTCGAGTCGCATTGAGAGAGATTATTTTCGCGCATGAAAATTTCGAACGGCAAATCCGACAAATCGCTCTCGGAAATCAACATCACGCCCCTGGTTGACGTCATCTTGGTCCTCTTGATCATCTTCATGGTGACCGCCCCCCTGCTCTCTCAAGGATTGGACGTCAAACTGCCGCAGGCCGCAGCCCCGGCGGTTGAGCGGACGGAGCAAGACGTCACGATGACGATCGACAAAGCGGGCCGAATATACCTGCAGAACGACAAGACGCCCTACCGGCTTGAGGAATTGAGCGAAAAGATCGGAGTGATTTTCGAACGGCGCGAGCGGAAATCACTTCTGATCCAAGCGGACCAAGACGTGCCCTATGGAACCGTCATCAAGGCGATCGCCGCCGTCAAGCAGGCGGGGATCGAGCAGGTGGGGATGCTGACGGAAGAAGAAAAAACTCAACCGAAGAACAAAACGAATTGATGTGTGTCTCTCACTCCTCTCCAAAAATATATCTACTGGTCTTTGGGACTTCATCTGGGGGTCTTCGTCCTCTTGTTGATCGCCCCCTCTTTTCTCGGCAAGTCATTCCGATTTCAGCAGGAAAAAGTGATGTGGGTCAGCATCCCCAAAGGGACGGCGGACCAGTTGGGAAGTCCGCTTAAAAAAGCGCAGGGCCTCCCCAAATCCACGATTGAGGAACAGAAGAAGGCCATGGAGTCGCCTCCCTCCGGTCAGAAGAAGCCTCTGATGAGCTATACGCCTCCCCAGCAAAAGCCGAGACCCCAGACCCCGCCTCCCCCCCGCAGGGTGGGGCATCCCGATTCGCGGGTCGACAACGCGCTCGCTCGCATTCAAAAACAGGTGGCGACGAAAAAAGTGGAGATGGAGGCCGGCCAAGTCCCCGACAAGGAGCCCGGCGGTTTCACCTACGGCAACACCAACGGGCAGTATGTGTCGCCTCAGGATCCGGAATATGTCCTCTACCAGTTAAAAATCCGGCAACGGATCATGAATCAGTGGATTCTCCCGATGAAATACACGGATCAAGCTTCGGGGTTGATTTGCCGGATCATTGTCCATATTAATGAGCGCGGCGAAGTGAGCGAAACGGAATGGGAGCAAAAATCCGGAGATCCGTCTTTCGACTTATCCGCCCAGCGCGCGATCCAAAAGTCGTCGCCGCTGGACATTCCCCCGGACCGATTAAAATACGAGGTGTTCAATGAAGGATTCGCCGTTGAGTTCCGACCGACCCCTGCCACGCCGACAGCCGCGCAGTAGATTTTTGGCATTACTGTTCGTTGTCCTTTTTTGCGCGCGCGCCGAGGCACGCATCTACATCCAGATCGACCAACCCTCGGAAAAGAAATTTCCCATCGCGGTCGTCGATCCCGTCTCTTCCGAAGGCGGGGAAAACAAGATCTGGAGCAAGAAACTGGGAGAAATCCTCCGGAAGGATCTCGGATTGACCGGGCTCTTCGATCTCCTCCCCGAATCCGAGTTCCCGACCTCCGAGGGGGCCCGAAACCCGGAGCCGGGAAAGATCCAATTCGCCCCGTGGACTTTGGTCGGCGCCCAGGCCCTCGTGAACGGCGGCTATTCCAAGGGCAAGGACGGCGTGAAGATCACGCTCAACCTGTATGATCCCTTTCTAGGACAGCATCTCCTCGATCGAAGCTATACGGCGAAGGGAGAAGACGTCGCGGTGGTGGCCCATAATTTCGCCGACCAGATCATAAAAGAACTGACCGGCGAGGAAGGCGTATTCTCAACCAAGATCACCTACACGCAGGCCGGAAAGAAAGTAAAAGAGATCGGCGTGATGGATATGGACGGGGAAAACGCCCATGTGATCACGAAGGACAAGACCGTCGACCTCTCTCCCGCCTTTTCGCCGGACGGAGGCCGGATTGCCTATTCCATCATGAGCCGCACGGGAAGCACTGAAATCAATGTGGTCGGCAGCGGAGGCGGGGCTCCGAAGCGGTTGACGGCCAACGGCGCGGTCAACGTCTCACCGGCTTGGACACCCGGAGGCGCGTTGACGATCGCATCAGATGCCGGAGGCAACGACACGGACATCGCCTACCTCAGCATGTCAGGCGAATTGGGTAAGAAGCTCGCACCGAGCCTCGGCATCGACGTCAATCAGGCCTGGTCTCCGGACGGCTCCGCCTTCGTGTTCGCCTCGGAGCGCGCGGGTCGCCTGCACATCTTCAAGGCCGATGCGGGAGGGGGAAGCGTCGAACGACTGACCTTCGTAGGAAGTCAAAACGACAACCCGGCTTGGTCGCCCAAGGGGGATAAGATCGCCTTTCAAAGCCTGGCGGGGGGCTGGGATATCTTCGTGATGAACACCGACGGCTCCATGATCCAGCGACTGACCAGCACCGGTAATTGCGAAAGCCCGACTTGGGCCCCGAACGGCCGGTTCATCGCCGCGAGTTGCGGAGGCAAGGTAACACTGATGCGCGAGGACGGCACGAACGCCACGGCGGTCGGGCCGGGCGGGTCGTTGCAACCCAATTGGGGACCGAAAGCAAAATAACCCCCTCACCCCGACCCTCTCCCCCGATATCGGGGAGAGGGTGGTCAAAGACCGGGTGAGGGGAAATAAGATGATCACGGCAAGCATCGATAATGGTACAAACACCGTCCT
>CAZWYB010000158.1:3930-5962 GCA_964637745.1 uncultured Pseudomonadota bacterium
CCGTTCTGTTTACCGTTGCCGATTGGGACGAGGAAAACCTCCAAGACTTCGTTGACGAAGCAAGGATTAAGCGGCTGGGTGAAGGCCTTCATCGCGAACCACTCTTCCTTCCTGCCGCCCAAGACCGGGTCCTCATCGTCCTCAAGGAATATAAGGAAATCGCCGACAAGACCGGGGCCAAGCGGATTCAAGCCGTGGGCACAGCGGCCTTCCGCAAGGCCAAAAACCGTGATTCGTTTATCGATCGCGTTCTTCGGGAAACAGGGATCCAAATCCGTGTTATCTCCGGCGAGGAGGAGGCAAGACTCTCCTACCTCTCGGCCGCCCATGATTTCGGAGACAGCGACAATTTGTTCGTTTTGGACATCGGAGGCGGATCCACGGAGATCATTTCAAAATCAGGCGGAATCAGCATGGATTTGGGAACGGTCGTCCTGACGGAATCGATCGTGAAGCACGATCCTGCGACCGAGGAAGAGGTGCGGGCGATGGAAAAGGAAATTGAAAGCCGTGTAGAGGCGAAGCTTGTCTTCGCCCCTACACTCATCGGCCTCGCGGGTTCCGTCACCACCCTCTCCGCCATCAAGCAAAAACTCGCCGTCTGGGACGGTTCCAAGGTCCAAGGTTCGATCCTCACCATGAAAGACATCGAAGGCATGATCGCCCTATTCCGAAGGACGACGAATCAGGAAAAATCAAAAATCCCCGGCATGGTCAAAGGGCGCGAGGATACGATCCTCGGGGGCACGCTCATTTTGAAGGCTGTCATGAAGTCCCTGGGCGTCGATCAAATGACCGTCAGCGACCGCGGACTCCGTTTCGGGCTCTTCTACGAATCCTGAGTAGAGAATTCCTCGCGAATCCGGCGGATCATTCGGGTGACCGCCGGAACTCGGGTGAGTTCTGCCTGAATGTTCCATAGAAAAGATCGAACAAGCGGGGAATCGGAATTTTCACGAAGTTTCGCCGCCACCACCCTTAAAATCGCTTCGATCTCGAGGAGCCTTTTTTTCACCTCATCGCTGATCACCCTAGGTTCCGTCATGGGGAGGTGATCCAAACACTGAAGGGTCTGATCGGCAAGCGATTGCCCCTGACGTTCGTCGCTCGTGCTGGAGGTGATTCCTCCGGCAAAGAGGGGAAAGAGGTAATGTTCCAAGATTCCAGCCCCGATCTCGAAGGCAACATTTTCAAAAACTGTCTTATTAGCCTCATCCAACTTCGATTGGACATCGCGGTTCGAAAGCCGTCGGATACCCAATCGGATTGTCGCGCTTTCGCCAACCCTCTGCCAAAAAGGCCCGGTCAAATTAGCTTCCTGAAGTCGTCTCTTTCGAAAGGCGGCGATTAACTCCAAGATGTGTGCCGAACGATCGGCCACAGTCTTGGTAATCGTAGCGGCCCGCTCTTTACGCTCCTTGATTTGAAGAACGGCGTCTCGGAGTTCGACCAGCCAATGACCGAGAGACTCCGAGAGAAAACGCCCATGCTCGCCCTCATCCTGATTCAGTATGGAGACGGATCCCGCCCTTCCAAGGGCCCGTGATTTTAGATCCAACCGCGTCGCCTTCGACAGCTCCCACCAAAGCGCCGGGTAGAGTTTCGTCGCCTCCCCCTCTTCTTCTGGAACGGACACCACCGGAGGGGTTGGAGCGGCCAAGACCGCCTCTGCCGGAGCGGGCTCGACGGGGGGGTCGATAACAACGGGTGGAACGTGAGAGGTGGGAGGTGCGACGACCGGTGTAGCCGATGGAGGCGGCAAGAGATCCTCTTCGGGTCTTGTTGCTCGAAAGAGCCCAGAGCGCGACGGAGAGGCCGATGCCGGTGGCGGGAAAGGCGTCGAAACCCTGTTAAAGGTCGAAGCGGATTCTGAAGGAGATTCAGCGGGAGTCAGGGCTTCTTGGGAGACGGTGCCTCCGAAATGGCTATCCCACACGAGTTTCAAGGTACTGACCGCAACGCCCATCATCGGAGGCTCGTATTCCTTTTCCTCCAGATGGGCCTCCAATTTGCTGCCGGGTCGTTTCACGTT
>CAZWYB010000159.1:0-5908 GCA_964637745.1 uncultured Pseudomonadota bacterium
CCTTTCAGGCCACCCTGGACAGTTTTTCGAGACTTTTGCCTCAGTTGCCATAACTACACTTGTCTCTTATCGCTCGCGTCGGTATAAGCCTCCCATGAACAAAAAAAATCTCCTTGCCCCCGCTTTGGCGGGTTTATTTACGATCATTGGATTTTATGGTCTTGGTTGTGGTGCGGACTCTCCGGGCTCGAAAGATACCCATCAACCCGCTTCTGTGAGCCAGCAGCCGGCGCCGACACGGCAAATGGCCCCAAGCGCCGCTGCGATTCCAGCCGATTTCCCCAAAGACGTCCCGGTCTATCCTGGCGCCTCCGTGATGATTGCGTCCGGGGATGTGGGGAACGGACGCTCCTTGCTCAGCCTCTCCACCTCGGACTCGGCCGACCAAGTGGTGGCCTGGTATGATTCAAAATTCACGGCAGACGGATTTCAAAAGACACAGGATCAAACCGTCGGCAATACGGTCTCGCGCCTGTATACAAAAGGGACGATCAGTATGACTTTGGCCGTCATCAGCCAACAGGGCCAGGTGGGTGCCTATGTGCAAACCCTGATCTCTGTGAATCGCGTGGAGCAAAAGGGATCGTGAAGTTATTGAGGCAGGAGTCCTAAAAATCATCCGCCAGAAGGGTGTCTTCCGTAATATTCAAATCCGCACAGGATTGATGAGGGTAGCCCGTTATATCGATGACCTCATAGGCGACGGAAACAGCGTTAGCGGTCGGATTCGAGATGACGAAGATGTAGTCCCGCGCCCCCGTGACCTGGCAAAAATCCGGACCATCGCCAACGTTGTGCGAAGAACAACCGCTCGGAGCTGCGGTCGACGTGCAGACGCTGCTGGCGGTTGGCGTTTCGGTATTTAGATGGCTCGGATCGCAGACATCAAGATTGGCGTCACCACCTTTGGCTGGATCGATGATAATGCAGAAAACACGAGATGGGTCTTGGTCGGCCACCTGCCCGATGGCACCATTGCCGTTGGTCCCCGGCTCAACAACAACGACTTGATCCTGATTATTGGGGACGACGGAGGCGGATGGGGAAACGGAACTGCCATTCACATCGGGAAAGTTGGAATTAACCGTCCCGGCCGCCGTCGACTTGCCCGCGCATCCCGTCATTGTGGCCGCCAGCAGCCCGGTCGTTACTAAAACAAGAGAAGATATTTTCATGGTTTCCGACTCCGTCTCCAACCATTTCTGCGTCCACCCGTCTACGACGGGTACCCGGACTTGGTCATTGCGACCCGGCTTATCGACTTGGTCGGGGGGATGTTGCCCCCATTTTTTGGATTTGACTTCCTGCGGCATGAGGGCTTACGGCTACCCCCCTCGGAGGAATCTATGTTGAAAAGACGTCTTCTTAGTGCCGCGATGGCGGCTGCTCTGGGTTTGAGCCTTTGGGGCTCTTCGGCCTTGGCCATGGAGAATTACATTTATCGGAGCACGAACAAGCTGGACTTCATCAAGCTGGATCCGGCCAAGGGGGCCGAGAAACAGGACGGCCTCAATCATCCTTACACCTTCGATCCGCAACAGATGCGCGACATCTTAGGCTCCATTCATTTCAACAAAAAGGTCCTGATCCTTAAGAATGTGGAAAACCGGCAATTGTTCGACGAGCAGAACGTCGAATTTCTGGCGCCTTACTTGATCGAGGCCTTCCAAAAGGTGAAGCCGGACCAGGTGGTGACGGTTTCCTACTTCACGCGCGATTCGCATCTCGTGATCCAGAACGACCGCCTCACCGTCTTGCGGGCCTTCGTTAAGAACGACGGATTGCACATCCGATTCACGAAACTCTACGCAAAACTTCTGGGCGACCGCGTGACCCTGGGTGAGGCCGCCGCCGCCTCGCAGGCGCGCGGCATGCGCGTCTCGTTGGAGCTTCAGGAAGGGCAGAATCGGATTTCCTGGTCCCCTGAGGAGTTGGTGTTTGATCTGAACCATTTCCGTGGACTTTCGGGCGGCGCGGTCGCCAAAGACAGCAAGGGCGGGAAGGACACGAAGTCTTCCGAAAAGACCGAAGCCAAGGCCGATACGAAACCGGATAAGAAGGAAAAGAAGTCCAAGAAAGGCGAGAAGACACCCACGCCCGAAGAGGCCGCCGCAGCCGAGGCGGCCGACAAGGCCCAATCCATCCGCGCCCGCTTGAAGGAACTGGAACAGCTCAAGAAGGACGAGATGATCACCAACAAGGAATATGAGGAGAAACGGCGCGCGCTTTTGAAGGAGCTATAAGACCGAAACGGTAACTCGGTCCTCGATTCCGAGTTGAAGACCTTCCGTGACGTCGTGGGTGGTGAAGAGATCGTTGTCCACGACGAGAAAAGGCGCTAATGCGGCGAGGAAAGTCGCATCGCGCGATTCGGAAAAGCTTCCGATAAAGCCGTAGCGCCATCCTATTTCGTCCACGTCGCCTCCGGTCGTCCCACCGAAAGAGAAGTCGCGTGCGCCCGTAAAAATAGGGTTGTTGGCGAAAGAACCTTCGAGATGAGGCCCGCCGTCCAGAGGGTCGACGCGGTCCGTGTGCCTGAATCCCAATTTTTCCAGGAGACGCAGGGCGGGTCGGCTTTCCGGGCGGGATTGACCTAAGATCCCCTGGGCCTCCGTGGAAAGATCCGAGAATTTGATCAAGGCAGGCAGTCGCGCGCTGATCAGGGAGCGGTCGTCTTGGGTGACGAGATCCATTTCGTCGTAGGGACGATCATTAAAATATTTTTTCGCGAGGGCTTCGTAAAACGCGTTCGTCCGGCCGCCATCGGGAAGGTGCGTCAGAGGGGGGAGAATTTCGGTGAGGCACGTGCGATCCTTAAAATAAGCTCTTTGATCCGGCATTGCCGCCCAGAAAAAGCGTATCCAAGACGCGGCCAGCCCGTAGCGGCGCGTCCGGTCGATCGTGTGGCGCATGCCTTCCGCTAAAATTTCAACGTGGGTCTTGTCCTTCTTTCCGCTGATGACGTCATGAACGACCAGGGCCCCGACCTCCGAAGGGCCGTCGTGATTTTGAGTCAGGATAAGGACGCTGTCGTCGTCGACGACGCCCGAGCTTCTGAGGCGCGTGCTTCTCACGATGTGGTAGGCGTGATGAGGCTTCGCGGGCGTTCCGTGCTTGGCATAGAGCGTGGAGGTTCCCACGGGAAGAGAGACCCGCTGATCACCCTTTGCCAAGACCGTGAACATGAATTCGCGTTCGTCAGGATCTGCCACGACTCCTCGGAAGGAATCCTGAGAGCTTTGGATCTTGCGCTCCAGACCTTCATGGGTTGACGGAAAATTCAGGGTTCGGAAATTTCCGCTCTGTGCGGCGCCCAAAAGAGGGGAGACATCCGCGGGAATGGTTTCGCGGAGAAAAATCGCCGGCTGAGTCAACGGATGGACACCGGGTGCGGACAAAAGGGTTCCCGCGTAGCGCGCCGATTGGAGCGAGGAGAGGACGGAGCACAGATTCTGGATCGCCATCCCCCCACCCATCGCGATCCGAAACATGAATGTTGCTATGTTTTTACAAAGGAAAACTTTTTTAGACGATCTCGAAGACCTTGGGAAGCTGCGTCAGGACATCGCATCCCTTTTTTGTCACGTAAACCACGTCTTCGATCCGGATACCCCCCAGATTTTCGTAATAGAGGCCGGGTTCGACGGTGACGACGTTGCCCGTGACCAGTTTGTTGGAGAGTTTGCTTACGCGCGGGGCCTCGTGGATGTCCAACCCTAGGCCATGTCCCGTCGAATGGATGAAGCCTTGAGGTTTTCCCTTTACGTAGCCCGTCGGAAAGCCGCATTCCTCGAGGATCCGGTTGACGTTCCCATGCACCTGAGCCGCATCGACCCCGTTCCGGATGGAATTGATGCCGGTCTCCTGAGCCTTCTTTACGGCCGCGTACATTTTTTTCAGCGTCTCCGGAGCGCGGCCCTTCAACACCGTGCGCGTGATGTCGCCATAGTAGCCGGTCGACATCGATTTGGGGAAGACGTCGAGGACGATCGTCTGATTCGCATAGAGCGGACCAAAACCCCGGCAATGCGGATCCGCCGCCTGTTTTCCGCACGCGACGATCGTATGCTGACCCAAGGCGCCCTCTTCCATCATCTTCATTTCGATGACTTGTCGGAGCGTCTCGCTCGTGAGTGCGGAGCCGTTCTTGTAAATCTTCCCGCTTTTGATTTTGCACTTTTTCAGCACTTCGATCGCGGCTTGAATCCCGGCCTCGGTCGCGCGCAGCGCCTGCGTGATGTTTTTCTTCTCCTCCAAGGTCTTGATCTCCCTCTCCGGATAGAAAGGATCCAAAACCGTTTCGAGTCGGTAGCCTCTCTTTCGTAACGTGTCCGCCTGTCGGAGAGGAAAATAGGAGGGGACCTGGAGGGTCTCGATCTTTCTCTCTCTTAAGACGAGGTCGAGGATATCTCCCTCGGAACGCTTTCGACCCGACTGTTTGATCTTTCGCTCATAGACGGAGACCGAAAGGACCAAATCCACTCGGGCCTCTTTCTTGGCGCGGCTCACTTCCAAATCCGAAGCGACGAGGATCTTTTTGCCTTGGTGTTCGAGGAAAACGATCGGGTCCGGGACGTAAAAACCCGTGGCCCAATAGAGGTCGGCGCATTGTTCTGAGGTGGCAATGATCAGGCGTGCCTGTCCGGACTTGCTCATTCCATCGAGATTACAGGCCTTTTTAACTTTTGACAACCTTCCCGTGCTCCGATTACTTAGATTGAATGTCTGAAAACGAATTGCCTAAGGTTTATGAACCCCAATCTGTCGAGGAGAAGTGGCTGAAGGTTTGGATGGATGGTCATCTCTTCCATGCCGTTCCGGGCCCTGACCGCTCCAAGAACTTCTCCATCGTCATCCCTCCGCCGAACGTAACGGGCTCCCTTCACATGGGCCATGCCCTGAACAACACGCTCCAAGACATCTTGGTCCGCTATAAAAGGATGGACGGGTTCAACGCCCTCTGGGTGCCAGGCACCGATCATGCCGGCATCGCGACGCAAAACGTGGTCGAGAGGGAGCTGAAGAAGGAAGGCAAGAAACGGCAGGACTTGGGCCGGGAAAAATTCATCGAACGTGTTTGGGAGTGGAAGCAGAAGTACGGCAGCCACATCGTCCATCAGCTCCAACGCCTTGGGGCATCTTGCGACTGGGATCGGGAACGCTTCACGATGGATGAGGGGCTCTCGGTCGCCGTGCGTGAGGCCTTCGTCCGACTCTACGAAAAGAAGCTGATCTTTCGCGATCTCTATCTGATCAATTGGTGTCCGCGCTGCCACACGGCCCTGTCGGACATCGAGGTCGAGCATCAGGAGCAGAATGGGCATTTGTGGCACATACGGTATGGGGAGGTCGTCGTCGCCACCACCCGCCCTGAAACAATGCTCGGAGACACCGCCGTCGCCGTCCATCCGGACGACGAGCGTTATAAATCTCTTGTAGGGGCACGATTAATCGTGCCCTTACAGAACCGCGAGACCCCCATCCGCGCCGAACCCCGCGTGGATCGCGAGTTCGGCACGGGCGCGGTGAAGGTGACGCCGGCGCACGACTTCAACGACTTCGCCTTCGGGAATGATCATAAACTTCCCCGCATCAATATTTTTACGCCCAATGCCCACATCAACGAGAACGGCGGGGCTTATCAAGGATTGGAGCGTTTCGAGGCGCGGAAGAAGATCGTCGCCGATCTGGAAGAGAAGGGTTTTTTGGTCAAGACGGAGCCTCACAAACTTTCCGTCGGCCACTGTTATCGCTGTAAGACAGTCGTCGAACCATATCTGTCCCTACAATGGTTCGTGAAGACGAAGCCGCTGGCGGAACAGGCCCTTCGTGCGGTCAGGGACGGAAGAACGAAGTTCCATCCGGAAAATTGGACCAAGACCTACGAAAACTGGATGGAAAACCAAAA
>CAZWYB010000160.1:0-5879 GCA_964637745.1 uncultured Pseudomonadota bacterium
AGGGTCGCCACTTCCAACAGGTCGTCAACGGACAGGCGTGGCAGGTGAGCGAAGTCCGTTGGGCCCTTTTTCCCGTCTCGACGGGCGAGGCCCAGATCGGAGCGACCGAGCTCAGCGCCGATCTCCTCCTCCCCGCGCGCGGGGATTCGTTCTTTCGCGATCCCTTTTTCAGCAACGATCCGTTCTTCAGCAATATGTTCCAGCAGACGCAAAGAAAGCATTTCGCCACCGATCCGATCTCCCTCCCTATCCGTTCTCTTCCGGAAGAAGGAAAGCCCGCCGATTTTTCGGGGCTGGTCGGATCGGCCCAGTTGAGCGCGCAGTTAAGTTCGCAGGACGTCGAGGCGGGGGATTCGACGACGCTCACCCTGACCATCCAAGGCAACGGCAATCTCCGAGACCTCCCAACTCCGAGGCTTGAGGGTGGAGTCGATTTCAAAACCTACGACGACCAACCCACCTTCAAGTCCGTCGCGAGCGAGCAAGGTGTGAAGGGAACCAAAACGTTCAAGAAGGCGATCGTCCCCTTGAAGCCTGGCGAGCTGACGCTTCCTCCCTTCCAGGTCAGCTATTTCGACCCGAAGATGCAAAAATACGAAACGGTCTCGACTGAACCGATCAAGATCCACGTCCGACCCTCGAGCCATCCCGAATCGGCCAACGTCGCCGGCAACACCGGCCAGGGCGTCCTGAAACAGGACGTGACGCTCCTCAAGCATGACCTGATGCCGATCGACCGCAGCCCCTCCGCCTTGAAATCCCAGACCGTCGGACCGAAGGCGCGCCTCGCCTTCCTCATCGCCGCCTTCATTCCCTTCATCGGCTTTCTCTCCGCGTGGAGTTGGCGCCGGAGGCTCGATCGTATCCGTTCGGATTCGGGATTCTTGAGAAGGGAAAGGGCCTTCAAATCGGCCCAACGCGGCATCCGCGAGCTTGGCCGGACATCCGACCGCGAATTCCCAGAGCGGGCGGCACACATCTTGAGAAACTTCATCGGAGATAAGGCTGGGATCGACGGAGGCTCTCTGACACCTTCGGACGTTCATCCCCGGCTCGAACCGTTGGGCGTTTCTGCAAACACGAGAGATGGTGTCCGCAAATTTTTGGGAGATTGCGACCTGGCCCTTTTCGGAGGACAAGCCGTCACTTCTGAGACGCGAACTCGTATGACGAACGAACTCAAGAGTCTCGTCGAGCGGACCGGAAAGGAGATCCGGACATGAAGAAACTCGGACTCGCTCTTCTGCTTTTGTTCCTCTCCTCTGTCGGGCACACCGCCGTCTCCCAGACGCCGGAAGAAACTTTTCATACCGCCAACCAGGCCTTCAACGACGGCCATTATGATCAGGCTGCGGAAGGCTACCTCTCGCTACTCGCCTCCGGCATCGAGAACGGCTCGATCCATGGAAATCTCGGCCAGGCCTTGTTCCGCCAGGGGAAACTGGGAGAGGCCCTCTTTCAATTTTTGATGGCGTCGAAATTAAAGCCGCGGGACCCGGATCTGGAGGCGAACCTCAACTACCTGCGCGGGCAGGTGACCGATCAGATCGAGCCGCGGCCTCTCAACATCGCTGAAAGGATCTTGAAAAATGTCTCCGCCCGGATGAACCGGAGAGAAAACTGGATTGGATTCCTTGGCCTCTGGTTCGCCTTTTGGATCCTCGCCGCCGCGCGCCTCTTTTGGAGCAAGGACCTTCTCCGGTGGTCGTCTTGGATCCTTGGAGCGGCCCTGCTCTTGATGACCGCCTCACTCGTTCAAAAGGAATTCCTCGAACGGCCCGTCGGCGTCGTCATCGCCCGCCAAGCGAACGTCTATTCCGGCCCGGGGGAGTCGAACATCCTCCTCTTTGAATTGCACGAGGGCGCGGAAGTCTCGGTCCTCTCGCACGATCTGTCGGGTTGGTTTCGAATCGAATTAGCGGACGGTAAAAAAGGCTGGATGAGCGGAACGAATCTGGCGTCAGAGGGATCTTAGAAGGGAACATCCGCCCGGTTGTTTCATATCGTTCGCCCCCCCGCCTCCGCCGTTGCCCGTCCCTCCAGTGCTGCCCGATGTCCCGTTGCTGCCGGAACTCGCGCATTGGGAGGTATCGAAGGCCTTACAGGTGGAGTCGCAAAGGAGCGTCCCTCCGGTAAAGCCTTTGTTGAGTGTGGTGCAGTCGGTCCCTGAAGGAATCGAAGGGTTTGCCGATCCGTCGCAGGCCTCGGCGGGATCGATCTTTCCATTGCCGCAGTTCGTGCACGAGGAATAATCCACCTTGCAGGCGTTGCAGGTGGGCGTTCCCCCAAAAAAGCCCTGAGCCTGGCAGGTCGCACCGTTCAGATCGGTGCCGTCACACTCTTCACCCGCCTGGATAACACCATCGCCGCAAGACCCTTGCAGGCCGTCGCAGGTGTCGTTGCAATAGCCGGTGCCATTCAAGGGACCCTGATCGCAGACCTCGTTCGGTTGAACGATACTGTCGCCACAACTTCCCGTCACCGTCTTACAGTCGTGGGAGCAATAGTCGCCGTCGACGTTATTACCGTCATCACAGGCCTCTCCCAGATCCACCGAACCGTTGCCGCACAGGCTGAGTTCGAAAACACCGCCGCCTTGGGTGCCGACATAGATCTTCGGTTCCGAGGACACGTAGCCGGCAAGAACCACCGGCACATCCAAACCTCCGTATATCGCGAAACTGGTCCAAGACGATCCCGTTGCGGGGTCGATCGCAAAGACGCCGGAATTAGTCCCCGCATAAAGGATACCCGCGTCCGAAAACCAGAGGGATAGCACATTCGAGTTATTGGGCAGACCATTGTTATTGACCAACTTGGTCCACACCAAGGTTCCGCCCAGGGGAGCCGTAAAGACTCCTTTTTTCGTTCCTGCATACAGGACGCCGTTACGGGCGATGAGCACATTGAACTGGGCCGGCGACACCGGCAACCCTCCGGGGACTAGACTCCAAGCCCCTCCGACAGCGGGATCAAGGCTGTAAATCTTGTTGACCGATTGAACATAAAAGATCCCGTGATCCTCGACCAGTTGATCGGCTTCGTTGTTCAGACCGGTGCCAAGAACACTCCATGCGCTCCCGTTGATGGGATCAATGCCAAAGACGTTTGCATCCGTCGCCGCAAAAAGCCTCCCATCATGATTGAGAAGGGCGTAAATAATATTGACGTTATTTAACCCGTTGCCCGACGCGATATGACTCCAGAGAAAGTCATGGATCGGATCGATGCAGTAGACGGATCCTCCGAGACCGACGCAGAGAAGGCCGTTCGAAGCGTTCAATGTGGTGAACCTTGCGGGCGAAAAAAAGTTCGGAAAAGAATAAAACGGCAGACCGATGTCGTCGAAAACGAGGGAGAAGGCCCCGGCATTCGCGGGATTCATACCGAAGACTCCCAAGTCGGACGCTACGTAGAGATCACCGTTGAGCGTCGCAAAGGCTTTCGCCGTCGACCCGACCAAGCCTTGGTTATCGGCGACCCGGACCCACTTCGTCCCGTTCGACACGGGAATCCCGAAAATACCGCCCTCCGTTCCGGCATAAACGGAACCACCGGAAGCTGTCAGCGCGTAGACATTGGTGGCATTCAGTTTGTTGACGGTCAGACCATTGCCGTTCGCCACCAGAAACGCGTTCAAAGGATTCGCGAGAGGTATGGCTATCACACCCCTTGACATACCTGCATAGAGGGTCGTCCCGTCAGAGGTAAAGGAGTAGATGAGGGTGTTGTCCGGAGGAAAACCAAATTGTCCCCATGTCGAATTCACCGGAGGATTGATAATGGCAAAGACACCCTTATTGGCCGTCCCCAAGTAGAGGGTCCCTTGATCCATGAGTAAGTCGTTTGTAAAGGTAAAGAACGTCCCCGAAGGCAAACCCGTACCGAAGGCCGCCCAATTCGGCCCTCCGCTGATCTTGGTAGAGAAGACCTTACTCACCGTCAGGGCATAAAGGTAACCGTTGTAGGAAGCGAGAGAGGAGATTCCCGGCGCTCCCGTTACATTGCCGAAAAACTGCCAAGAAGCGCCCAGCGGCAAAGTGTAGACGTCCCCTTGATCCGTTCCCGCAAAAAGCGTCGTGTTGTAAAGATTCAAGGCGTAGATTTTTGCCGTGCCCGGCAGTCCGGCACTCACATCAGTCCATTGGGCGCTGCTGTCATTAGGGTTGATACTGAAGACTCCGACATCGGTCGCCGCATAGAGTATCGGCGTCGGGGGATAGGCGATGAGTGCATGAACGACGGTGTTTTTGAGGCCCTTATTTCCGGCGATGAGCGTCCAGTTCGTTCCCGTTGCAGGATCGATCTTGAAGACGCCGCCGTCTGTTCCGGCGTAGAGGATGCCGTTAAAGGTCGTCTCGGCATGGATCAAACCACCCATCGGCCCATCCGAAGTCCAAGCGTCCAAATCCGCTCGGGCCGAAGATGTCCAAGCCCCAGCAATCGACACGGAGACCGCCAAAAGAAGCAAAAATCTCTTCATCAGAGACTCTCCTTATTAAAATTGAACTTCTATTTTGCTTGTTTAGTGAACACTTTTCAACAGGATTAGGAGGCCGTCTTAAGGCATGGAAACGCTGATCTCGCTCCCGCCTTTTTCCTTGATGCGGTATTTCTTGCCGAAAAAGCCACCCAGCTTTTCGATCAGGCTCTTCGGTTCGCCCGCGTAGCGGACGGTGTAGGTGATCAAACCGGGGGCCTCGGTGTCGAGCGTCACCTTGTCGACGCCGTCGGACTTGAGAAGCCCGGTCTTCAGCTCCAAGACATCATTATAGGAAGTAATGCCTTCGAGAGTCACCGAGATGGCCACGGTGGCCCCCAAGTGATTTTCCTCTTTCATTTCAGACCGCCCAGGCCTTTTGTCGGACTTCTTTTCCACCAACCTCATGATCTTATGGGGAGGAGCCGCAAGGGTTGCGGATCCTATCGCAATCAAGAGGAAGCTAACGGCGAAGGACCTTAAAGTCTTCAACCCTTTCAATCTCCAAGACGACATAATCATCCTTGTCTTCGATGCGTATGAGCCCGTTTTTGGCATCCAGCTTCGTCAGCTTACCCACGTAAGAAATGCCGAAGGCCAAAACCTCTACGCGTTTACCGATGGCCTTCTTGAGTCTCGATGGAGAAACCTCATCTTCCACGGTGACGGTCGCAGTTACCTTAGATTCCAGAGGAATGACAACATGATTTTCATCAGCCTTTTCGCTTGACAGCCCAGCACCATTTTGAACATAGTCCGGGCGCTTCTTGGAGACCAAATGCTCTTTAATTTCGCGAATGTATTGATTTTTTTGTTGGTCGCGTTCGGGTTTGTCTTCGCCTCTATGACCTTGGGGCACTTCCTCAGACCCAAGGTTCCCTTTCCGGAAAAGCTGGCCACATATGAATGCGGCGAAATCCCGAACGAGCCGGCCTGGATTAATTTCAATATCCGCTTTTATATTTTGGCCCTTCTTTTTATAATCTTTGACGTCGAAATCGCCTTCATGTTCCCGATCGGCGCCGTCTTTAAGCAGTGGATCAAGGATGGCTCAGGTCTTCTCGCCCTGGCAGAAATAGGCACGTTTGTTTTTATCCTCCTGTTGGGCCTCATCTACGCGTGGACCAAGGGGGACCTCGAATGGGCGAAAAAGGTCCCCCTCGAAAACCGGAATATCGGCACCGAGATCATGGATAAGGCGTCTAGGGTGTAGGAGGTTTTATGGGTATTTCCTTAAGAGATCAGCTCCCCGCGACCGTGATTACGACGAAGGTCGACGACCTTTTGAACTGGGGACGCGCCTCGTCCCTCTGGTACATGCTCTTCGGGCTCGCCTGCTGCGGCATCGAGCTCATGCAAACCGGGGGTCCAAGGGCGGACCTCGATCGTTTCGGAAGCG
>CAZWYB010000161.1:0-5873 GCA_964637745.1 uncultured Pseudomonadota bacterium
CGTCGTCGGATTGTAGCGGACCTGGAGGCCGGGGATCTGGGTCAGCGTATTGAGGGCGTTCAGGTCCAATTGCAGAGGTTGCAACAATTGTCCGTTGGTGTGGGTGTCTGCGAAGAGGTTACGGACGTTTACGACGATCTCTCCTCCGTTCAAAGGGATCGTGGCATCCACGCCAGCGTGGGTTTCCGCCGTTCCGTCAATGACGATCCTCTGTCGAGCCTCTCCCACGGAAAATGACAGGCGCATGGTGCGTGGCGTGCCGCTCGGTCCCGGCAACGCTTCGATGCGGACGCCGTCACGGGCCGAGGCGTTCACCTGGAGTTGTTGTCCGTTGGGGTCCAAATGGAAGTTGACGCGGATGTTGCGGAACTGGCCTTGGTCGCCGTCGAAACCCGCGATGTCGACCCCCGGCACGAGGAGTTCGGGCGAATCGTCACCGCTGCCTACGCTGGGGAGATTCCAGGTGCTGGCGAGACTCGGATTGCAGAGATCGCGCGCGTCGACGGAGATATCCCCGTGGAGGCCGCGAATGGGGATACTTAAGGCCGCTCCGTTGGCGATCGTGATGCCCTGAGTGGTGAACCCTTGCGTGATCGTGCCGGTCAGATTGGTTTCCGGAACATCCAACGAGACGACGGCCCGTCCCCCGTTCATACTGGCCGTGATCCGGTAATTGGTCGACAAGGCGACCGTTCCGCTTCCGACCACCTGTCCCTGGGCGTTTCGCACCGTGACCGTTGCGTTGCCGGACAAGGTATAGGGGGCTTGCGGGGTTGCGAGACGGAAACTCGGCCGTAATGGATTGCGGAGACTCAAATCGGCGTCGATGTCGCCGGTCGGCGTCAGGCTGCCGGCGATTTCGTAGGTGAGTCCGTCCCGCGTCTGCGTCGTCTGGATCTGAATGGACTGGGGCGGACGAATATGGATGTGCGCCCGTTCATTGACGCCCGAGATCTGTACCTGGGCCTGATTCGCGCCCGTTCCGCTGACGACCTGGACCGTACCACCCGCGATCGGGATCCTTTGATCCGCGAGGGGGATGCGGAGATTGTATTGAGCGCGGACTCCGCTCAGATGGGGGCTGATCGTTAATTGGGCGTTTCCGTCGATCTGCGATTCGATGGGAGACGCCAAGGCCGGATGGGAGAGGACCGAATTGACCAAAATCGACGGGATCGAAATCGTGTGCGAGGCCGCAGGATCGAAGTCATAATAGGGAATTGTCAAACCCGGGCGCGGAGAATAGCTTCGAACCTCCCGGCCCAGATTGACCGCGATTTGCGATCGACTGGCGATGGAGAGCGAGAGCGGCAGGCCGGTGATCGAAGAGCGGGCCCGTATCGTGATCCGGCCGTCCCTTGTATCCGTGATGTCGATCGGTCCGGAGAGCCTCAAACGTCCTCCGGAGGTCCCGCAGCCCTGCCCTGAGATTTGGCGGATGGTCCCGTTCAACTGAAGCCGCATGGAACCGGCGACAGGTCGGAAAGACGGTCCGGCGCCGGTCGGAGGAATCGGCGACGTCGTGCTCGCCATCTGCATCGTCCCGGTGAGAGGTCCCGACATCTCGAAGGTTCCCACACCGGGGATGGAGAACCGCAGCCGATCCGTCTGGGTGTTGAGCGAAACGGTGCTGGTGATGCCCGCCGTGGCCCCCGCCGTGTCGCGGGTAATCTGAATGCCCGCGGGCATGCGGGAGGTCGCGGCGCCTTCCGAAAGTCCCAGGCCGATCGTCTGGCCCAAGGCGTCGACGTGGACGTTGCCATTGACCCCGTAGTCCGGTAGGACCAGGCGATCGAGTGAAAAATCCGTCGGGGTGATCGTGGCGTCTAAGCCGACGCCGGAAAAACCGGCATGCAGACTCCCCGCCACCGGAAGCCCCATGCCGCTCGCGGCGGAAATCTCGGAACGGGGATCCAGGGCGGCGTTGGCGACGTGCAGGTGGTGTGTGCCGAGTCCCGTCGCGGGGTCGACGTCTCCGTCGGCGGAGATGTCGGCGTGAAAGCCCATGAGACTCGCTCCGGCCAGCAATCTTCCCGAAGGGTCGCGACCGTTTAAAGTCGCCGAGACGAGCGAGGGCGTGAGTCTCGTATTGTAATGAATGCGGCCGTTCCGAATGTCGAGCGTCGTATGGAGGTTGCGGATAATGGCGTCGTCGATGTTGGCGGTGATGCTGTTGTTCCGGAGCATCCGTCCGCCGAGCGTCACGGCGGCTCGGTCGATCCCCATCTCCGGAGCGTCGAACGTGACCCGCATGTCGCCGTTCGCCTGTCCGTCCGCGATGGAGAAGGTCAGGGCGTGGTCGCCCTCCATCGGATTGACAATGATGTCGTCCTGAACGGAGATGCGCCCGGTCTCGATCCTTCCGCTGCCGCTCTGAACGTAAAAGGGGCCGGAGAGGCCGCTCGGATCAGGGTGTCCGCCGGCGCAGAAATTAGCCAGGAACCGAAGGGCCTGAGTCTGCGCCTCAAACATGTTATTACCTAATTGGTTTCTGTCTCCGCGCGGCGCCAATTCCAAAACCAAGTCCTCCATGCGGATATTCGCGAGCGTTGAGCCCGGATTTGGATGGCCGTCGCATTGACCGGGGGTCTGATGTCGGATTTCTCCGATGCTGCCTCGGGGAATCCGGACGGTGAATCCGCCGGTGGTTTCGTTCGGCCAGATTTCGATGTTGGCATTGACGTTGCTCAGCGTCAGAGTCGGCGAGATCTGGAGTTGGTCCAGATGAATGCCGGCATTGCTCACGCGGCCGATGCCCGGAACCGGGGGATCGCCCTCGCGTGGATTGGCGACGATGCGGAATCGGGCGCCGGCCATATTCACCAAATTTTCAAGATGCGTGTTGTCGGAGCCCTGGGCCTGCAGAAAGACCTGAAGCAGGCGGCTGGCGGGGCCGGGGATCCTGTTATTGACCAGTATACTGGTGGATCCGAAGAGGGTCTGTGACAGCTCTCGGGTGACGTTCATGGGGAAGCTGTCTCCCACTAGGGGAATGTGGAGATTCGCGCATGTGGCGGTGGCCGTAAAATTGAAATTACCCTGGGCATCGGTGTCGATCTGCAGCTGGCTGAGCGTCGCGGGCCATCGGTCGAGGACGCCGTTCTCTTTAATGATGTGGGGGATGAAATCGATGGTTCCCCGGATCCGTCCGTCCTGAATGAAAAGCCGGGCGTCCATCATCGTTTCGCCCTCGACGATGATGCCGCCGCGGTAGTGACCGGGGTTGAGCGGGGCCAAGAGATGGATCTCAAAATTACCATGGTCCACCAATTGAGGGAGGAGCTGGGTCTGCGTGTAGGCGCAAGGATCGGATTGCAGCGTTTGAAAGAGTTGTTGAAGGTCTGTCACCGAATCGCCCATGCAATGGGGTGAAGTGACCGTGACCGGTGCGCCGAGGCTACCGGGGAGGACCGTCGTCGGGACCAACGGTCCCGCGAATTGGGCCAGGCCCAAGGGGGAAAGGGCCGAGACGGAAGCGGCCGAAAAGTGGGACGACGTGCCGAGCATCGCCAACAGCGGAGAAACGGCTGTTTGGGGGGTATCGCTGGAATGAGGCGTCGTATCCGCTGAGGTCAAGAACAATGAGGGGGAACCGGAAGTCGCCCCTCCGCATACGGAACCGCTCGTCAAGTCGTTTGTGTCACCCATTTCCGTTCCTCAATCGCTCTTACTTCTTGGAAGTCCCGTCTCCTCCTGATGCTGATGTCTCCGATGTCGATGCCGTTTCCGGCTTTGCTGGCGGCGGTGTCGGGGGTTCTGCAGCTTGAGCCGCGGCGCGCGCCTCGGCACGGGCCTTCGCTCTACGGCGTAATCCCCGGACGCCGAAGAAGGTGGCGAATGCCAGAGCAACGGTCAAAGCACCTCCTCCGAACGCCAATTCCACTAAGATCGTATTATGGTTGTTATATTCGTCCCGTCCCGCGCGCATATTTTCCACGCGCCGTTCCGTGCCCAGCATATGACGACAGAACTCATCCGTGTTGGCGGGGGTACAATCCGACTGGTTGCCGGGAATGGGGGCAGGGGCGCTGTGACCCGGAGCGGGCGTCGGTTGAGCCGGTTGGGGGGCGTTGCAGCCGGACACGACCGCCGCCAAACTCAAAGCACCCGCCGCCATCACGATATAGCGAGAAGGGTTGCCGCCGTATGCAGGGAGAAAGCCGACTACAGGCGAGGGGCATGGGTTGATGATGGGATTTCTGCCTGCGACGGCGGGGACCGGAATCGTCGGGATCGATAGAATAGGGCTCGTCATAGGGGCTCTCCTACGAGGTTTTTATTTCCCTCTAAGGCCCCCTATCGTGTCTTTTTTTCGAATGTTGCTAGGAATGGAGACGAAATCTTAAGGATTTCGAACCCTTGATTGACGCGGTCTGTCGCGGGTTTCATAAAAGTCAAGGAAAAAGTTAATAATTTGAAACATTTTTGTGAATGGACTGCGGAGAGACCTGCATTGACCTGCATTGAATTGATCAGGCGCCTTTGTTAATCCCCGGTCATGCCTCAAGACAAGGAACCTTTCCCGATCTGGTTGATTTGGCCCGAGGCCCCTCGTCTGTGTCCCCGGCGGACTTTTCCCTCCTACCGGTTTACACCGGGTGTAACGCCGCATCCTCGGCGTGATCCCCAGGGGCACGCTTATGGAAAACCGGAGGAGAGGCCTGCCTACCTTCCACCGGAACGCTGGCGTGAAAATGATCTCTACCTCTACGGCGTGGATCTCTACCATCAAGGATATCTTTGGGAATCACACGAGGCCTGGGAATCTCTCTGGCACCTGACCGGCAAAGAGGACGTCGAGGGACAGTTCCTCCAAGGGCTCATTCAAAACGCGGCCGCGCTACTGAAAGTCCATCTTCAGCACTGGGACGGTGCGCGTCACTTGTCGCGCGAGGCCCATCGCCGGCTTCAATTCGTCGAGCAGTCGGTCTCCGGAAGGTTCATGGGAATCGACGTGCAAGGCCTCGTTTGCGATTTGGGGCGCTACTATTCGCCGCTTTGGGCCGGGGAAGAGAAGGTGAAAGGGGCGCCTCCGCGGCTTGAGACGGAGGGTTAGGTTTTAAACGATGGAAACAAACTCCCGCAAGGTGGCGGAAATTTCTTCCTGATAGGTCTCCGCCAGCATCGCGTCGTCTTCCGGAAAGTGGGCAACCTCCAACAGGGCTCCTAGGCGGTCCGTGAATCGTCTCGCGTTGTGGCTGACCCAGGAAGGGTCCGAGAGAAAACCGAAGGCCGGCTGTGTCTCCCTCCATTCCACCTCGATCCATCGCGCGGAAGAGGAGCGATCCGCAGCCCGCAGCTGATCGACTCTTTTGAGGAGTCTTTCTTCCAGCATTTCCTTGAAGGGAAACCGAAGGCTGTCGCGGCAGATTTGGAGGGCCAACGTATTGTGCGTACCTTCCCAGGTTTCAATGATCATGCTGTCCCGATAGAGGCGCGGCAGGATCGAGAAGGTTTCGATGGTGCCGTTTCCTCCCAAGAGGAGGATGGCCTCGCGTGAGCACTCGGTCGCCCCGATCGCCGTCCGGTATTTGCAGAGATTAATCAGAAAGCGCTGCCAGAGGGCCTCCGGTTTTGAAAAATCCTTCTGGGGATTTCGGTCCAATTCGGAGACGGCCTGAAAAAAGAGGGAACGGCGTGCTTCCAAGACGGCGCGGATCTTGGAGAGGCTTTCGCGAACGAGCGGGTAGTCGATCATCTTCCGTCCGAAGACGCTCCTCTGCTTGGAATAATTTTCGGCCTCCAAGAAGGCGCGCGACATGAATCCGCAGCCGTTGCCGGCGTTCATGAGACGGGGGGTGTTGAGGACGTCATTCGTAAGAGCCTTGAACTCACTCCCGACCGTAGCCATGCTGCACCCCAACGCCCCCGCC
>CAZWYB010000162.1:0-5491 GCA_964637745.1 uncultured Pseudomonadota bacterium
CAAGTTTGGAGGTGCTCCAAAGAAATCGGAGCCCTGCCATAAGGTCTTCGTGACGGACCCCGATGAAACCTTGGTGCTCGATTCCGAGCCTCCGACGGAACGGGGAAAAAGCCTTCTTATGATGGGTGACGATTTGTGGATCTATCTGCCCAACGTCAAAAAGCCGGTGCGCATTCCGCTGCAACAAAGGCTCGTTGGAGAGGTGTCCAATGGCGATTTAGCACGTCTCAATTTCGCACAGGACTACAGTGCGGTTCTGGCGGGTGAAGAGAACGTGGGCGGAGTCGACGCGTATAAACTCAATCTGACGGCGAAATCGGATAGCAAAACCTACAATAAAATTACGTATTGGGTCGCCAAAGCGGATTACAAACCGGTGAAGGCCGAATTTTTCACAGTCTCCGGACAGTCTTTAAAGACATGCGTTTATGAAGACTTCAAGGAGGCCGCCGGAGCTATGAGGCCGATGCGCTTGATCTTCAACGACACCGTCAATAAAGACAAAAAATCCACCTTGGTCTTTTTGAATATGAACAAAAAGACCTTGAGCGACAACATGTTTTCTAAGGACTACATGAAGACCCTTGAATAGTCGTCCGCTCCTCTTGCTTCTTGCTGCACTTCTCCTAGCCCCGCCCGTCTCCGCGGAGGAGGCTAAAAAACCGTCTTTTTGGGACAATAACTTCCGGATCGCTGGCGAGCTGCAGCAGGAAACGGCCTATCGCATCCCCTCGCCGAGCAACTTCAGCAAGATCAAAGAGCAGATGAACCTCGACATGAAGTTCATTTTCAACGACCACTTTAAGCTGAAGATCGGCGGGCGGGGTTTCATCGATGCGGTCTATGATTTGACCCATCAGTATCCCCAACCCGTCAAAAGCAACATGCGCAAGGAACTCGTTCTACGCGACGCCTATCTGGACATGACCTTCCCATCCATCAACATGCGACTGGGCCATCAGCAGATCGTCTGGGGAGAGGCCTTGGGGCAATTTTTCGCGGATGTCGTGACGCCCAAGGATTTGCGGGAGTTCTTTCTTCCCAGTTTTGAAAAAATCCGGCTCCCGATCTGGGCCCTGGATGCTCAATTCAATTTCCTTCCGGGCGCCAACCTGGAGGTCGTCGTCTCGCCGGATCAGACCGTAGACAAGCTCGCCCTGCAAGGAGCCGATTTCGCCTTTCGCATCCCCCCCGCCCCGGGAACCGAGACCGTCCTCCTCCCGGATAACCGCCCCTCCACGAACTTCAAGCATTGGAACTTGGGACTTCGCCTTTCTTACCTCGTTTCGGGTTGGGACCTCGCGTGGTTCTACTACACGAGTCCGGATCACGTTCCCGCCCTCTCGAAATCCCTTTCCTTCGATCCGTTCACGGGCTCTCCCATCCTTCTGTTGGAACCGATCCACCATCGCGTGCATAATTTCGCGACCACCTTCAGCAAGGCCTTCGGGTCGGCCATCGCGCGGGGTGAGTTCGTCTTCACGACGAAACGTCTCTTCAACACCAACACCCCGACGATCGGAAACGGGCTGTCGGAGAGGAACCAGTTTCGTTATGTTTTGGGATTCGACTACGATTTCGGACACCTCCTCTTGAACAGCGAATTTCAGCAGGAGGTGATCGCCAGTTCTACGAAGGCTGTTTCGGACAACGCCCAGCACTCGTGGATCTTTCTCCGCCTTCAATCCAACTTGCTCGACAACAAACTGGTGCCTCAACTCGTCTTCATCGTCGGTTTGAACAAGGGAGACACCCTCATCAGCCCGAAATTGAGTTACGACATCACGAATTCCGTCACGCTCACCTGGGGCGCCGACGTCTTCAGCGGAAACAGCTCTCAACTGTACGGAGAATTCAACTCCAAAGACCGCATCTACATGAACACCCAGTGGCGATTTTAATTATATAACTATTTGTTATTAATACATAATTTAATATTTAAAATAATAATTCCTCATTTAGGTAATTTTTGAATAAACATTTTGTCACACACCCACTCTTTATGTTAATTTAGCAACGAACTCATCAATTCCCGTTTCCGCAGTTGAGGAGGTCCGATTGTGAATATTATTGAGGTCCACGACGTCCTCAAAGAGTATCAACTCGGCAAAATCACCGTTAGGGCCCTCAAAAAAGTAACGATCGAAATCCTATCCGGAGAAATGTTGTGCATCATGGGCCCCTCCGGGAGCGGAAAGACGACGCTCCTCAATCTGCTCGGACTTCTCGATACGCCGTCCGCCGGCAAGATCATTCTTCAAGGCATGCCCACCCAGGATCTGTCTTACAAACAGGCAGCGCGCCTGCGGAGTCATTATCTAGGATTCATCTTCCAGTCGTTCAATCTCTTCCCCGTCCTCAACGCCTTTGAGAACGTCGAGTACCCGCTCCTTTTTCTCCCGCTCACGATCAAGGAACGCCGAGACCGCGTCTGGCAGGCCCTTTCGGACGTCCAGCTTCGTGAAGTCGCTTTGCACCGTCCCGACGAGCTGTCCGGAGGCCAGCGCCAGCGCGTCGCCATCGCCCGCGCCCTGGTCACCCATCCGGTCCTCATCCTTGCGGACGAACCGACCGCGAATTTGGATCACGAGTCCGCCGAGACCGTCATGTCCGTCATGCAACGATTGAACAAGACCAAACAAACGACCTTTGTCTTTTCAACCCACGACCCGCGCGTGACCCATCACGCGACGCGCATCGTCCGCTTGAGCGATGGAGTGATCGAACATGACAATTTCCAGGCGACTGTTACAGATCTCGTGTCGAAACGTCTTACGAAATAAAAGACGCACCCTTCTCACGCTTCTGATCCTCATCCTGGGCAGCACGGGACTGATCCTGGTCGGCGGCTTCTTCGAAGGCATTCATGACAGTTTCCGCGAGCAATATATCCACAGCCAATCCGGGCATTTGCAGGTCGACAAGAAAGGCTATTACGACGAAGGCGTTGCGGCCCCGTTCGATTACCTCATCAAGAACACCGCCCAGATCCAGAAGATCTTGGAGGCCCAGCCTCATGTGCAGTACACGGTGCCCCACCTCAAATTCGGCGGTATGGCCGGCACGGACAAGACCAACGTGGCGGTTCTCGCCCTCGGCGTCGACGCCGACCGTGAAAAGGTCATGAGTGTGAGCAAATATTCCCAAAATAAAAAAGCGTCCGCCATGATCCTGCAGGGACAGGATCTCGACACCAACGACCCCTCCGGCGTCGTCATCGGCAAAGGCTTGATGGAGGCCCTGGGGCTTCAGATCGGTGATTCCTTCAACCTCATCACGACCCGGCAGGCCGGGGCCATCGACGGGGCCGAATACCGGATTCGAGGAACCTTCCAGACGATCCTGAAGGAATTCGACGACCGTGGCATGAAGATGAACCTCGCGGCGGCCCAAAAACTGCTGGGGTTGAACGACGAAGTCCACAGCCTGCTCGTCATGCTCGACGACACGAAGCGGACCTCGGAGGTTCAAAACCAATTAGTCAAACTGTTTCAGGATCAGAACCTTAAACTCGAGTCGATCACGTGGGAAGATCAGGGCCTGTTTTACCGGCATGGAAAAGGCTTGTTGGATAAAATTTATGCGACGGTCCAACTCATCATCGCCGTGGTCTTCTTCTTCAGCATCGCCAACACGATCAACATGGCGGTCTTCGAACGCATGCGGGAATTCGGAACCATGATGGCGACGGGGAACGGCCGCGGTACGATCTTCATGGTCATCTTCATGGAGGCCGCGGTCTTGGGACTGCTCGGTTCCTTTTTGGGAATCGCCTTCGGAACCGGCTTGGCCAAGATCATCTCTTCCATCGGAATCGTCATGCCGCCCTTGCCTGGATCCTCCAGCAGCTATATTGCGACCATTATCGTGCCTCCCTGGATCATGCTTCGCGTCTTTATCTTGGGATTTTTCTCCACCCTGCTGGCAGCCGCGCTCCCCGGCTATCGCGCTTCTCATCTGCAGATTATTCATGCCTTGGGATATGTTTAAATTTAATGCCTAAAATGTCGCACTCCGGTGAAGACCATCGCGATCCGATGCTCGTCGGCGGCAGCAATCGATTCTTCGTCCCGAAGCGAGCCACCCGGCTGAATCATGGCGGTGATTCCGAACTTCGCGGCCTCATCGATATTGTCACGGAACGGAAAAAAGGCGTCCGAAGCCATCACCGCCCCTTGAAGGGGACTTCTTGCCTTTTGAGCGCCGACCTTGGTCGCATCCACGCGGCTCACCTGACCTCCCCCGATGCCAACGGTGCGGTCCGCACGGGCATAAACGATGGCATTGGACTTTACATGTTTGCAGATCTTCCAAGCGAACTCCAAGGCCTGCCACTCCTCTCCGGTGGGCTTTCTTTTGGTTACGACCCTACCTTCTTGAATTTTGGACTGAAGGAGGTCTCTGTCTTGGAGGAGAAACCCGCCCGTTACCTTCTTTAATGTCTGGAGAGACGCCGATCGGTAGGAATCACCGGGAATCCAGGAAGGGATCTCCATCAAACGGATGTTTTTCTTCGCCGCCAGGATCTTGAAGGCCTCTTCGTCGTAGGCCGGCGCCACCACGCATTCATAAAAATCCTTGCCGATCTCCTGGGCTGTTTCCGCATCCACCCTACGGCTCAGGGCGATAATACCGCCAAAAGCTGAAGTCGGATCGCACTCCCTTGCATTGACAAAAATTTGCCGTAAACTCCCCTCTCCTGTTGCGGGAGAGGGGCTTGGGGTGAGGACTCTGGCAGCTCCGCAAGGGGTCGCATGTTTGACGATGACGACGGCCGGCTCCTCGAACTCCTTCACCGCCTCCAACGCCGCGTCCAAGTCCATGATGTTGTTGTAGGACAATTCCTTGCCATGGAGCTGCCGCGCGGTTGCGATCGACGGCTCCGTCCCGATGACCGTATCCTGATAAAAAGCCGCCTTTTGATGAGGATTTTCTCCGTAGCGCAGGTCCTGGACTTTACGTCCCTGCAGGTTGAAGGCCTCAGGAAAGCGCCCATCCCGGCCGCCGGTCAGGTAATTCGCGATCGCTCCGTCGTAACGGGCGGTCAGAACAAAGACCTTCTTCGCCAAGGCGAATTTTGTTTCCTTCGAAACCTCCCCCTTGGCTTTTTTCATCTCTTCGATGACGCGGCCGTAATCGTTCGGATCCACCAAGACGACGACGTCCTGCCAATTCTTGGCCGCCGCACGAATCATCGTCGGTCCGCCGATATCAACGTTCTCAATAGCCTCCTCCAAAGAGACGCCTGATTTTGCGACGGTCTGTTCGAAGGGGTAGAGATTCACGACGAGGAGATCGATGGGCTCGATGCCGGATTCGCGGATCTCCGCCATATGCTGCGGATTCGAGCGCATCGCCAGGATGCCGCCATGAATCTTGGGATGAAGCGTCTTCAGGCGGCCGTCCATGATTTCTTTTTGACCGGTGTAATCCCCCACTTCGATCACGGGGATCTTCGCGTCCCGGAGGAGCTTCGCGGTGCCGCCGGTGG
>CAZWYB010000162.1:5501-5858 GCA_964637745.1 uncultured Pseudomonadota bacterium
GGTTGATCATAAGAGCCTACTTCTTTAGACTAGCCGCGCCCAGGAGGCTCTTGAGATCGTAGTCCCAGAACTTAAGACCCGCGCCGACAAACCAATCGGGGTCCTGCTGTTTTGAAATAAAGTCATCCACGCCGGAAAGCACATAGAAATTTTTTGTCACATTGAGACTTCCCAAAACCTTCAAATGAGGCCTTTGATTGTTGTCCGTCCGAAAGTCGAAGGCCGAAAACTGGACGCCGAACGGCCCGTAGTTGTAATCCACGCCGACGCCGCCCCGGGACTCGATGATGCCGCCGCGAAGCGTAATATTGCGGAACGACTTGGCGAGTTCAGCGGAAATCAGGAACGCATTCTTGT
>CAZWYB010000163.1:0-1567 GCA_964637745.1 uncultured Pseudomonadota bacterium
ACCTCCGGCGAGCACGACATGACGGACAACATCATCCACTTGGTTCTGGCCCGCATCCAGGGCGATCAAGAGGACACGACGAAGACCATCTCCCTCTTCGCCGTTCCGAAGATCCGCGTAAAGCCCGACGGCGGCCTGGGAGAGCCGAACGACGTCAAGACGGTCAACATCGAACACAAGATGGGCATCAAGGCCCAGGCGACCTGCACGCTGGCCTTCGGCGACAACGACGCCTGTGTCGGCCACCTCGTCGGCGAACCGAGGACCGGCATGAAGCAGATGTTTCAGATGATGAACGAGGCGCGTCTCTTGACCGGAGCGCAAGGGTTGGCGATCTCAGCGACGGCCTACGAGCACGCCTTGAAATACGCAAAGGAGCGCGTCCAGGGACAGGGAAAGACCATCGTGAACTATCCCGACGTCCGTCGGATGCTGATGACCCAAAAATCCCTCGTGGAAGGCGTGCGCGCCCTTCTGTATCACACCGCCTATTACATCGATCTGGCCAAGCACCACCCGGATCCCAAAGAACGCGAGCGTTATCAGGGCTTCGCGGATCTGCTCACCCCCATGTGCAAGGCCTACGGGTCGGACATGGGCTTCCGCGTAACCGAGCTCGCCATGCAGACCTACGGCGGCTACGGCTACATCGGAGAATATCCGATCGAGCAGTACATGAGGGACGTGAAGATCTCGTCTCTCTATGAAGGCACGAACGGCATCCAGGCCTTGGATCTTCTGGGACGAAAGCTCGCCCAACGCGGCGGACAGGTCGTCCAGGAATTCTACGCCCTGGTCGATGCCTTCGTGACGAAGAACCTTGCCGAACCGGCCCTGAAGACGGAGATGGGAGATTTCAAGAAGTCCTTGGATACGGTCGCTCAGGCGGCGATGGGCTTCATGGAGATGACGGGCAAGGGTGACTTCAACTACCCGATGCTTTGCGCCACGCCCTTCCTCCACATGTTCTCCGCCGTCGTTGTGGCTTATTACCTCCTGGACCAGGCCGTCATCGCCCATGCGAAGCTGGACAAATTACTCCAAGAGAGGGTGGACGATCCCTCCCAGCAAAAGGCGTTCATCAAGGAGAACGAGGAGGCGGCGTACCTGGATGGCAAGATCAAAACGGCGCGCTTTTTCGTCCACCAGATCCTACCGGGCGTCCGCGCCAACGCGAAGTCCATCGAATCCGGCGACCGGAGCGCCTTGGAAATTATCTTATAGATCAGGTCTCCCCTTCCTTGAGCCACGGTTCCGCTCGCGGCGCCTTGAATGCAGCGAAACTCCTTAAGAGTTCACGAGGATCTCGGGAGAGGATCATCAATCCCCTGTATTTTTCTTTGACGAAGCCTTCGGCGATCATCTCATCGAAAAACTTTAGGAGAGGGTCGAAAAAACCGTCCACGTTGAGAAACCCGCAAGGTTTTCGGTGCAGGCCCAACTGGGCCCACGTCAGGATCTCAAAGATCTCCTCCAAGGTCCCCCATCCACCGGGGAGGGCGACAAAGGCTTCGGAAAGATCGTACATCACCCTTTTGCGCCCGTCCACTGACAGAACGCCCCCAAA
>CAZWYB010000163.1:1577-5793 GCA_964637745.1 uncultured Pseudomonadota bacterium
CACTCCCCATCTTGCGGGCGATCCCTTTGGACAACAGGGACTCGGTGAACGCACCTATGACCTTTCCTCCTCCTTCAAGCGCCGCGTCGGCGACGGCGCCCATGACCCCGACGCTCGCCCCTCCATAAACCAATGTGATCTTCTCTTCCGCGAGGATTTTTCCGAATTCACGCGCGACCCCGATAAATTCGGGCCGACGCCCCGGACTGGAGCCGCAAAAGACGCAAAGGCTTTTGATGGTCATCATTTCTTCTCGAGACGCTCCAACCGATTTTCCGTTTCGTACCACAGCAAGGAACTCATTCCAAGGACTCTCGTTTTGAGGTATGGTATCCTTCATCGATCCAAGAGGAGGGCTCCATGAAGATTGTCGCTGGCGCAATAGGTCTGTTGATGTTGTCCGTCTTCCTTCTCCCGCGTTCCTTCGCCGGGACACACGATGTCCTCTGCGTCGATCATCAGGGCGGCCTGAGTCCCTGCGACGCCGTCATCGAGGATCTCAGACTTCACATCATCTACAGGGACGCGAAGGACCAGGACCTGAATCTCGTGATCCCCGCCTGGAACATCCTCTCGATGACGAAACTCGAAGCGACCAAGTGGAACAACTCCCGGGACAAAATGCAGATCGATTATTCTTCCGACGCCAAAGACAAGGACGCCCCTCAGAAGACTCTGCTCCTCGATGCGAACAAGGTGGAAGGGATGCGCATCCGCATGCAGCTCGAGGCGGCCACCCGGAAGAAGTTCAGCGTCCCGAACACCCCGAATCCTTAGGGCTCACTCCTTTTTGAGGCTCCGTCCGGTCCAATAAATAAAAAACAAAAACATGTGATAGAAGTAAAAGATCCAAAGCGCCGCGAGGACGATGGAGGCGAGCGATCCGTAGATCAGATTGTAACGGACCAGATTGCGCACGGCGAACCAGCGAAAGACCAGCTTGCCCAACTGCAGCGCGAGGGCGAAGAGAAGCCCTCCCCACGCGATCCGAGACAAACGGATCCGTTGAGTGGGCATCATGGCGACCACCAAAAAAAACATGAGAAAAGCCGCGAGAAGAAAAAAGCCGCGGGGGGAAGACGAGGCCGTGGGCAGGATGACGTTGAAATAGGCCAATCCTTTCTTAATCGCCCCCAGAAAGAGCGGTGTGAGGACAACGCCCAAAACACCCAAGAGCCACGCGAGGAAGAAAAGACGCCTCAACAGAAAGTGGCGCTTCTGGTTCGTTTGTAGGAGGTCGTTTACGCTCTTTTCCAAGTTGAGATAAAGGAGACGCGAAGAAAAGAGGAGTCCGATGCCGCCGAACCAGCCGAACGTGCGCCGTTTGGCGAAAAGGGATTCCAAGTTTTTGAAGATCGTGGCGCTCTGCAACGGGTAGAAGTCCTGGACGAGCCTCTGGATCTCCAGTCCGACGGTGCTTCCGGGCAGAAGAAAACCGGTCACCGTGATCAGAAGCAGCATTAAGGGAAAGATGGAGATGACCGTATAAAAGGAGAGGCTCGCGGACTTGTTTGAGAGATCCAGGCGCCGGTACTCGTCCCGATAGGCCTTGATGGTCGAAAGGATCTCCTGGGCTTTCATGTTATTTCTTGGTCACGATATTGAAGGTTGCGGTCGCCATGGCGACCGCCTTTCTTTGGCCGCGCCGATAAAGCATCGCATGAACGACGCAGAGACGACGGCCCCGAAAAACCACCTGGGAGAGACACGTGAGATCGTTTCCGGAATCCAGGGGATAAAAATAGTTCACCTTGAGCTCCACCGTGGAACAGTAGTCTTCAGGCTCCATCGTCAAAAAGACGGCGGCTCCGCAGGCGAAGTCGAAAAAACCGGAAACGACGCCCCCATGGATCCTCCCGGCCGGCGATAAATGTTTGTCTTTGAGCTTCAAGGCCAGCTTGGCCGAACCGCGCGTGCGGTTGTAAGACAGAACGCGGTATCCCAACCATTCGCCGTACTTGTCGGGGAGCCGATAATTTTTGAGTTTTCCCTTCATCCGTCCTTTCCGGCGTATCATACCCGACCTCCATGGAGAGCCGACTGCATCATGAGATATTCTCCCAGGTTCTCCAGGGTCAAAAGCCCGACGACCTTTCCGACATCCACAACCGCCAACGAGGGGCTGTTGCTGTTCTGCAGTTTGGAAAAGGCTTCTTCCACGGACTCCAAAGGTCCGGCCGTCGGAAAGTCCGAAGTCATGACCTCACCGACCGAGCTTCCACTTCCTTTTTGAGACAAACCTTTAAGGAGATTGACGCGTGTCAACATTCCCACCAGGCGTCCATCCTTCACAACCGGGAAATCATGCTGGAACCCTTCTAGAACGTGCTCCACCGCTCGGGCCAACGTTTCTTCAGGGCTAATCGTCCGAAAGTCCGTGATCATCAACTTCGCCAAAGGGACTCCGGACATGCCCGACTTCATTTGGGCCAGAGCGGACTCCTCCGCCGCCCCCATCCAGACGAAAAAAGCGATGAAGAGCAGGACGGGATTGTACAAAAGTCCGAACAGACCGAAGAAGATGGCCATCATCTGTCCGAGTGTCGCGGCGATCCGCGTCGCTCTCGCGGAGTCCATCTTAAGGGAGAGGATCGACTTAAGAACGCGGCCCCCGTCCATCGGGAAGGCCGGAAGGAGATTGAAAACCGCGAGCGTCACGTTCACCCACAGGAACCTCGCCAAAAACGAGCCCCTCTCGACCGCGTCGAGCGTCGCGGCCTCCGGGCCCCAGGCGAAGGATAAGACGGCATAGAGGATCAGGGCCAGGACGACGTTCACCGCGGGACCGGCCAGAGAAACAGCCAAACCTTGGCGGGGATTGTCCGGAATCCGCTCCATCCGCGCGACGCCTCCGATCGGAAGCAAAATAATGTCCCGCGTGCCGATTCCAAAACGACGTGCGGTCAAGGCGTGACTCAGTTCATGCAGAACCACCGCGCCGAAGACGGTGAGGATGAAAACCACGCCTTGAAGGGCGGCCGCTAAACTTTTGCCCTTTGAATAATCTTCGATCCCGACCCAGGCCAAAAGGATCAGGAAGGTGGCGTGCACATAGACCGTAATCCCGGCGACCTTACCGATTTTCCAAGACCATCTCATTCTCAATTATTTTCCTTACATTTCTGCGCTTAATTTCCTATAGTTATTTCAAAGAAAAATGGAAGTCGCCGCGCGTCCGAAACATCAACCCCTCTTTTTTCCAAAGCTCCTAACGGCCCTCAAATCCTATTCCCTGTCTCTCTTCTGGGGCGATCTTTCGGCGGGCGTCATCGTCGGCATCGTCGCCTTGCCCTTGGCCATCGCGTTTGCCATCGCCTCCGGCGTGACGCCGGAGAAAGGCCTCATCACGGCCGTCGTGGCGGGTTTCCTGATCTCTGCCCTCGGCGGCTCCAAGGTCCAGATCGGCGGGCCCACCGGCGCCTTCGTCGTCATCGTCTACGGGATCGTCGAGAAATACGGTGTCGATGGGTTGATCCTCTGCACCCTGATGGCCGGCGCAATTCTGGTCGCTATGGGCGTTCTGAAGCTCGGAGCCTTGATCAAATTCATCCCGTATCCTCTCACCGTCGGTTTCACGGCCGGGATCGCCGTCATCATCTTTTCCTCTCAGGTCAAAGACTTCTTCGGTCTCAAGACGGGTCCCCTGCCGGGGGATTTCATGGGCAAATGGTCCTTGTATTTCAACTCCCTCGGGACGATTCACACACCGACCCTTCTGCTTGCAACGGCCTCGATCGCCATCCTGCTGATTTGGCCCCGAATCAATAAGAAGATTCCGGGATCGATCGTCGCCATTTTGATTATCACGGCGATCGTCCGGATTTTTCACATCCCCGTCGAAACGATCGGCTCGCGGTTCGGCGCCATCCCTTCGGGCCTACCGAAGCCCGTCTTGCCTCACGTCACGCTCGCCCGCTTGAAGGAGCTGATGAATCCGGCCTTCACGGTCGCCCTCCTGGGCGCGATCGAATCCCTCCTGTCGGCGACGGTGGCCGACGGCATGATCGGCGGGAGGCACCGTTCCAACACGGAGTTGATCGCCCAGGGCGTTGCGAACCTGGCCGTCCCCTTTTTCGGCGGAATCCCGGCGACGGGCGCCATCGCCCGGACAGCCACCAACATCCGCAACGGGGGAAGGAGTCCCGTGGCGGGCATGGTTCATTCGTTGACGCTTCTCCTGATCCCGTATTCTTCATATTGATTGACAACCTGCGCT
>CAZWYB010000164.1:0-5791 GCA_964637745.1 uncultured Pseudomonadota bacterium
ACATCGGCCGCGCCTGCGGCGCGCCGGAACGTTTTCCTGCACTTTGTGCAAGTCTCCCGCCTTCCCTCCAACAGGATTCTCGGACCTTTCATTGTCTCTCGAATCTCCTCCGGCCCGTCGATGGAGATGGCACCCGGGGAAGCTACGCCGGGTGGATCACGCGTCAAGCGATCCGTGAGGCGGTGGTCGATAAGAATTTCGTTGCGTTGGCATCGCTTCTGACATTTTTCCGGCGGGGCGGTCCTTTGTGGGAATTGGAGTGGATAACGGCAGCCGTTCTCCGTCCTTTCCCCGTTCCGTCGTCGGACTTTTCTCTTGGTCAGCGCGCCCTGGCCGTCCTCAGTCCGATGGGCTCTTGGCGCCTGTCCCGCTGGGCGGATCTCGCAGCCTCCGAGGACCCTCTTCGTTTTTCGAAGATGGCCGAGCTGTGGGACTGGCGTCTTTGGATCGAAGGAAGCGAGGCCGGAGGACGTTGGTTCCGGAGTGACGGACAAGAGACGGCGTACTTTCCAGACTTGGAGAGTGAAAGGGTCATCAACCAAATTCAGAGGGAAGCACCCAACTTCGTCGATGAAGGGAGGGCCCGGGAAAGATATCAAAAGATTCGTCATCGATTAAAATTAGTTTTAAGAAGCAATTCGCCGATCGGGCCATTCGGTTCGTCTTTGGTCAGAGGGGCTTTATTGGCCATCGGGGATCCTCTGTCCCGCGCCGTTGCTGGGAGAATAGACCGCGAATACCAGTTGGATCTCGCATCGGGAGACGATTTCGAAAAGCGGGTCAGGAATCGGCATGAGCAGGAAGGGCACAGGGACTTCGCCGATCCCTCGACTCAGAACGCGATTTATTTCGGGCGGAGCATCCACGGAGAGCCGACACTCCACATCCGCGAGCGCCCGCTCAACCTGCCCTGGAATCTGAGGCAGGAAGACGTTCTCTTCGAGGTGCTGAGCCTCTGCGTTCATGAGGATCGTCATCATGTCGATTTGGAAACCTCCGGCGGTCGCTTGCAGACAGGGGAGAATTTCTCCTTAGAGTTGAGGGCGCACGGGACCGAATTTCTTTGGCGCGCCCTCCAGGGAGATCCTGCCTGGCTCCGTCGCTTTCATTTTCATTCGAGTCTTGGATTCGCGCTTGGCTTCCGCGATTATTTCGAAGAATTTTACCGCCCGATTCATTGACCGACGACATGGACCATGAGTGTGACATTGTCTTGCTTGAAATGATCCACGACTCGGTTGCCCAGGGCCTTGCCGCTGGCGTCGAACCGATGTTCGTAGACGGAGCCATCGCTTTTCAAGAAGTAGCGGTATTGAACTCCCGAGGCATCCCGCCAACCCTCGTACATCCCACTCCATCCGGACGGAGGTTCTTGGCCGGTCACCTCGCGGTAGGCGGCGGTGTAAGTATCGTGCGTGATCGGTTGATCCGCAGAGCGCGCCAGCAGACTCTGACGGATGAGGGCCTCTTGCATGAGGGCGTCGCGGATCTGGGAAGGGCTCCGGGCCCCGCTTTGAGAAATGATGTGTGAGATGATGTTGTGTGATCCAAAGTTCTCGAAAAATCCATCCGAGCCCGCGAGAACGATGTCTCCGCTGCGCAGAGGGACTTGCGGCGAACCGCCGATGACTTCCTGATTATAGCCGAGGGCCTTATTGACGATATTGGCCAAGGGATCCATGCGGAGACTGAGCGTCTGGCCGCGGGCGAGCCGGCCATCGGGCAACAGCCGGAAAGGTTGTCCCGGCTTGTCGCGAGCCTCGATTGAATAAGAGTTGGGACGTGAGGTGTGATAGAGAATCGGATCCGAGGCTCCCAGCCGGATGACGACAGCGTCGGCGTCTCCGATTTGAGAGAAGTGGGCTCGGTACTGGCCATCCGGTGTGGGCTCGATTTCCACGACCATGGCGACCGCTCCGGGTGGGTTTTTCGTGATTCCACGTCCCTGGTTGTCGGCCACAATCGCTTGATGAGCGGCCTCGATGATTTCCTTTCCGGATTTTCCCTCGCCAATGGCCTGATCCATGGCTACGCGTGCGACTTCCGCGGCCCGAGCGCCCCCTTGGATTCCTCCCATGCCGTCGATGGCCGCCATCACGACCTTTCCGTTGGGCAGACGCACCCCCACAAAACGATCCTCGTTGGCGTCGTTGTATTCAATGCCCTTATGCGAGGCGGAGGCGATACCGTCTCGAAACTCCTTCACGTCGTTCCAATCTCCTGGAGGCGGTTTTACCGCGGCCCGCGCCGCGGCTGGAGCGGCAGCTAACGGTCGTGGGTCCTGAAATACAAAGCGGTGATCGCCTAACTCAATGACGTCTCCATGGCGGAGAGGGGACCATTTCTTTCCCTGCAGCGATTGACCGTTGATCAACATGCTATTGAGGCTCGTCTTTGAATCGCCCGTTTCGCCGTTGATGAGGATCCAGCCCTCCTGGTTTTCCCCGAGGCCCCCGCCTTTCGGTTCCCAACGGATTTGGAAATGACGTCGAGAGATATAGTTTTCAGACAACACCAGGTTGTTGGACGGGTCACGCCCGACGGTGAAGGGAAGACCGTCCGGACGGGGCCACAGAGGCAGGGGGTCCTTTCCACCGCCTCCACTCCAGAGCGCCATTCCTAAGGCGAAGAGACCAATCCCAAGGGCGACGCCGGAACCGCCTCCTGAGTCAGCGAAGCGTGAAAGAGCCGTGGTGGCCGCCTCGGCATCCGAAGGGGAAAGAAAGGTGGCCAGTCCGGCGATGACCGCAGCGGTCATGGAGTTTCCGAGCAGATTTGCAAGACCGCCTTTTCCCGATGTCGCGTTAGGGCCTTCTTCGACCTCTCCGAAGTGGAACAGATTCGCAAGACTGAATGACGCCGCCTCACGCAATTCCTTTTCAACCTGGGCCTGCTCTCCGATCAATTTGAAGGCAGAGCGCGCCGCGCCGCCGCCCGCTGGCGGCAGTTGGCCAGTCTCGAAAGAGGGAGAACCGGGGAGTCGTTCCACGAGGCCTGATTTCGGGCCGAGGGCCTCGAAACGACGTCCGGCCTCGACAGCTTCGGGCGCTCTCTTCGCAAGGGGTTTGGGTGTTCCTGGCATAGTCTCTCCTTCTCAATGAGTTAAGGCTGATAATCATCCGCCGGTGGGCTGAACTTCGCTTCCAACTCCTTTTTCTTGGCTGGCGGCAGAACAGGCGCAACCGGTTTTGCCTGAGGTGGCGGCGGATTCTGCAACGGTGCCGCCGGAGGGGGAGGCGGCGCCGGTGGTACGGGTTGAGCCGCAGGTTGATTCACTGTGACTTCAACGCGTCCTTCACGCATTGCTTGCAACATTAATTCGCCTTCATCGGGCTTTTTTCCTTCCTGAGGTTTTACCTGCACAGAGACGTCTTTCATTTTATCGACCGCCTTCTTCGCCCCGGCGATTCCCATGGCCAGTGCTCCGATCCCCAGCATGGCGGTCGCTGCGGAATCGTTCGAAGGTGGCAAGGCCGCCGGAGGGGGTGCCAAGAAAATGGGATGAGGCGCGGAAGACTGCATGGCCATTGCACGAATGACGGGAGAAATATCGATCGGAGGCATCTGAGGCAGGGGGGCCTGCTTCTGAGGTTCTTGCGTCAGAAGGTAGGTGGCCAAGAGGTTTTGCGTCATACGGTCTCCTTCTCAGACTCTAGAAAGCAAGCTATGTGCCAAAATATTCAAAACTATAATTATTTGAATTCATTAATAATTTAGTTGATAACCGCAAAAGTAATCGATGACGGTTAGGTCAATTTTGCAACTACGATAGAATAAATTGCATATTATGCATTCAACGGTAAGAGGCCTTGTCCGTCAGACGTCTACTTCAGGATCGGATGGAACTTAAGCCTATCGATGCAAGACTTGAGTTCTTGCTCGTAGTGGTTCTTCTCGTCGCGGTCCCTCGCTTGGTTCATACGGACAAGGGCTGCGAAATAGCGTCCTTCCTCTTGCTCGAGTTTGAAACCGCGCGCCAATTTCCAAATGCCGCGCTCGCCCAGATTCTTTTTTCCGTCGATGACGAGCTTCAGATAGCCCGAATTTTTCAGGCCGGCGAGCCGGTTGAATGCACGGTACGAAAACAGCGGATTTCGATTTTTTAGATCGAAAAAGCGGTCTTTCAGAAAGGAGCGGTAATCGGTGTATTCGTAGATTGGCTTCATATCCCTGCTTGATCTGCAACGGCTGTGCCAGTGTCTCGCAGGGGGAAATTACGGATGATACGTCAGAATTGATGCTGTTTTTGCATTTTTTGATGTGTAAATTGTAGCTGTTTGCCGCACCAATCCTTCGGATTGGCACGGAGAGATTGTCTTAAGATTTCTTTTTCTGGAATCTCTCCGCCATCTTGGCCCAATCTTCGGGGGTCATTTCGGTGAGCATATTCATTTCGCCGGCGCCGCAGATCCATTCGCCGCCGTCGATCGTGATGCAGTCGCCGTTGATATAGTCGGCGAAATCCGAGACCAGATAAGACGCGAGATTGGCCAGCTCTTCATGACGGCCCGTACGGCCCAAGGGGATACGTTTTCTCCACTTCTCTTCAAATCCCGGCGGGACCAGATTCTCCCAGGCCTGTTCGGTGGGAAAGGGGCCCGGGGCTATGGCATTCAAGCGGATGCCGTATTTTCCCCATTCGACGGCGAGAGACCGTGTCATGGCGAGCACGCCTGCTTTGGCGCAGGCCGAGGGGACGACATAGGCCGATCCCGTCCAGGCGTAGGTGGTGCAGATACTCAAGACGCGGCCGCCTCGCTGCTGATTGATCCAGCGGCGTCCCGCCGCGAGCGTGGCATGGAAGCTCCCGTTCAAAACGATGCCGACGACGGAGTTGAAGGCGTTCGGTGAAAGGAGCTCGGTCGGTGAAATGAAATTCCCTGCGGCATTGTTGACCAAGACATGAATGGGGCCCAACGCTTTTTCGGCTCCCTCGAAGACCGCTTCGACCTCGTCGTACTTGCGGACGTCGGCGGGTTTAAAGAAGACCTTCGTGTCTTTTCCGCCTCGGGCCTCGAATTCCTTGGCGGCCGCCGCCAGGACCTCTTCGCGTCTTCCCGTGAGGATGAGATTGGCACCGAGCTCGGCGAATCGAAGCCCCATGGACTTGCCCAGTCCCGTGCCGCCGCCGGTGATCAGGATGTTTTTGCCGTTTAAGAGATCTTTTTGGAACCTTGAGCCTCCGTGCGAGACCTCTCCCGACTGCGGCCACCCTCTACTTTAATAGGAAGGGGTAGGGGGAAGAGTCTACATGTTTTTTACAATTTCTTTCCCGAACCCAGAACACGAAAGAAGCGTCGCACCGTCCATCAGGCGATGGAAGTCATAGGTCACGGTCTTTTTGGAGATCGTCTTTTCCAGGGCCTTCACGATCAAGTCCGCGGCCTCCTGCCATCCCATGTATTCCAGCATCATAACCCCCGACAGGATAACGGAGCCGGGATTAACCTTATCCTGACCCGCATATTTCGGCGCCGTGCCATGGGTCGCCTCGAAGATCGCGCGGCCGGAAACGTAATTGATGTTGCCTCCCGGGGCGATGCCGATGCCACCGACCTGAGCGGCCAGTGCATCGCTGATGTAGTCGCCGTTGAGATTCAACGTCGCGATAACGTCGTATTCGTCCGGCCTTGTGAGGATTTGCTGGAGAAAGGCATCGGCAATGACGTCTTTGATCAAGATCTTTCCGGCGGGAGGCCTTCCTTGGCAGTCTTCCCAGCTTACGACCCGGTCGCCGAACTCGCTCTTGGCCAGCTCATAGCCCCACCTCATGAAGGCGCCTTCGGTGAAC
>CAZWYB010000165.1:0-4122 GCA_964637745.1 uncultured Pseudomonadota bacterium
GTCTTTTGTAGTTGCCCGGGGCCGACCGGAGCTTTCACACCCCTGTGGGAGGGTGAGGGCACCGGTGTGGGAATAAGCCGTGATGGGCTGCTGCCCCGCGATTTATTTAAGTTGAATATAGGGGGGTGTACCCAAGGCTCATCTCCTCAATATGCGGACACGTCTCCGACATTTATTTTCGGCAAATAGGGGTTAAAAGTTTCGTTAATTCAGAGAGTTAGAAACTGAGCGGAATAGGTTAGTAATTTCAATTGGTTATCAGGCTGCCGCGGCCTGCTGCGGGAGGGCGATTCGGGCAATGGGCTGGATCCTCAGATTTTCCGAAAGCTCCTGGTAGGACAGGACGGCCAGCTGGGGGAACTCGAGTTCGATGATCTTTCGGAAGTACCGACGGACCTCGGAGATCGTCAGAACGACGGGAGGTTTGGCCCCCGGCGGCAAGGGATGAGAGGCGATCTCGCGCCCGACGGATTCGACGATCTCTTGAGTCACCTCCGGTTCCAGGGCCAGATAATTTCCCTTATCCGTCTTCCGAATGGCCGCGCGGATCTGTTCCTCGATATCCGGATCCAAGAGATAGACCGCGAGCGTGCCCGTCTGTCCGGCATACTTATGGGTAATGTACCGCTTGAGCCCCGACCGCACATGTTCGGTCAACGCCACGGTGTCCCTCTCGACCTCGCCCCATTGCGCGAGGGTGGCAAAGACGTTTTTCAGATCCCGGATTGAAATGTCCTCCTGCACGAGCCTTTGGAAGATTTCGGACAATTGCAGGACGGTGATGATCTTCGGAACGAGCTCCTTCACCAAGGCTGGATGGGTCTTTTCCAATTCGGTCAACATCGTCTGGATCTCCTGGACGCCCAGGAATTCGTGGGCGTGTTTCCTCAGGATGTAGGAGAGATGCAGGATCATGTACTCGGCGACGTCCCACATGCGGAAACCGGCTTGCGTGGCGATCTCCTTATATTCGGCGGAAATCCAGGTCACGACGGAGTTGTCGATCGGATGAAGCGTCTCGCGGCCCGTGATGTTGAAGAGTTGAAGCTGTTCCAAGGATTCGCCGACGAGGATGCAGCCCTTTTCGATCTTTCCGCGGGCGACGGGGATCTCGTTGATGTTGATGACGTAACTCTCAGGGTCCATGTCGATCGTCTGCCCGCGAACCTGGATGCCCGGAAAGTTGACGCCCAACTCGTAATAGAGGCCATGCCGGAGGAGCGGGATCAGTTCGTTGATGAAACGGCCCCCGTCCTGACTGTCGTCCACGTAGGGGATCAGGTCGGCTCCGACTTCCAGAGAGATGGGAGACGGCATGATGAACGGGAGGACGTCCCCATGTTTGGCGACCGCCTTCTTGACGACCTCCTCCTTGGGAGTTTCCAAGACCTGTTGGATCTCCTTGGCCTTGCCGCGCGCGAGCATGAACGCCAAGCCTCCGAGCGCCGCCGCCAAAATGAAGAACGGCAACTTCGGCAGGCCCGGGATCAAGGCAAAGGTCGTCAGGAGGATGGCGGTGATCACCAAGGCCTTCGGATAGGCCGTCACCTGCTGAACGATGTCGCGACCGAGGTTCGATCCCTCCTTGGATTCGGAGGCGACGCGGGTGACCACGACGCCGGCGGAAACCGAAATCACAAGGGCCGGAATTTGCGCCACGAGGCCGTCACCGATGGTCAGCAAGGAATAGGTACGGACCGAATCGGCGAAATCCATGTTCCGCTGGACGACGCCGATCACGAAGCCGCCGATTATGTTGATGATGGTGATGATGATGCCGGCGATCGCGTCGCCTTTGACGAACTTCATGGAACCGTCCATCGCGCCGTAGAGTTGCGATTCGCGCTGGAGGGTGGAACGACGTTCCTGCGCCTGCTCCATGTTGATGATGCCGGCGCGGAGATCCGCGTCGATGGACATCTGCTTGCCGGGCATGGCGTCCAAGGTAAAGCGGGCACCGACTTCGGAGACACGCTCGGCGCCCTTCGCGATGACGATGAAGTTGATCAAGGTAATGATCGCAAACAGGATGCCGCCGACGACGTAATTGCCCCCGACGACGAAGTTCCCGAAAGCGTGGATGACCTCTCCCGCGTCACCGGTGCTCAAGATGAGGCGCGTCGAGGCGATGTTCAAGGCCAAGCGATAGAGAGTCGTGATGAGCAGGATCGTCGGGAACGAGGCGATCCTCAAGGCCTCCGAGATGTAGAGGGCGACAAGGAGGATGATGACCGCAGCCGCGAGATCGATCGTCAAAAGGACGTCCAAGAGCCACTTGGGAAGGGGGATGATGATCATTCCCAAGACGGAGACGACCAGGGCAGCCAAGACCAGGTCGCTGTAGCGGGAAATAACTTCGTTCAGACTTAAGAAATTAATCTTAGGCATCGGGGCATCGGTCTCCCTAAGGATGAGACCGCTGCCGGAAGGGAGACGGTCTCTAGGTGCGATAACAGGAGTTCAGTTTAACATAATCGAGTGTCAGGTCACTAGCGTAAACCTCGAAGCGTCCCTGGCCCAGCCGGCACTCCACGCGCACGGTAAAGGCCGGTTTTTTCATCACTTCCTTCGCGCGACGGTCGGACGCAGCCCCCGTGGAAGCGCCCCGCCGCGCCACGCAGACATCGCCATAAAAGATATCGACGCAATCGGGCTTCAGAGTTGCCCCCGCCCGGCCGATCGCCCCCATCACCCGCCCCCAATTTGGGTCCTGTCCGAAGAATGAGGTCTTCACCAGGAGGGAATTGCCGACGGCGTAGGCCATCTTGCGGGCGTCATCATCGTTCCGCGCCCCCCGGATCTCGATGCGCACACACTTGGTCGCCCCTTCTCCGTCCATGACCATTTGGCGCGCTAGGGAATCCATGACTGTGTAAAGATTATCGGCGAAGCCCCGGCAGGCCGGCGTCTTTAGCTTGAAGGAACGATTGCCCGCCAAGCCGTTGGCTAGGATAAGGGCCGTGTCGTTGGTCGACATGTCGCCGTCCACGGTCACACGATTAAAGGTCTTTTCGACGCAGTTTTTGAACAGGACTTGAAGAACGGATTTGGGGACGAAGGCGTCCGTCACGATATAAGCCAGCATCGTAGCCATTCGGGGTTCGATCATCCCGGCCCCTTTGGCAAAACCGGCGATGCGGTACGGCTTTCCAAAAATCTTCCCCTGAGCCGACGCAATCTTCACACCGTGATCGGTCGTCAGAATCGCCTCGGCGGCCTGGAGAAGATGATTCGCCGAGAGAGATTCAGCCGCCTTCGGAATCTTTTTCAGGATGCCATCGATCGGCAGGGGGACTCCGATCTTTCCCGTCGAGCAAACCAAGACCTGTCGTTCGGGGACTCTGAGAGACCGAGCCGTCGCCCGAACCATCGCTTCCGCGTCCTTCAAACCCCGTGCGCCCGTGCAGGCGTTCGCGTTGCCGCTGTTCACAACGACCGCGCGGCAAAGTCCGGAGCGGATATTCTTCTTGGAGACCAGAACCGGCGCCGCTTGGGCGAGATTCGTGGTAAACGTCCCCACCACAACGGCAGGCACCTCGGAAAAGATGAGCGCCAAATCCGGTTTTTTGGTTTGTTTGATGCCGGCTGAAATTCCCGAAAATTGAAATCCAGGGACAGCGAATTTTCCTTTGGATGTTTTCAATATTGGGGACATTGGGGCGACCTTTTATCCCGAGACAAAACGCAATTCCAACACAAAAATCGCCTCCTCAGAGGACCGAAAAATGATTTGTCTCTTTTAGGCTTTTGTCGAAGGTCATCGTCCTGCGACAACCCGAAAAGGAGTTTTTGACGCCGATAAGACAGTCGGAGAAGCCAGCCTTCGATTTTTTGAAGATCTGAAGGGCCTCCCAGATGTGCTGCCGATAGGCTAGCTGAATTTGTGGGGTGCTCAGAATCTTTTCCAAGGCCTCCACAATCTCCTCCTTGGAACATGCGTAATGGGACTCCAGGACCCAGACCAGTTCGCAAAGCACGATGTCATGTATAAATCCGGGACTTTCCTTATCACACCTCTTTTCGATGATCTCGCCCGCCCTTTCGGCTTCCGCCTCGGCAGCCCGGCCCCGCTCACGTTTGCCGCCGACTCCCAGGTGCGAATCTATCTCGTGCGGTGCCCCG
>CAZWYB010000165.1:4132-5772 GCA_964637745.1 uncultured Pseudomonadota bacterium
GTATCGGTCCTGATCACTTGAATCTCCTGAATCTCTCGCGGATAGCCTGATTCATTTCCTCGACAGTGGCCGGTTTTGACGCGTATTTCTTAAGGAGGCCTTTCAACTCGCGCACATCGCCCGTCATCGGTTTGATCGTCACTTGGCCATCATGAATGAAGAACGCAATCTCATCCCCTTCCCGCAGGTGGAGATAGTCTCGAATCTCCTTGGGAATGGTCGTCTGTCCTTTGCTGGTGATCGTGGCTAAGACCATTTTCCTTACTTTCTAGCGCAATTCTTACATGAGAGTAAGGAAATGTAAAGGCGGGTTTTTTTCAGAATCAGGTGCCGTGGCACTTCTTGTATTTTTTCCCCGAACCGCAAGGGCACGGGTCGTTGCGCCCGACTTTCGGATCCGCTTGAGCGGGCATTTGCGTCTGAGTGGGGGGAAGGTTCCGTCCCATCCCTACGGCGGATGCGGCGCCCGCCGGAGTGGATCGAGATGTCCCAGCAAACTGTCCACCGCTTGTGGCCGGTTGCGAGGCACGCGCTGTCACACGGGGCGCGCGCGGCATCTTAATTTGGGCCACCTGCCTCTCTTCCGCCACCTGCACATGGAATATTTTTTCTAAAACGTCCTCGCGGAACTGTCGGATCATGTCTTGAAACATCAAATAGCCCTCACGCTTGTATTCCAAAAGCGGGTCTTTCTGGCCATAGCCACGGAGACCGATGCCTTCGCGGAGATGATCCATGGAGAGGAGATGATCCTTCCACAACGTATCGAGCGTCGAAAGCAAAAGGACACGGCTCGCCTCGTGCAAGACTTCGGGTGTGTATCGGACTTCACGTTCTTCAAACTGTTTTTGAAGGGCATCGAAAAGGATCCTTCCGACGGCCTCCTGGCCGACCTCGTTGTCTTTGAGCCCCAGGGCCTTCCAGTCGATGCGGAAGTCAAAGACCTTAAGGCCCCGCTCTTCGATGGGAGCGAGATCGACCGCCTCATGGCCCGGCTTTTCCGGAACGAACTCCTCAACGAAATCGGTTACGACCTGATCGACGACGTCCAGAACCTTGTCGCGCGTGGACGTGCCCGCCAGGAATTCGCGCCGGAGACCATAGACCGTCTGGCGTTGCTGGTTCATCACGTCGTCGTAGTCAAGCAAGTGTTTGCGGATGTCAAAGTTGTGCGCCTCCACCCTCTTCTGGGCGTTTTCGATGGCGCGCGTGATCCACGGATGGGTGATCGGCTCGTTCTCCTCGATGCCCATGCGGTCCATCATCGCGCTGATCCGCTCCGACCCGAAGATGCGAAGGAGGTCGTCTTCCAGCGACAGATAAAAGCGGGACGACCCCGGATCGCCCTGGCGTCCGGCGCGACCGCGGAGCTGGTTGTCGATCCGCCGCGATTCATGGCGTTCCGTGCCCAAGATATGAAGTCCGCCCGCCTCGACGACCTTTTTCTTCTCGACCTCGCATTGGCGGCGAAACTCCTCCAAGGCCTTCTCGTAACCCGCCGGATCTTCCTCTTTGTTCACCTTATTCTTCGCCAGAAATTCGGGATTGCCGCCAAGCAGGATGTCGGTGCCACGTCCGGCCATATTGGTGGAAATAGTCACGGATCCGAAACGGCCGGCCTGGGCCACGATCTCGGCTTC
>CAZWYB010000166.1:0-5725 GCA_964637745.1 uncultured Pseudomonadota bacterium
GCATCGCGGTCCCTGCGCGTCTGGTATTGGGCCGGTGGGTGGGAATAGGCACAGTCTTCGGGACAGGCCCCCGTCTTGATTGAAAGGAGGGTGGATTTTTGGACCTCGCCCGGCTTAAAGTGGCGCCTGTGAAGGGTTTGGGCCTCAAAGAGCAAATCGAGAAAGGGTTGATCGTAGACGGCCTCGATCTCTTCGACGGTCCAGTCGTGGCGCAGTGTTGTTTGTGTGCTCATGGTTTCCGCCTTGGTCATCGGTATTGGCGGTGAAGAGTTGTTTCCTATTTTGGAGGGAATGTGAAGGGCTTTGATGACAGATTAAAACGCCTTCAGGACGCGGGCCTTTATCGTTCCCTTCGCACGGTGACATCGCCGCAAGGCCCCGAAATCGAGATCGACGGCCGCAAGGTCCTCAATTTTTGCTCCAACAACTACCTCGGTTTGGCCAATGACCCCAGGTTGGTTGAGGCCGCGATCGAGGCGACGCGAAAGTTCGGTACGGGGAGCGGGGCGGCGCGCCTCATTTCCGGCAATTTTTCCCTGTGCGAGAAGTTGGAATCGGAACTCGCGCGCTTCAAGGGGACGGAGGCGGCCCTTCTCTTTAACTCCGGCTACCATGCCAACATCGGCGTCTTGCCTGCGATTGCCGGAGAGGGCGATATGATCTTCAGCGACGAGCTCAATCACGCTTCTTTAATCGATGGCAGCCGTCTTTCGAAGGCGGAGACGATCGTTTATCGGCACAATGACTTGAATCACTTGGAAGAGCTTTTGAGAAATCCCCCCAACCCCCCTTTGAAAAAGGGGGGTAAGGAGGGATTTCTGATCGTCACCGAAGCCGTCTTTTCGATGGAAGGCGACGTCTGTCCTTTGGATGATATTTTGAGTCTTGCAGAAAAATACGATGCCCTCGTCTACCTCGACGAGGCCCACGCCGTCGGCGTTTTCGGAAAAGAAGGTCAGGGCTTGGCGCCCAAAGGTCCTCCGGAAAACTTGATCTGTATGGGAACCCTGGGCAAGGCCTTCGGATCCTACGGTGCTTTCGTAGCGACCTCAAAATCCATGCGCGATTATCTCGTCAATAAGGCGCGGTCGTTTATTTTCTCCACAGCCTTGCCTCCTGCCGCATTGGGGGCTTCGCTTGCGGCCGTGAAAATCGTAAAAGAGGAGCCGGAAAGACGGAGGCAGTTGTGGGAGAACGTTCGTCAGGTAGGGGCGCTCGTTTCGCCAATTTTCTCGATCCCCATCGGACCTGCCGACAAAACGATGGAGATCTCCCGCCGTCTCTTGGAGGAAGGAATCTATCTGCAAGGCATCCGCCCTCCGACGGTGCCGGAAGGGACGTCCCGTCTGAGGCTCACGCTGATGGCCACCCATACAACGGCTCAGATCGATCGGCTGTCGCAGGCCCTCAAGAAAACTATTTAAAATCCGACGTACAGAACTGACACTTGGTCGCCTTGAGCGGAATCGTCGCCAGACATTTGGGGCATTCCTTGGTCGTCGGATCCGCGGGTGCCGGGGCCTTCTTCAGGCGGTTCAGTTGTTTTACGACGAGAAAGATGACGAAGGCGAGGATCAGGAAGTCGATCACCGTGTTGAGGAAGACCCCGTAGTTGATCGTCGGGGCGCCGGCGGCCTTGGCCTCGGCGATGGTCACATAATGACCGCCCGTCAGGTTGATGAAGAGGTTGCTGAAATCCAGTCGGCCGAGGAGAAGGCCGATGGGCGGCATGAGGACGTCGGCGACCAGCGAGGAGACGATCTTGCCGAAGGCGCCGCCGATGATGACGCCGATCGCCATGTCCATGACGTTCCCTTTCATCGCGAATTCTTTGAATTGCTTAAACATGATTCCCCCCCCCAGGTCTTTAGTGTCGGAAAACAAAAAAGGCCAGCCGGCGTTTTCACCGGCTGGCCTTAGGTCAATCGATTGCTTTCTATTAATTGATGTGCAGCTCGATCCGGCGATTCTGATACTGACCTTCCGCCGTCTTGTTGTCGGCCACCGGCATGGAGAAGCCGCGTCCGACGGCGTTCATCCGGCCCCGGTCGATCCCGTGATCCGCGAACCAGTTCAGCACGGAATTGGCGCGCGCCTCGGAAAGGCGCTGGTTATAAGCGGCCCCGCCGCGCGAATCCGTGTGCCCTTCGATCGTGATATGGGAATGAGGTCTCTTTTGCAGACCCTTGACGTTGCTTTCCAAGATAGGAATGGATTCTGGCTTGATGTCGGCCTTTGCGGTGTCGAAATTGATGCCTCGAAGGACGATGACCTCTTCCTTAGGGGCCGGTGCGGGTGCTCCGACGGAGTACCAGCGGCTGCACTTGGTGCCATGTTGCTTCGCAGTTACGCAGGCGTCCGGAGAGGCCTTCTCATCCAGGTTGTACCAACGGTTGCACTTCTTGCCCTGGCTCTTTGCGGCGGCGCAAGCGGCTGCCTCGGAGGCTTCGGGAGCCCGCAGAACAGATTTTTCCGCGCGGGCGACGGATACGAACGTGAGCGCCGAGATTGCGGCGATCAGGACTGCTACGTAGCGGCGATTCATAGGTTTTCCCCCTTTTTATGACGTATCTTGCGTTACGTTCTGAGAAGATTAACAAATCGACCCTTAACTGTCGATTATTACATTCCCTCGAAATTGCTTTCTTAGATACAGCGAAAGAGCTTCTTTTCAAAGTCTTTTTTTTATGACAGCTCTTTCTGGCCATTTATGGGGTTGGAAGACTTGACACAATGGGACAGTCGTTTTGTCTGGCATCCCTTCACGCAAATGAAGGAATACGCGGGCGACGAGAACCTCGTGATCGACCGGGGCGAGGGAAATTACCTCATCGACACGAGGGGGCGGCGTTATCTGGACGGAGTCGCTTCGCTCTGGGTGAACGTTCACGGTCATCGTAAGAAGGAGATCGACGAGGCCGTCAAGGCCCAATTGGACCAGATCGCGCATTCCACGCTCTTGGGTGTGACCCATCCGCAGGCCGTTCGGCTCGCCAAAAAATTGGTCGGGATCTGTCCCGTAGGGGCGACCGGCCGGTCGCCCTTACAACATGTGTTTTATAGCGACAACGGCTCCACGGCCGTCGAGGTCGCCCTGAAGATCGCCTTCGAATATTGGCAATTGAAGGGCCGGAAGACCAAGCAGAAGTTCGTCTCCTTTAAAGACTCCTATCACGGCGACACGCTCGGGGCGGTCAGCGTCGGCCATATCGAACTCTTCCACGAGATCTATCGGCCCCTTCTCTTCCCGACGCATCAGGCGCCTTCGCCACGCGATCCGACATGCCTCGACTGGATCGAGAAACTCTTCGAGAAAGAATCGCAGAGCCTCGCCGCCGTGATCATCGAACCCTTGATCCAGGCGGCGGGCGGCATGATCGTCCAGCCGGATGGATTTTTGCGGCGGCTGAAGGAGCTTTGCGTTGAGCATGACGTCCTCTTGATTGCGGACGAAGTGGCGACCGGATTCGGGCGGACGGGAACGCTCTTCGCGTGCGAGCAGGAAGGGGTGGCTCCGGATCTCTTCTGTTTGGCGAAGGGCCTGACCGGAGGCTATCTTCCCTTGGCCGCGACCCTGACGACCTCCGAGATCTATGAGGCGTTTTTAGGGGACTACTCCGAGTTTAAGACCTTCTTCCACGGGCATTCCTACACGGGCAATCCCCTGGGTTGTGCGGCTGCGCTGGCGAATCTGGAGATCTTCGAAAAGGAGAAGGTGATCGAGACGATTCAGCCCAAGATCCGGACGATGACCGACGCCTTGCGGCGTTTCAAAGAGATTTCGCAGGTCAAAGAGGTTCGCCAGAAGGGATTGATGGTGGGGATTGATTTGGGGGATTTGCCGTCCGAAAAAAGGATTTGCCACAAGATTGGCCTTGCCGCGCGCAAAAAACACGTTCTCATTCGCCCGCTCGGGAATGTCATCGTCCTGATGCCGCCGCTCTCGATCACGGAGGATGAGATCTTGTTCTTGACGGCTGTAGTCTATGATTCAATCCGCGAAATCCTATCCTGAATATTCGTAGCGTCCCAAGGCTCGGTTGAATTGCGCGAAGCGCGTCGTTCCGGCAGTCGCCGGAGACAAGTCAATCGTTCCGTCCATCGACTCTTCGATGATCTGCAAGGCGAGTTTCGGCGTGTCGGACATCACCGTATGACCGGCCGTCGGCACCTCCCTCGCGCCGATTTGGATCAGCCGGGAGTTGGGAATGAAGCGAAGGACGGAGCCCGGCACCGACGGGGGAACGATGCGGTCGGCCTCGGAGGCGATATAAAGCACGGGCTGACGGATGTTTTTCTGGATTTCGATAAACCGGGTCTGGTTTTCCGCCGCGGCGCAAAATTCGCAGATCCGGCGCGCAAGATCCGTGCGCGCGCGAATCTTCGGGAGGTTGCCCCGATAGGGGCGGGCGAATTCACCGACGTCGTACGCCGTCAGCGTGGCCAGAGTCGGATGTATGTAGAGCATCAAGGTGAGAAAGGCTCCCAATTGTTCCAAAAAATAGGGCGGTGCGCGGTCCAGCAGGAGCGGGGCGGAAAGACGGAGCGCGTTGATGAAAGGAGCCACTGACTCGACCTGTCCGGTACCGCTTAAGCTGGCGAACAACAGGAGTTGGCGTATGCGGTCGTTTCCCGCCGCCAAAACCTGCGCAAAACCGCCGCCTAACGAGCTTCCGACGAGCGTCACATCCTTCATGCCCTTCCGCTTCAGGAAGGCGTTGAGGATTTCGGGAAGGATGGTCACAAGGTCATAGTCATTGTCCGCTAGCGCATCCGAGTAGCCATGGCCCGGAAGGTCGATGGCGATGACGTGGTGCTTGTCGGCCAACTCGTCGAAGAGGCGGTTCCATTGATAGGCGTTGCTCGCAAAACCGTGGATGAGGAAGAGGGGGCCTTCATCCAACCGTGGAGTGCCCGACTCGAAATAGTGAAGTCGGACGTCTTGGCCTCGGTGCGCAATCGTTTCAAAGGCGGATCGTGGGGCGTCGGGACGGTTCGCAGCCAAGAGACGCGGGCGCATTTGGCCGGCCTCCGTGCGGAAGAGGCGGTCTTCCGATCGGAGGAAGGGAATGGCCCTCAAAACCGCCGATGCGGCGGAAGACGCCGTTGAGCGAGCGTCTGCGGCGACGTTGCTCCATCTCTGAAAGAATGCCGAGGCGGCTGGATTTAAGGTGAAAGGAGCGAATGTCATCAATTGGTACCCGTTTCGAAGGGCACTCCGATTAGTTGCTCACTTTCCGCAACAAAAACGGCGGCGGGTCGAAAAGAGTCCCATGACGGCTATCGGTTGGACGAACGCTTTGGTGCAGGACTATCTCGGTGGATTTCGGGTGGGGAGAAACCTCACTCACACCCTGTCTTATTATTCGCCCCCGATGAGTCGTATGGTCGCGGAGCCGCCCGCTCGCGAAAACGCCCTTCCGGTCATCCAGACGGTCCATTCCTTTTTTGCGAACATGGAGAGGAAGTCGATCGAGCCCGGGGAAGAGTTGCTCTTTCGCATGGTCGTCGGGCATCGCCATCTCTCGTTCCATCGTCCGCCGTCCTCCTCCCTCCTCTCCTTGGAGACCCGAGAGACGAGCCGCGGGGCCTCGCTTGGAATCCGCCATGTCTTGGATGTTTCGGCCCCGTCCTACCTCACGTCCCAATTTTTCGTTTCGTTTGCGGGGCTCGCATGGGCCTTGGGTTTGGAGGAACACCTCCGCGTGTCCGAAGACGCCGAGCC
>CAZWYB010000167.1:0-5725 GCA_964637745.1 uncultured Pseudomonadota bacterium
GGGCGCGGAATTGGCGCTGGTGGGTCCCCATTTCATCAAATCGTAAATCTGGTGCAAGAGCCCATCGCTCACGGGCTCCGGCAGCCAAACGCTGTGGGTCCTTGCCTGCGTGAAGATTTTTTCCAATTCCGCTGCGGGTACCGAGTCTCTCTTGATCATAAGATGCTCCTTACTGGTTTGAAACGGATTCGACAATACGCCCCATCCGTCCGTTTTGGTAGTCTTCAAAGGCCTGCCGGATTTCCGCTCGCGTGTTCATGACGAACGGCCCGTACCCCACCACCGGTTCTTGGAGGGGTTGGCCATTCAGAAGCAGAAGTTTGCCGTCCTGCTTGGCTTCGAATCTTAGCTTCTCCCCCTCCCGCTCAAACAAGGCCACTTCGTCGGGATGAACGGTCTCGCCTTCGGGGAGACGGATCCGTCCGTCGAGGACGACCAAGGCCGTGGTGAAATTCTCGGGAACCTCCAACTCGACCGGATGAGCCGCCTTCAACCTCATGTCTCAAAAATGGATCGTACTGAACTTCTGGGCCGGGCCGTTGGTCCCCGTATAGTTCCCGGCGATCACCCGAAGTCATCCCGCATTTTGACGGAGTTCGATCCGTGGGATTTGGGCGTCCGTGATGTTTCGGTAACGGGGAGAAACTCCCTTATTCTTGGCCGAAAGGTTGACCCAGAGTTGAACGACGTCAAACGGCCCTCCCCTTTGGGTAAAATGAGGGCTGTGGAACTCCTGATGAACCACCCCGGAGGCCGCGGTCATCCATTGGACGTCGCCGGACCCGATGACTCCTCCGCCCCCATGAGAGTCGCGATGCTCGATCTCTCCGTCATAAACGATGGTCACCGTCTCAAAGCCCCGATGGGGGTGCTCGCCGACGCCGCGTCGATGATCGGAAGCGGGGAAATGGGTCGGTCCGGCATGGTCCAAGAGTAGAAAGGGAGAAAGCTCTTCCGGGAGATCATCATAGGAAAAGAGCGTTCTCACCGGGAATCCGTCGCCGACCCAGTGTGCATCGTTCTTCTTTTGAATCAAATGAAGCTTTTTGTTCATAAAATCTCCCTTCGCTTTCTGAGATCAAGGTAACGGAGATTTGATTTGAATAATAGACGGTAAAATATAGAAATATTGTTCTATCTAATGTACAGTTGAACCATGGACCTCAATGAAACCAAAGTGTTCGTGAAGGTCGTACAGGCAGGCAGCTTCAACAAGGCCGGCAAAGAGTTGGGGATGCCCAATTCGACGGTCAGCGCCAAGGTGGCAAGTCTGGAGAGGAGGCTTGGGGTCACCCTTCTTCAGAGGACGACGAGGAAACTCAATCTGACCCAGGCGGGAGAGACCTATTTTCAAAAAGGCTTGCAGGCGCTCGACGAGATCGCACAGGCCGAACAGGAAGTGAGTTCCTTCCAAAACGAGCCTTCGGGAACACTCCGCATTACGGCCCCGACCGACATGGGGAAAGACCCTCTCGTCGGACTCGTATCGGGCCTTTCCAAAAAATTCCCCAAGCTCAAGCTCGAATTCATTTTCACGAATCGGTACGTCGATTTGATCGCCGAAAACATCGATGTAGCCATTCGCGCCGGGAAACTCAAAGATTCGGGCCTCATCGCAAGGAAGCTTGGAGAGGCCACGTGGGCGCCTTATGCCAGCGCCTCTTATCTCAATCAATCAAAGCCCCTCAATCACCCCAAAGACCTCAAGAACCACGACTGCCTCGCCTTTACGCCCTTGGGCGATGACCAATGGAAACTCTCCAATGGAAAAACGACGGTGAGCCTTTCCGTGGATTGCCGGATCGTCGGCAACGATCTGAGTTTAATGAAGGCGCTTGTTACTGCCGGAAAAGGAATCGCCTTGCTGCCGATCTCCCTGTGTCAAAAGGAAGCGCAAGGCGGCAGGCTGAAGCGGGTGCTGCCCGATTGGCATGCGAATCAAGACCCCGTTCATTTGGTCTATCCGCAGCAGAAATTCACCGCTCCCAAGCTGAAAGGCTTTCTTGAAATCGCTCCGGACGTGCTAAAGACCACTTTTAAAGATTGACAACTCCGCGAAATCCATGCCGCAGTGGTCATCATGAAAAAAGCAAAAGCCCTGTTTCTTTTTCTTGTCCTCCCCCTCCTTTCACCTTCGATCCTCTTCGCCTGGGACGCCCAAGATCTCGCCGGCAACTACGAACTTGAAGGCGTGCACGAAATGGCAGGCGAACTCACTCTGCGCCCGAATCAAACCTATGCCGCGGGATTTGCATACGGCGCCGGCGATTGGATCGAAGAAGGTCGATGGAAGCTTGACGGCAGCGAGGTCGTTTTTTCCGGATCCCACTTCAAGGTAAAAAACTTCAAGGATCTGCCGCTCCTGCTCCCCAGCGGAACGAGATTCCAATATCAAACGGGACGGCTGACGACCAGCCGAGCCGGAACCCAGATCGTCTTCATCAATCCCAACAAGACGCCCTCTCACCGCAAAGAAACCGGAAAGGCCGGAGAAGGCAGGATGCTGGTTCGAGGCACCGTCTTAAAACTCGATTCCCAGGTCCTGATGGTCAAAACGAAGGAATGCATCGATTTCGCGGTCTCACAACTCTCGCCGGACATCCTCAAGACGGCCAAGGTCGGTAAAAAGATCGACGCGGAAATTCCCTACTCCGCCATCATCGGCGGAGAGTCCTGCCCCAAATAAATCACAATCCCAAAAACGACTGATTTTCGAACCCCCATCGTTCGAAAATCGGTCCTTCATCGACCTCTCTCCCTCTGAAAGAAGAATTGGCACGCCTTGCAGTTGGTTTTTCCTCGAGGAGGCGTTATGTCGATTCGATCTTCGCTCGAGAAAGCACCCATCATCAATAACCACGCAGAAGCGCTCCCGGAGGCAGCCGGAGAAACGAGCGCCGATCACCAAAAAGAGACTCAAAGTTCGAGCTTCTTCAAAAGGGTGGTCGACAAAACCAAGAAGGATCTTCTGACCTGGTATCCGCCGCTCGTCCTCCATCATCACCCCGAGTTGCGCGAGGCCCTCTCCGAAATCTCGCCAACCATCAAAGCCGCTCTCGATATCGAAGAAAAGGTTTTCGATCTGACCGACACCCTCTTTTTAAACCACACAGGAGAATGAACATGACGACACGCATCCAAGAACGTCCGAACACGCAACCCCAACTCATCGACAAACCCGTCGACGGCCAACTGTTCGTCAACGGCCCGACCTACGACGACGTCCGGCAAGGCGCCCTGGGAGATTGTTATTTCGTTTCTTCGCTCTCCGCCATCGCCGATGTGGATCCTCAACGCATCCGCGACGCGATCACAATCAATCCCGATAACACCTACTCGGTCCGTTTCTTCCAAAACGGCAAGCCGGTCTCCGTCACCGTCGCCAACGACTTTCTTCAAACGGAATCGGGACGATTGGCCTACGCCTCCAGCACGGACAAGGGCGAGCTCTGGGTTTCCGTGATGGAAAAGGCCTATGCCCAATGGAAAGGCGGCTATCAGACGATCGGCAAGGGAGGCGATCCGGCCAAGGCGCTCGCGGAATTAACTGGCGTCAAGAGCCGGTCCGTCATCGACATGCGGACGCCGGCGGAAACGCTCTATGCCGACATCCGGAAGGCGCTTCAAAATCAGGAACCCGTCGTCGCCGGCACGTATCCGGCCCCACAAAGCGAATACGCCCCCTACGGTCTGGTGGGCTCGCACGCCTACACCGTGGTGGACGCGAAGGAGGAGCAAGGACAGAAATACGTCGTCCTGAGGAACCCCTGGGGACAGGTGGAATGGGATGGTCCCGGCGCCGATCATAAAAACGACGGCGTCTTCAAGATGCCAATCGAAGACTTTCAAAAATTGTTCGCCGTCGTGGATTATTCAGGCAAATCTTTGACACACCCCCAAAATGTCAAAGGGTGAAAAATAAGATTGAGGCGGCCGGAGAGGATTGGTATTAATTAACAGATGTCATGTGGAAAGTCTAAAAATACCCTCGATGTAGAGGCAACTAAATTGGATCCTAAAGAAGAGCGCGAGCTAGCTGACGAATTTCTGCTGGCTGAATTGGAATGGAAAGATAGTTCGAATTAATTGCCTAAACCACAAGCCTCTTAACCATTCTTCGTATCGCCCATGCGGAGATGGCGAGCATCAGGAAGACCGTCCACGCAACGCCCTGCCAGATCGGAACGTGGTTGATCCCCAGTAGCAAGGCCCGTGAGATCGCCACCGGATTGGCCAACGGCAAGAATAACGCAACCTTTTGAACGGCGGCCGGCAATGAGGTTAAAGGGAAGAACGTACCGGAAAAAAGGAACATCGGCTCGAGGCCCAACGTGAAGTAGTAAGTGAAGAAATCATAGTCCTTGGCGAAAGACGTCATCAGCATCCCCAAGCCGGAAAACAACAGCGCTTCGACGACGAGCATCGGCAACAACCACACCAAATTGGCCAGATGCTCCTTAGGCAGGATCCCCATCACCAGAACGGCCAGGAGCATGATGCCCCCGGACATGAGGCTTTTGGTGGCCCCCCAAAGGATCTCTCCGGCGATGACTTCGCCGACATTGACCGGCGTCACAGCAATGGAGTGGTAGGTCTTTTGAATCTCCATCCGCGTGTAGGAGCTGTAGGTGGTCTCGAACGAGGCGCTGTGCATGATCGTGGAACAGACCAATCCCGGCGCCAAGAACTGTACATAGGGAAAGCCTTCGATGTTTTTCACGAACGACCCGAGACCGTAACCCATCGCGAGGAAATAAAGAACGGGCTCGCCCAAGCCGCCGATCAGGCTCGTCCACCAATAGCGCGTCCAGACGACGAAATCCCGATACCAAACCTTGAAAGAATAGCGGATAAAGGTGACCATAAAACTTAGTCCCTGAGGTGTTCGCCGGTCAGTTTGAGAAAGACGTCTTCCAGACTTTCGACATTGTGTTTCGCGATCAGATCGACCGGCCTTCCCTCCTCCACGATTTTCCCGTGGTCGATTAAAACGATCCGATCGCAGAGCTGTTCGGCCTCTTCCATGTAATGCGTCGTCAGGATCGTCGTGACGCCTTTCGCCTTCAATTCCCTCACGCGCTCCCACATGTCGTGACGCGACTGAGGATCGAGGCCGGTCGTCGGTTCGTCCAACACCAACCCCTCCGGCTGGTTGATCAAGGCGCGAGCCACGAGAAGACGCCGCTTCATCCCTCCGGAGAGGTGATCGAGTTTTTCCTCTTTCTTGTCTTGGATGTGGAAAAAATTCAAAAGCTCGTCCGCGCGTCTCTTCGCCTCGTCCTTCGGGATATCGAAATAACGGGAATAGATGAGGAGGTTCTGTTCGACTCTGAGATCCGGATCGAGGCTCAACTCCTGGGGCGCGATGCCGATCCGCCGCTTGATCGCGCGTGTGTGACCGTTGACCGACATCCCGAAGACCTCCAGCAGGCCGGAGGTCGGCGCTGAGAACCCGTAGATCATGCGCATCGTCGTCGTCTTGCCGGCGCCGTTCGGGCCTAAGAAACCGAAACACTCGCCGCGCCGGACTTCAAAGGAGATGCCGTCGACGGCGGTAAAGCCGTCGAATTTTTTCACCAAGTCCCGAGCTTTGACGATGAGGTCCATGTAAATAAACGGACTGTGCACGAAATTTCTTTCCCTTGCAAGGATACAGGAAATCCTTAAAGTAATCGTCCTGATCCTCTACCCTGCCAGCTACATCTACCACGGCAAGTGCGGTAGT
>CAZWYB010000168.1:0-5666 GCA_964637745.1 uncultured Pseudomonadota bacterium
TCCTCGGCCATTTTCTTCGTGAGGGTCGTGACCAAGACGCGCTCGCTCTTTTCGACGCGAGCGCGGATCTCCTTTTCCAGATCGTCCACCTGATTCGTGACAGGTCGGACGGAAATTTTCGGGTCTACGAGCCCCGTCGGCCGGATAATCTGCTCCACGACTACGCCCTTCGATTTTTTGAGTTCATAGTCCGCGGGAGTCGCCGAGACAAAGACCGCTTGATTCACGAGGGCCTCGAATTCCTCGAACTTGAGCGGCCGGTTGTCCATAGCAGAGGGGAGACGAAAGCCGTATTCAACTAGGTTCGTCTTCCGGCTCCGATCCCCGTGATACATCCCCCCGATCTGCGGGATCGTGACGTGGCTTTCATCGACGATCAGGAGCCAGTCCGGCGGGAAGTAGTCGATCAAAACCGGCGGAGGCTGTCCGGGGCCGCGTCCCGTGATGTGGCGCGAGTAATTTTCAATGCCCTTGCAGAAGCCGATTTCCTCCATCATTTCCAGATCGAAATTGGTGCGTTGTTCGATCCGCTGAGCTTCGATGAATTTCCCCTGGTTCATGAACCACTGAATCCTCTCTTTGAGCTCTTCCCGGATGCCGACGATGGCGCGTTTCATCTGCGCTTCCGGGGTCACGTAGTGGGAGGCGGGATAGATGGTGATGCTGGAGATTTTTCCGTAAGTCGTCCCACGCAAGGGGTCGATCTCGGAGATAGATTCGATGTCGTCTCCGAAAAATTCCACACGGACGGCGCGGTCTTCTTCATGGGCCGGAAAGATCTCGACGACGTCTCCCCGGACGCGGAACGTGGCGCGGTGGAAGTCGTAGTCGTTCCGTTCGTACTGGACCTTGATTAAGTCTTTCAAAAGTTTTTGGCGGGAATAATCGGTTCCGGTCTCGATCGTCACCACGAGCCCTTTATAGGCATCCGGGGAACCAAGGCCGTAAATGCAGGAGACGGAAGCGACGATGATTGCGTCTCTCCTTTCCAAGAGGGCGCGCGTCGCCCCGTGGCGGAGTTTATCGATCTCTTCGTTAATGGAAGAATCCTTTTCGATGTAGAGGTCCTGAGCCGGCACATAGGCCTCGGGTTGGTAGTAGTCGTAGTAGGAGACGAAATATTCGACGGCATTTTCGGGAAAGAGTTCCCTGAATTCGCCAAAAAGCTGGGCCGCGAGGGTTTTATTCGGGGCGATGACCAACGCGGGTTTGCCCACGTTGGCGATCACATGGGCCATCGTGAAGGTTTTACCCGAACCGGTGACTCCCAAAAGGGTTTGATGTTTGTCTCCGCGGAGGATGGCTTCGGTCAATTCGCCGATGGCCCGCGGTTGGTCGCCCTTGGGCTGGAATTCGGAGACGAGTTTGAATTTCTTGTCCCGCATGTGCGGTTCATTGGCCCATCGCTTGAACCAAGATTTCCCTCTTGCGGGGCCCGTCGAATTCAATCAAAGCGACCTTTTGCCATTCGACGAAAACGCTGTCGCGGTCACGGATGATAAGCCGGACGCTGGCGTGTCCGAAGAGCGCGGCCTTGACATGGGCATCCGCGTTGAGGTCGCAATGCGTATCGGTCTCGCAAAGATTGACCGTCCTTAAGGCGCTGTTGTGCAGATATTGCTCTTCTTTGGGGGCGAACGCGCGAACCTTCTTTAAGAGATCGCCCAGGAGCATCGGTTCATCGAGCTCATTCACGGCCAACGTCGCCGACGTGTGGAGGACCTGGGCTGTTAAGGTTCCGTGTCGGATTCCGCTTTCGCGGACGAAGAGCCGGAGGCGGTCCGTGATGTTGTACACGGAAAAACAATCGGAGGGCTGAAGAAACGGTCCCAATTTCGGATCAAGCTTCGTGAGGTTTTCCTGATCGGTTTGAAGCGAGAAGGTGAGGTAATTGATTTTGAATTCATCGCTCCGCTTAAAGGGGACGCGATTGATTTGCTCCACAACGGACAGGGGCATGAATCCTCCTTTTTTAACCAAGTGACAGGCCAGTATCGAGTCTTGAAGGCTTAAGCAATGGCGAAAATCGATGGACGATAACAGTATTCTATAAAATTATTAAAATAATTTATATAATAATAACTATTTGTTATTATTAATTATATTTAAAAAATCGTATTCTATATAATAATCAAAATCAAATAAAGTAGTGGACGCTCTTTGGGCGTTTGCCGATAATAAAGTCCGAGTATGCCCATCATCGACCCATTTAAGTATCTTGATTACCGCCGTTTCCTGAAGGACTATTACAAAACCCAGAAGGAAAAAAGGGGATCGGCTTTTTCCTTCCGGTCTTTCGCCCGTCTCGCAGGTCTCAGCTCCCCCAATTTCCTGCAATTGGTCATGGAGGGAAAGCGCAACCTGGGTCCGGACGGCATCAGGTGTTTTGCCAAGGCCTTGAAGCTCAATAAAGAAGAGACGGCCTATTTCGAAAATCTCGTTCATTTCAATCAGTGCGCGACGGACGACGAGCGCAACGAGTGGTACAAGAGACTTTCCGCCTCCAAGAGATATCGGGAAATTAGAGAGATCGAAAAGGATTATTTCGTCTATTTTTCGCGGTGGTATTACGCCGCGGTCCGCGAGCTGGTTCTCCTACCCGATTTCAAGGAAAGCCCCGATTGGATCGCGCGCAAGCTCTCCCCGCCGATTACGGTGCGGGAGGCCGAGACCGCCCTCGAACTTCTGCAAAAGCTGGGTTTTTTGAAGCACGATACGTCGGGCCGCCTTGTTCAATCCGAAAGAAACATCACGACGGCCAGAGAGGTCATGTCGCTTGCGGTCTCCAATTTTCATCGTCAGATGATTCAAAAGGCCACGGAATCCATCGAACGGACGCCCCACGACAAGCGCGACGTTTCTGCGCTGACCTTGGCGTTGTCCGAGGAAAAATTCAAGGAAGCGAAACGCAGGATCCAGGAGTTCCGGAGGGAGTTGAACGTCTTGCTTTCCGACGATGGAAAGTCGGACGCCGTGTATCAAATCAATTTTCAAATTTTTAATTTGTCGGAGGTTCCGTGGCCCGGCGATTCTTAAGACTGATCATTGTCCTCTTGGCCCTGGGACAGATGGGAGCCAGCTGTCATGGGACGGAGACGGGCAATCCGGGCAATCCCGGAGGGACCACCGGAGGCGTCCCTACCAATTGTCCCGCAGCTCTCACTTCGGGATCCGACCAGTCCGTGGATGATTTGATCTTCAAGATCTGTCAAAGGGTGATCGGCTGCGGCGTCGTGACGACCACGGACACGTGCGTGAACGCATTGAACGGAACGGACGGCGATCCGATGGTGGCCAAGTTCGGTTTCACGTTGGGAACGACGATCGTCCAGCTTCGTGCCGATTTGATTTCCGGAACCGTCGCGGCGAATGCGGCCAACGAGGCCAGCTGCGAAAACGACATCGCCGTCGTGACTTGCAGCGACGTGAATCCGGCCGTAACCGGTTCCGACTTTTCAAAGGTCGCTGCGTTTATCCCTGATTCCTGTGTCGGGGTGTACGCCAGCGCCGAGGCCTCCGCCGCCAATCCCTGCAGCCCTTAGAAGCGTATTCCTGGGAATACGAAATCAGGCCCCACACCGTAGACCTTCTTGACGCCTTCACCGATAGTGGAATCAGAACATTTCGGAGGCGCCTATGAAACGATTTATCTTCACCGCCCTGATCGTTGCGACCTTGGCCGCCGGGGGATGCCAGTCGACGAACGAGCCGTCTCAGAAAACCCAGAATAACTCGATTGCCGGGCTCAAGACCTTCGAGACCTGTAGCGATTTGGGTGATTTTCTTAAATCCCATGTGGGGACGAAGAAGGCCCCCGCGAACACGATGATGGGGGCCCCGGAGGCGGCCCCAGATGGGAAGGGCGGTGCGGCGTCGGCAATGCCTGTTGCGACGGTGACGGTGGAAGAGGCCGATCTGGTCAAGCAGGAGGGAAATCGTCTCTATGTGGTGAATTCCGGCGATCTCCTGATCTATGATCTGACCGACGCCGCCCATCCGCAGCGGATTGGGCGCCAAACGCTCTCGTTCCATCCGACACAGCTTTACGCCGAAGGGACGGAGGTTGCCCTCTTAGGGGAGACAAATTTCGCAGTCCCGATGGGAATGGGAAGTTCCGGCGCTGCCGTTTGGTATCAACCCAAGACGAAGGTCATGATCTTAGAGACCACGAACGCGGCATCTCCCGCGATCCTCAAAGATCTCGATTTGGATGGGAACTACGTCGATTCGCGTAAGATCGGGTCCGCCATTTATATCGCGCTGCAAAGCTGGATGGGCGGCGATCCGGTGGTTATGAAGCAGCAGGTTGAAGCGAAGAATCCGTGCGATCACATCTATGTGCCGGAAGACCTGGACAATGGCTCCTACGACTCCTTAGCCTCTTGGGACGTCATTGGTATCAATTTGAAGGCACCTGAAGCGGAGCCGAAGAAGACGTCTCTGATCGGGGCCTACGCTTCGACCGTCTACGCCACGCCGACTCATTTCTACGTGACGAATTTTTCCTATAAGGACAACACGACGGAAGTCTATCTCTTGGCCCTCGACCCCGTGTCGGCGGACGTCGCGCCCCAGGCGGATGCGACGATTCCGGGGACGATCGTCAACCAATTCTCGATGGATGAGACGGACGGTGTCTTTCGGATCGCCTCCACCGAGCGGACGGAGCCCATGTGGTTTGCGGAGGCGGGTACGGCAAACACCGCCGCTCCGGCGCCTGCTTTGCCGCCTCAAAACAACGCCAAAAATTTTCTCACGACCTTCCGGGTGAGCGATGCCTCGATGAAGCAACTAGGACAGATTGATTCCATCGTTCCGGGCGAGACCATTACGGCGGCGCGCTTCGCGGGACCACGCGCGTTCGTGACGACCTTCGTCTACACGGATCCTTTGGTGGCGATCGACCTCTCCGATCCGACGGCGCCCGCCGTGGTTGGCGAGCTCCATCTGCCGGGATCGACGGGCTACCTTCAGGTGTGGGGGGATCGGTTGATCGCCATCGGCTCTCAAAACGCCTTTTGGGGGAACGTCATCCTCAATCTGTTCGATGTCTCCGATCTCAAGAACCCGAAATTAGTCGAGCAGGAGACGATTCCGGATAGCTATTATTCGGAGGCGCAATTCGAACACAAGGCCTTCGCCTTTTTCGACGATCGGGCGATCCTGGCGATTCCCGTGGAGACTTCAGCGGGATCGATGATGGACCTCTATCACGTCGATCCGGCATCCGGATTTTCTTTGGCTGGTTCCATTAATCACAACAGCTTGATCCCCTCCGCCACAATGGGGACGTCGGGATATTCCCCGGCCATGCGTCGGGCTTTGGAAAACGGGGCCTATCTTTATACGGTCTCGGATGCGGGTTTGAAGGTGGATGCCTTCGAAGATCTCAAAACGGATCTCTTCGGGGAATTATTTCCGGGGTTCTCGCCGCCTGTTGGCGGTTGCGGATGCGCAGGAGATGTCTGCATGGCCTGTCCACAACCATTATGAATGACTCGTTCTCATTTTGAGACCTTCGCCCGCTGACCGTTTCAAGGTGAATTCAATTATTTTAAGTACTTAGGTCGGACGTTCTCTTGGTATTGAGGTTGCTCTCATAGCTCCTTACATAAACCTCGAGATGAGGGGAACGTCTCGTAGGGGCTCAGGAGGGCGGGGGAGCA
>CAZWYB010000169.1:0-5517 GCA_964637745.1 uncultured Pseudomonadota bacterium
GGATAACCTGAGGAGACTAGACGACCTCCTCACTTCCGTCCCGATCGTTCCCATGTCGTCCCAGCCCGCGCCCGTCGTCATGGATAAAACCGCGCCAACCGCGGCCGTGATGGTGGGCGGCTTTTCCGGTTTCGGGCTTCACCAGATCATGTCGATCCATATGCAGTTTCCAAACTATTTTAAAAATTTCATCTTTCTCTCAGTCGGTGTCCTCGACTCAGGGACTTTTAAGGGCTCCGAAGCGATTCACAAGATGGAGGAGGAGACGAAAGGTCATCTGCAGCAATACGTGGATTGGTGTCGACAAAACGGTTGGGCCGCCGATTACCGGATGACCGTCGACACGGAGGCGATCGGTCCTTTGAAGAGCCTCTGTCAGAAGGTGAAGGAGGAATTTCCGAACGCGACTTTCTTCGCCGGGAAGCTCATCTTCCAAAATGAGAAATTTTTCCACCGTCTCTTGCACTACGAAACGGCCTTTTCTCTCCAGAGAAGGCTTCAATTCGCCGGAATCTCTGTGATTGTCCTTCCGATCCGTGTTTTAGAGACCCCCGAATATGTCCCGGCACCCCATCGTTTCCCTTGAATCATCCAGTTGATCACAGTATGTCCTAAGCCATGCCGATCTTAAAATTCATTCAGCAGGGCGGGGTCGTGATGTACCCGCTTTTCGTCTTATCCGTCCTCACGTTGGGGATCATTTTCGACCGTTTTTATTTCCTGTGGGGGGCCGAGAAAAACCTGCAAGTCTTCCACAAAAATATTTCGGCCCTGATGGAAAAACCCGACGCCAACCGCGCCGAAGCGCTTTGCCGGGTCTCAAAATGTTTTTTGGCCCCCATTTTTCTAAAAGCCCTCAATGGTACACAGAGGAACAATCGCCAAGTGGCCTTTGATCTGACGCTCGGCAAGAACGATTCGGTCGCGGAGCTGAAACGTTACCTTTGGGTCTTGGGGACCGTCGGTGCGGCGGCCCCCTTCATCGGTCTTTTGGGGACGGTCGTCGGGATCATCCGCTCCTTTCATGATATGTCGACCGCGGGAACGGGCGGCTTCGACGTCGTCGCCTCCGGCATTTCGGAGGCCTTGATTGCGACCGCGGCGGGCTTGGTCGTCGGCATCCTTTCGGTCATGGCCTACAATTATTTCACGGTCCGCGTGAACCGCATCGCCTCGATGTTCCGCGACTACATCGAAGAGTTCCGCATCACTTTCTTGGAAAAGGGATAACGATGGCCTTCGCGAACTCGAATCCGATCGATCCGGGAGAGCCGGAAGACGACGGCATCCAGGCCCAGATCAACATCACGCCGCTCACGGATATCTTTCTCGTTCTTTTGATCATCTTTATGGTGACCTCGACGGCGTTGACCCAGAGGGGGATGGCCGTCAATCTGCCTCAGGCCAAGAACTCAAGCTCCGTTCCGGAAAAGAAGGATCTCGTCGTCACTCTGGCGAAGAACGGCGCCGTTCTGATCAATAATCAGCCGATCGATCCGAACCGGATGGAGGAAGAGTTCGCCCGGCAGATCGGTTCAAACAGCGATACGACGATCGTAGTCCAGGGAGATGAAGAGGCGCTTTTGGGACAGACGGTCAAGATCCTCGATGCCGCCAAGCAGGCCGGGGCGACTCACATCGCAATCGCCACAAAACCGCTCCGACAGTAGGACGAACTTCCCATCACTTGGAGCCGAACTGAATGACGGCCCCGCCCAATATAATGATCCCCAGTCCGAGCCATGTGGAAGACGGGATGGTTTCCTTAAAGACGTAGCGTCCGGTGAGAATGCTGACCAAGGCAAAGACCGCTACATAGACGCCCAGGAGTTTGGAAAAATCCCATTTGACCGTGTTGACGACCAGACCGTAACAGCCGAGCATCGTGAACCCCAAGGCGATGAAAAGAAATTGATGCCCCCGTAACCCCTTCCGGACGGTCGCATCCCCACCGACCTCGAGGACGGCGGCGGCGAAGAAAATGAACCAAGCCAAGAGCGTCATGAATTCTCCTTTTGCTGCCTGATATCAGGAATCTCCCTGAAATCATGTCATTTTTTAGTTAACGGGTTTTTTACGTGTTTTGGGCCTTTCTTAACTGGAGATGCATCTTCACCCGGCGCATCGTGGATGCAAAGGAGGGGGGGCATGGATCTTGTCATGATTGGAATCACCATCGGTTTTTTTGCGCTGACCTGGGGGTTGGTGGTCTTAAGCGATCGTTTGATGGCTCAAACGAAAGAGAGTCGCACATGAATTGGCTCTATCTTTTATCAGGAATCATTTCTGTAGGACTTTTTGTGTACCTGTCTGTGGCGCTGCTTAAACCGGAGTGGTTCGAATGACTTCCAATATTCTCATCCAAATAGGTTTCTTTTTTCTCTTCGTTTTTCTCCTGGTCAAACCTGTGGGGACCTTCATGGCCCGAGTCTATGAAGGGGATATTCCGGGTTTCGTTCGTTGGCTCACCCCCTTGGAGAAGTTAATCTATCGATTGATCGGAGTTGATCCCAACGAGGAGATGCTCTGGAAGCGCTATGCCGGCGCCTTCCTGATCTTCAATTTGGCCGGTGGGCTTCTTCTTTATGCGATCCTGCGTCTCCAAGGCCATCTGCCCTTGAATCCGCAGGCGATGCCCGGAACGACGCCGGATTTGGCGTTCAACACATCGATGAGCTTTATTACCAACACGAACTGGCAGTCCTACGGCGGCGAGTCGACGATGAGTTATTTCAGTCAGATGATGGGGCTGACCGTCCAGAATTTCATTTCCGCCGCCGTCGGCATGGCGGTGGCGATCGCCTTCATCCGCGGTTTTGTCCGTCACACGGCCAAGACCTTGGGGAATTTCTGGGCCGACACGGTTCGGAGCGTGGTCTATATCCTGCTCCCGCTCTCCCTCATCTTCGCGACCCTCTTTGTCTGGCAGGGTATGCCTCAAACCTTCAGCTCCTATAAAACGGCAACTCTCCTCCAGCCTATGAAAGACGATAAGGGGAATCCGATCACCGAGCAAACGATCGCCGTCGGGCCGGTGGCTTCTCAGCTTGCGATCAAGCAATTGGGCACCAACGGAGGTGGCTTTTACAACGTCAATTGCGCTCATCCCTTGGAGAACCCCACGCCTCTCACCAATTTTCTTTGTCTTGTCGCGATCCTGTTGATCCCGACTTCGATTGTCTACACCTTCGGGAAGATGGTGAAGGATACGCGACAGGGCTGGGCCCTGCTTGCAGCGATGACGATCATCTTCGTCGCCTTAATGAGCGGCGCGGTGGTGGCCGAACAACAGGGCAATCCGGCCCTCAATGCCCTTCACGTCGACCAAACGGCCTCGGTGTTTCATTCGGGGGGCAATATGGAGGGCAAGGAGGTCCGGAACGGCATCGCCACCTCGGCCCTTTGGGCCTCGCTCACGACGGCGACCTCGAACGGTTCCGTGAACTCCATGCATGATTCTTTTACGCCGCTTGGAGGGATGGTCCCTCTTTGGCTCATTCAATTGGGTGAAATCATCTATGGAGGTGTCGGATGCGGCCTCTACGGTATGATCATTTTTGCGCTGGTCGCGGTTTTTATCTCGGGCCTCATGGTCGGGCGGACGCCCGAGTACCTGGGCAAGAAGGTCGAGTCCTTCGGGGTCAAAATGGCCTCGATCGCCATCCTTCTTCCCTGCGTGGCGGTCAAGATCGGTACGGCGATTGCAGTTGCGACTAAGGCGGGACAGGTGGGGATTTTTAATCCCGGAGCCCACGGTTTCAGCGAGGTCCTCTACGCCTTCTCCCAGGCCGCCAACAACAACGGAAGCGCATTCGCCGGACTCGGTGCCAACAACCTCTTCTACAACGTCGCGTTGGGGGTCACGATCCTCTTCGGCCGGTATTGGGTTGCCATCCCGGCCTTAGCTATAGCCGGGGCCTTGGCGCGGCAGAAGCACGTCCCGGCCTCCAGCGGGACGCTCCCGACGCATACGCCGCTCTTCGTCATCATGCTGATCAGTGTCATCCTGATCGTCGGCTCGCTCACGTTCCTGCCGTCGTTGGCCTTAGGACCGATCGTCGAGCACATGCAGTTATTTAAAATGTAAGGGGCATCCATGAGCAGAAAACAACATTCCCTCTTTGATGGTTCCCTGGTTCGACCGGCCCTTTGGAACGCCCTCGTGCGGTTGAATCCGGCTTATCAACTCCGGAACCCGGTCATGTTCGTGACCGAGATCGGGAGCATCCTGACCACGGTCCTTTTCGTCTCCGCATTGGCCGGACACGCCGAGGCCAGGACGGGGCTGATCTTCTGGGTCTCTCTGTGGCTCTGGTTCCCTGTCTACTTGGCCAACTTCGCCGAAGCGATGGCGGAGGGGCGTGGCAAGGCCCAAGCCGAGTCGCTCCGCAAGGCCCGAAAGGAGATCCAGGCCAAGAAACTGGAAAAACCGTCCCTGGAAAAATCATCCAAAGAGAGCCGGATTGAAACGGTTTCGGCGACGGCCTTGCGAAAGGGCGACGTGGTCCTGGTCGAGGTCAATGATTTCATCCCCTGCGACGGCGAAGTCATCGAAGGCGTCGCTTCCGTGGATGAGAGCGCCATCACGGGCGAATCGGCCCCCGTCATTCGGGAGAGCGGAGGCGACCGGAGTGCGGTCACGGGCGGCACTCGTGTTCTGTCGGACTGGTTGATCGTCCGGATCACCGCGAATCCTGGCGAGACCTTTTTAGATAAGATGATTTCGTTGGTCGAAGGCGCCAAGCGTCAGAGGACTCCGAATGAGATCGCCCTGCATATCTTATTGGTCGCCTTGACGATTATTTTCTTGGCCGTCTGCGCCACGTTGCTTCCGTTCTCGATCTTCAGCGTCCAATCGGCGGGGCAGGGCGCCCCCATCACGGTGACGGCTCTTGCCGCGCTTTTGGTCTGTTTGATTCCCACCACCATCGGAGGCCTTCTCTCCGCGATCGGCATCGCCGGTATGGATCGGTTGGTTCAGGCGAACGTGATCGCGATGTCCGGCCGTGCGGTCGAGGCGGCGGGGGATGTGGACGTTTTGCTTTTAGACAAGACGGGCACGATCACTTTAGGGAACCGCCAAGCGACGGTCTTCCATCCGGCCCCTGGAGTAACCGAGGCCGATCTCGCGGACGCCGCGCAGATCTCTTCGCTGGCCGACGAGACGCCGGAGGGGCGGAGTATCGTCGTCCTGGCGAAGGAGAAATACAAAATCCGGGAAAGGGCGGTCCATGAGTTGGGGGCCCATTTCATTCCCTTCACCGCCCAGACGCGGATGAGCGGGGTCGACTTCGACCGCCGGGAGATCCGCAAAGGCGCCGTGGATGCCGTGGAGGCCTTCATCGCCTCGAAAGGCGGAAAGATGCCGGCGGAGGTCCGTAAAATCGCCGATGACATCTCGCGCAAGGGCGGCACTCCGCTTTGCGTCGCGCACGGGGCGAAGGCCCTGGGCGTCATCGAATTGAAGGACATCGTGAAGAGCGGCCTACGCGAGCGTTTCGCCCGCCCCCGTGAAAT
>CAZWYB010000170.1:0-5515 GCA_964637745.1 uncultured Pseudomonadota bacterium
CCTCGGAACGGCGGCCGAAATCACGGCCAAAACGCCCGGCCAGCCGACCGTCGAGGACTTGGTTCTGACGGTCGCGCACAACAAGATCTCGATTAATTTCGTCTGGACGCTCATTACGGGATTCCTCGTCATGTTCATGCAGGCGGGATTTGCGATGGTCGAGACGGGGTTTACGCGCGCCAAAAATGTCTCCCATACAATGGCGATGAATTTCATGGTCTACCCTTTGGGAATGTTGGGTTTCTGGATCGCCGGCTTCGCCCTCATGTTCGGAGGCGCCGGTCCCTTGGCGACTTTAGGTGGTGAGGCGATGTTGAACCACGGCATCACCGTTTCGCTTTTCGGGAAGACGATGACGATTTTGGGCTGGAAGGGTTTTTTTCTGTCCGGCGACACCTACGCCGCATCGATCTTCACCCTGTTCTTGTTCCAAATGGTTTTCATGGATACCACGGCCACCATTCCGACGGGCGCGATGGCCGAGCGCTGGCGGTTTCTGCCGTTCTGCATCTATGGTCTGTTGGTTGGTAGCGTGATCTACCCCGTGTACGGTTGCTGGGTCTGGGGAGGAGGCTGGCTGTCGGCCCTGGGTGCGAACTTTGGTTTGGGACATGGGCACGTCGATTTTGCGGGATCTTCCGTCGTCCACATGACGGGAGGGGTCATTGCCTTGGTGGGCGCGAAACTCATCGGTCCGCGCGTTGGGAAATACAATAAGGACGGATCGCCCAACGCGATTCCCGGCCATCACATCCCGATGGCCGTCGTCGGAACGTTCATCCTTTGTTTCGGTTGGTTCGGTTTTAATCCCGGCAGCACCTTGGCGGGCACGGATTTGAGGATCGGCGTCATCGCCACGAATACCATGTTGGCGGGGGCGGCGGGGGCCTTTACCGCGATGGTCCTTATGTGGATCCGCTTCGGCAAACCGGACATCAGCATGATCTGCAACGGCATGTTGGCGGGTTTGGTTGCGATCACGGCGCCCTGCGCCTTCGTCAACAGCGTGTCGGCGGTGATTATCGGAGCGATCGCAGGGATTTTGGTCGTCTTCTCCGTCTTTTTCGTCGAACGGACGCTGAAGATCGATGATCCCGTGGGCGCCGTTTCGGTCCATGGGACTTGCGGCGCTTGGGGCGTGCTGGCGCTCGGTCTCTTCGCCGACGGAACCTATGGAGACGGCTGGAACGGAGTCGCCGGTACGGTAAGAGGGCTTTTTTACGGAGACGGAAAACAGTTTTTGGCCGAATGTATCGGCGTGTTGGCGAATTTCGTCTATATCGGCATCGCGAGCTACGTCGTGTTCAAGATCATCAACGTGATTTCGGCGCTCCGTAGCAGCGATGAAGATCAAATTAACGGGTTGGATATTCCGGAGATCGGCGTGGAGGGTTATCCGGAATTTAGCTTTCGGACAGGACATCGGATATCGTCATAGATAAGGAGAGAGTATGAAAAAAATCGAAGCGATCATCAAGCCGTTCAAACTGGATGAAGTCAAAGAAACCCTGCAGAAGATGGGCGTGCAGGGAATGACGGTCTCCGAGGTGAAGGGTTTCGGTCGGCAAAAGGGCCACACCGAACTTTATCGAGGAGCCGAATACATCGTCGACTTCCTGCCCAAAGTGCTCTTGGAAGTCGTGATCGACGACGCCCAGGTGCAGGCGGTGGTCGAGGCCATCACGAAGGCCGCCAAGACGGGAAAAATCGGCGACGGGAAGATCTTTATCTCCACCCTGGAAGAGGTCGTCCGCATCCGGACGGGAGAGACGGGGAAGGCGGCGATCTAGGCCCCTGACTGTGTTGAGAATCACCGCGATTAGCGTGGTGCCGGGGGGCTTCGAGGGAACTCCCCGGCACCCGCTTTTCTCGTAGATGGGGCTAGACAAGAATTAAGGGCACATGTTACGACCCGACGGTTTTTGGCACGTGAATTTGAGAACTTTAAACTCAGTAAACTCTAAGAGGAGGACGTTCGTATGACAGGAAAAGAAGTCTTGGCGTACGCCAAGGAAAACAAGGTGAAGATGGTCGACTTTAAGTTTATCGATCTTCCCGGCGTGTGGCAGCATTTCAGCGTTCCCATCAGCCAATTGGCCGAATCGAATTTCGAGGAAGGTTATGGCTTTGACGGTTCCTCCATTCGTGGATGGCAGCCGATCAACGCGTCCGACATGCTGATCATTCCGGATCCCACGACCGCCCGTTTGGATCCTTTCTGCAAAGACGCGACTTTGACGATGATCTGCGACATCAAGGACCCGATCACCAAGCAGAACTACAGCCGCGATCCCCGTTACATCGCCAAGAAGGCCGAGGCCTACGTGAAGTCGACGGGCATCGGCGATACGATCTATTTCGGGCCCGAAGCCGAATTCTTCGTCTTCGATTCCGTCCGTTTCGACCAGACCGTCAACGGCGGTTTCTACGAGGTGGATTCGGTTGAGGGGCGTTGGAACTCGGGCAAAGAGACGCTACCCGGAGGCAAGCCGAACCTGGGCTATCAGCCGCGTTTTAAGGAAGGCTATTTCCCGGTCTCTCCGGCGGATACGTTGCAGGACATCCGTTCAGAAATGGTTTTGGAGTTGGAAAAGATGGGTATTGAGGTCGAGGCGCAGCATCATGAGGTTGCGACCGCCGGCCAGTGCGAGATCGACATGCGCTTCGACACGTTGACCAAGATGGCCGACAAGCTCATGTGGTTCAAATACACGCTGAAGAACGTGGCCTTGCGCCACGGCAAAACGGTGACCTTCATGCCGAAGCCGCTCTTCGGAGACAACGGTTCCGGCATGCACTGCCACCAGTCCATTTGGTCGGGAGGCAAGCCGCTCTTCGCCGGGGACAAGTATGGCGGGATGTCGGAGATGGCGCTTCATTACATCGGCGGCGTCTTGAAGCACGCCAAGGCGGTTGCGGCCTTCACGAATCCAACGACGAACTCCTATCGCCGTCTGGTTCCGGGTTTCGAGGCCCCCGTCAATCTGGCTTATTCGGCGCGTAACCGATCGGCGGCCGTCCGTATTCCGATCGTCAATTCACCCAAGGCGAAGCGCATCGAAGTCCGGTTCCCGGATCCGTCTTCCAACGGTTATTTGGCCTTCGCGGCCCTCCTCATGGCGGGTCTTGACGGCATTCAGAACCGGATCGACCCGGGCCAGGCCTTGGAGAAGGACATCTACTCCTTGGGTCCCGAGGAGCTCGCGAAGGTTCCTCAGATGCCCGGATCACTGGAGCAATCGATCAACGCCCTGAGGGACGATCACGCCTTTTTGATGAAGGGGGATGTCTTCACGCAGGACCTGGTCGAGAAGTGGGTCGAGTATAAGATCGATGCCGAGCTCAATCCGGTCCGGCTGCGCCCGGTGCCTTATGAGTTCGCGTTGTACTATGATATATAGGTCCCATAGGTCGTATTCGACCTATCTGATTTAAACCTATCGTAGGGGCGGCCCGAATGGGCCGCCCCTTCTATTTCGCCCCTTTGACATTCCTCTGAAATTCCTTTACATTTTCGCACTCACTCTAAAGGAGACTCGTTTCATGAAAAGAAAACACCTCTTCGTGACCTTTTTGGCCGTGATTCTGCTCGCTGCCTGCGGGGAAGAAGCTCAGAAATCGACGGATACGGCGCCGGTTCAGCCTCAGGCCGCGGCTCCTTCAGCCGGAGGCAACCAAGCGATCGCGGCTCCGACGGCCCCCGCAACGCCCCAACCGAGCGTCGGCACCGGACAGCCCTTGGCGAAGATCAACGGGGAGACGATTACGGACGACGACGTGCGCAAGGTCGCCGGTCCCAAGCTCCAGCAGGCTGAAATGGACCTCTACGACGCCCGTAAGGATGCGATCGATCAGATCATCGACGATAAACTTTTGGAGGCCGAGGCGAAAAAACAGGGAACGACCAAGGCGGATCTCTTGAAGAAGGACGTCTACGACAAGATCAAGATCGAGGATAAGGATATTGAAAAATTCTACGAGGACAACAAGGCCCAAATGCAGGGCAAGAAGCTGGAAGATGTGAAGCAAAACATCCGCGGCTACCTCTTTCGGGAGAAGCATCAGAAGGTCTATGGAGACCTGATGGACGAGCTCCGGAAGAAGGCGGATGTGGAGTTTCTGATCCATGCCCCGAAGGTTGCGATCGAAGAGGGGGACAACCCGGCGATCGGGCCTAAGAACGCCCCCGTCAAGATCGTGGAGTTCACCGACTATCAATGCCCTTTCTGCGGCAAATCGCGTCCGACCGTGACCCAGATTCTAGACGAATATAAGGGGAGGGTCCGCTACGTCCTCCGTGATTTCCCTCTCTCTTTCCACAAGGATTCGGAAAAGGCCCACGAAGGAGCGCGTTGCGCCGGTGAACAGAACAAGTACTGGGATATGAATAAGAAGCTCTTCAGCAATCAGCAGGCGATCAAGGTCGACGACGTCAAGAAATACGCCCAGGACCTGAAGCTCAATCTCGACAAGTTCAATCAGTGTTTGGACTCCGGCAAATACGCCGAGGTCATCAAGCAGAATCAGGAGTACGGCGAAAAGGTGGGTGTCAGCGGAACGCCGGCCTTTTTCATCAACGGGCGCATGATCTCCGGCGCGAGGCCCTATGCCTCTTTTAAAGAGATCATCGACGACGAGATCCGCGACGCGAAAAACAAAAAATAGTCCGTGCTCGATCTCAAACTCATCCTCGACAATCTAGCGGACGTCCAGAAACGTCTCGCGGCCCGTGGCCAACCTTACGACTTCTCCGTCATCGAGAAATTAAATCAGGAGCGCCGCGCCCTTCAGAAGGAGCACGATGACCTGCGCTTCGAGCAGAATCAGGTCTCGGCCGAGGTGGCGCGGTTGAAGAAGGAGAAGAAACCCGCCGATGAGGTCCTGACCAAGACCAAAAAACTCTCCGAAGAGGTCAAGATCTCGGGCGAAAAGATGACGGCCGTCGAGGCGCGCCTCCAAGAACACCTTCTTCTCTATCCCAACCTGCCGCATGCGTCCGTTCCCGTCGGATCGGGTGCCGAGCAAAACGTCGAAATTCGGAAGTGGGGGGAACTCCCTCGATTCTCCTTCAAGCCCAGAGCTCACTGGGAGATCGGCGAGTCGCTCGGGATCTTGGATTTCGAGCGTGCGGCCAAGATCAGCGGCGCCCGTTTCACCTTATATAAGGCGGCGGGTGCGGCCTTGGAGCGGGCCTTGATCAACTTTATGATCGACCTTCACACGACGGAGCGGGGATATACCGAAATCCTCCCTCCCTTTCTGGTGAACGACGCAAGTCTTTTGGGAACCGGGCAATTGCCCAAGTTCGAGGCGGATCTTTTCAAGACGACCGCGGGTTATTATCTGGTGCCGACCGCCGAGGTGCCGGTGACCAATATTCATCGGGATGAGATCCTTTCCGTCGATCAACTGCCGATCTCCTACACGGCCTACACGCCTTGTTTTCGAAGCGAAGCGGGGGCAGCCGGGAAGGATACGCGCGGGCTGATCCGCCAGCATCAGTTCAATAAGGTCG
>CAZWYB010000171.1:0-5505 GCA_964637745.1 uncultured Pseudomonadota bacterium
GACGGTGAAGATGGTTCGCACGCTGGGTATCTTCCCCGTCGCTTTGGGCGTCAGCCTGCTCGAACGTCGCGGCAAGACCAAGTCGGAAAAGGCGGAACGTCCGCCGTTTCCCTGGTTCATGGTGGGATTCCTGGGACTCGCAGCCGCGGCGACGTTTTTGCCGGACATGCAGCATTACGCCGGCACCATCACGGCCTGCGCGCGGCAACTAATGTCCCTGACTCTCTTCCTGATCGGCAGCAGCATCAACCTCACCAGTCTCCGCAAGGTGGGGCCAAAACCCTTCGGACATGGTCTGGCTTTATGGGTTACGATGGGCGTGTTGACCTTTTTAGGCGTAGAATCAGGCCTTTTGGGCCCGCCATAATTATGTTATTTTAATGAACTGGAGGCGCCTTTCAGGCCGATAACTAAATCATGGCCGGCGACAGTTCCCAGGAAAAATCCGAGATGCCCACCCCGAAGCGCCTCCGCGAGGCGCGGCGGAAAGGCCAGGTTTTCAAGAGCAAGGACATGGAGGCCGTGATGGTCTTCATCGCGACCTTCGCCGCCATCGCCTTCCTGAGGCCTTATATTTCGGGTCAGTTGAAGGCCTTCATGGAAAAGGCCTTCAACTCCGTCAGCCAGCACCAGCTGGGTCTCGACGACATCTACAACATGGGCAAGCTGGGGTTCTTCACCTTGGTCAAGGTCTCTCTCCCCGTCGTGGGCATCGCCGCCCTGGTGGCCGGGATCGTGGGCTATTTGCAGGTCGGGTCCGTTTTTTCGATCGAGCCGTTGAAGCCTCAGTTGAAAAAACTGAACGCCATCGAGAACCTGAAGAACATGTTCAAGCCCAAGATGTTCATCGAGCTCATCAAGAACATCTTCAAGCTCGTCATCATCTTCGTGATCGCCTACACGGTCTTGAAGGGGATGCTCGAGCCGTTCCTGCTCACGGTCAACGCCCCTATCGACGGAGCCGCCAGCCTCGGCGGGATGGTGATCGTCCGCTTCCTGATCCGTTTCCTCTTGGTGTTTTTGGGCGTCGCCGTCCTCGATCTCTTCATTCAACGCAAGGAGTACATCAAGAACCTGAAGATGACCAAAGAAGAGGTTAAGCGCGAGTACAAAGAGGACGAAGGCGATCCGATGATCAAGGGCCAGAGGCGGCAACTGCACATGGAAATGGCGATGGGGGACGTTCGGAACAAGGTCAAGAACGCGGATGCGGTCGTGACGAACCCGACGCACCTGGCGGTCGCGATCAAATACGACAAGGCCGAGATGATGGCGCCTCAGGTCGTCGCGAAGGGCCAGAGGCTTTTCGCGGAGTTCATCAAGGAGATTGCGAAAGAGAACGACGTCCCGATCATCCGGAACGTCCCCTTGGCGTGGTCTTTGATCGAGTTGGAGATCGACGATGAGATCCCCGAAAAGCTTTATATCGCCGTCGCCGAGATCTTGAGTTTCGTCTACAAGCTTCGGGCGGAACAGGAAAAGAGCCCTCAGCAAAGGGTCTCATGACGGGAGCCCCCACAGGTTCAGGCATTTTTCAAAAACGCTGAAAAATTTTTGGCGCAGGAGGTCCCGATCCGACGGCCTCAGAGCCTCGGTCTTGCTGTTCGTCTCGGATAGGAGTGCGTTTTCCATCTCACGCAGCCGGTCCTCGCGCTCGGCGATCGGGGTCTCGGGATGCCGCTCCAGCCATTCGATATATTGAGCCGCCAGAGGCAAGGCGAGCGCAACGGCCGTCTCCGTCAGATGATCTTGGATTCCCGCTCGGGCCTGTTCGAGTCCTTCGTCGATTCGAACGTCCTTTCTTAAACCGATGGAACCGTCCGCGATGGGATGTCCGTTTCCGGTCCTTTTGACCTTGAAGGCAAGGCTCCGTTCATAGGGATCGAACTCGATTCGTGCATAACTTTCCCGCGCGTCTCCCAAGAACAGAGACACATGATCTCCCTGATCGCGGCTTTGGGTCCTCGCACGCCCGTCCTTTGCCCGGAAAAAGACGATGGGGGCATGGGACGAGACGGCGATCTGTCCGGAGGCGAGCAGGATATCCGTTCCCGCAAAGGGAGATTCCTCGCCCGAACGCTCCAAAACGAGGGCTCCGAGGCGGAGGATATCGCCTTTTTCTATGGCGATGCCTGGCGCCGAGGCAAAGCCGCAATAACAATTGCCCGGCAGATTGAGACGGGCCAGTTTAGGAAGACCCCAAGGTTTCTCGGGTGGCAGAGCCACTGACGTATCGAGTCGGTGGAGACGCCGGAGGTTGGAGCCCTGCCGCTGCCTCCGTGGGACGGAGTCGTCGTTCCAAAAGAGCTGATGACGCGATTGGCGGAAAAAACGACAGGGCATCCTGCGACGGCGGTTCGAGGATGAAGACGGCGCCTCGTTGGTTGTGAAATTCACGTTGAAGAATCTTCTCGGCGATATGGCCTTTGTTAATGTTTCCGAAGACCAGGGCATGAAAGGGGGCCTCGGTGCCGATCATGCGTTCCATCGCGAGGGATTCGCCTAGCAGGAGGTGTTTTAGGGTCGGGCTTAAAGAAGGGTCCGCTTTGGAGAGTAGCCGGCTGCGTTCCTCGAGATTCAGCGAGCAGAGGGCGACGGGTCCCCTTCTTCTCAGTTGAGAGGCCAAGACCGGTTCCCGACACATCATCAGAGACTGGGCGATTGGGTTCACATTGTAGGTGGAGTAGCTGCTCAAGGTCGGACCGAGGCGGTCGACTGCAGTGATCCAGCGGTCAAGGATCGACGGCAGGCCCGTTGAAGGAGTGATGATCATGGCGAGGGATTATCTTCAAAAATCAGGAAAAGTTTCGGGCCTTTCAAACCAGGGGAGATGTATTGAGAAAGATACCGATGTTTTAGGTTAAATCATAGCAACAATTTCCTTTTCCACGCGATGAAGGGCGAATGATGGCGTCGCTTCCGCCCTTGAGCACCGGCGGGTTCTCCACCGGAGCCCTTTTTTTCCGCGAAGCGGGGTCGCTCTATGAGTATCTTGTTCCTCAGATCGCACATGCGGCTTCCGTCCGATCGGATACGGTCAGCCGACTGAACGCCCTTCTTACACGCCCCCATTGCCTGAATGATCTGGTGCGTTTCACCTCGGAAGAGGGAATGAGGCAACGTTTTAAACTGGTGAGCCGAGGAACGGAGGTTGTTTCGCGATTCCTCAACACGATCGAGCTCATGAGAGAGAAGTCCGATCCTTGGGTTGTTTCCGCTGCGATCTATCTTTTGGGGGATTCTTACATCCGGGAAGTCTTCGCCGATGCCCTTGTGGACCCGGTTTTGAGGCGGAATGTCGAGAAGGCCCTTCAGAAGGCGGACGAAGGCCCTTTTCCCCTTCTTCTGATGGACCGGCTCCTGCACGTTCTGGCGAGCAAAGATCACGCCTATAAGGTGCGCGAGATCTTCGGCTTTCCTTGGGACCTCGCGACCGGAATCCGTCCTCAAGCGGAACCCAATCAAATTGTGGATGGATCCTTTGACACGGGCTTCACGTGGAACTCGGCCCTGACGGGAATTTTAAGAAGGATCGCTGAACTGCGGCGATCGGAACCCGCTTTTGCCGAAAAACGTCGAAATCATTGGGCCGCGATCTGCGAAAAGTTTTCTATGTGCGAAGGGGAGGTGACGGAAGAGATGCTTTTTCAGCTTCTTCTCCTCCAGCCCTCGTCTATCGGGAAGGAGATCGGAAAAGAGATCCGGACGGGCCGCATTCAGATTCAGTTTCAGTCCAGCCAGGAATTGGGCCAACGAGAGGCCTTCCATCTGTTGCCCGAAGAAAACGGAGGAACCGACGCCTTGATCCTGACAAGGACGACTCTCGACAAAGACAAGATGAACTGGAAAAGGCATCTCCTGAAACTGGCGGGTACGGCCGTCCACGAGGGAAGGCACGTTCTTCAGGCGCGCCGGCACGGCGGAGAGTGGGCGGAGCGGAATCTCGTTCCCGCCGAAATGGAGGGTCTCGCCGCCAAGGCCCTTCTTTTTCTAGAGAACGGAGATACCAGTTTGTTCGACGATTTTTCCTCCCGTAGTCCGTTCGGTTACGTCTTCGGTTTGAGAAATTCGGTCGAACGAACCTATCTCCGTCTCCTGTCGTCATGAACGCTGGTGAATCCGGCGGAGGCATGGTAGTCTAAAAGGCATGTCTCCCGTCCGGTCGCAGCCCTTTCCCAAGCGTATTTTTTTTCTGTTTGCGTGGGCCTTCTTGGCGGCTTGCGGTGGGATGACACCGACTCAGGTCATCTCCAGCGGTCAATCCGGAATTTCAGGGGCGGAAGTGCAACCGGCCGCCCCGACCCAGCCAAGCGCTGCCAGGCCGGCTTCTTCGGAGACGGATGGGGGAGGCGGGAACCATACCACCCCTCCTCCCGATGATACGAGGGCTCAGCCGACGCCTCTCGGAGGCGGTGTCTTCGCTCCGGCTCCCAATCCCGAAGTGTTTTGTTCGATCACCGTGACCGGATCCTATTCCGTCTCATGCCTCAGTCCCAAAACCAACCGGGCCGATATGAAACTGAAAGGCTCCGTTCATTATGGGAGAGGGTGTCTCCCCGTCAATAAAGGCGCTGCCTTGCGCGTCGTCAATAACGGTGTCCCGGCGGAATTTATCGACATCGTGACCGCCATCGACGGAGGTTTTCAACTTTCTTTGAATGCGCGCAATCCTCCGTCCTGGGAAATTTATCTCATCGATGTGTTGCACGTGCCTTATTACTTGACCCTGGGCGATCCCGCGACGACCACGTTCGATTTGATACCGTGCCGGGACGATGCCTGCGTTGTCGGCGAGGGCAAGGCGCCGCTCGAGGCCAACGTGCAGTTTGAAAAACCCGTCATTTTTTTAGGCGGCTCCGGTGTGACGACCCCGCCCGAATGCTCAGGGAAGACCCTGGAACTGATCCAAGAGGCCCCCAAAGAGGTCCCAAAAAAATCAACAGAAGACACTGTCTATCACATTCTGAATTAAAACGGCTTAAGAGGCGCGTAATCCGAGATACCCCGCCAGAACCGTCTTCTTTTTAGGAATCCCATGCGCGGCCATGCGCAGATAGAGCGTTTTCAAGCTGATTCCCAAATCTCCCGCCGCGGCCTTTTTATCCAACCGGTGTTTTCTTAAGGCCTCCATCATCATTTGGCGCTCCATTTTCCCTTCATCCCAATGGGTCGCTTCCTGCACGGGGACAATCGCGATCTTCTTTCCGCGAGAGGGCGGGGCGAACAAGCCTTCGTTCGCGCGGAGGGCGTCGACGTCGATCGGTTTGCCTTGGGCGAAGATGAGGGCGTTTCGAAGCGTCGCTTCGAGTTCACGGATGTTACCGGGCCAGTCATGATTTAAGAGAAGGGTCAAGGCCTCGGGTGAAATTTCGGACACAGCGAGATTTAAGGCGCTCGCGAGTTTTTCGACGAGACCCTTCGCCAGAAGAGGGATGTCGTCCTTTCGGTCTCGCAAGGGGGGAAGGGCGATCGTCAGGCCGTTGATCCGGAAAAAGAGATCCTGGC
>CAZWYB010000172.1:0-1272 GCA_964637745.1 uncultured Pseudomonadota bacterium
GGGCTTAGGAGTCCCTTGTTCTATCCATTGAACTACGGGGGCGAATTTTCAGTACGTTATCAGAGAAAAGATCTCGTGTCCCTTGAGCTTTTCGCGGCCTTTTAGAAACTCCAACTCGACGACGAAGGCGCATTCGACCACCTTGCCGCCGACCTTTTCCACCAGATCGCAGGCGGCTTTAGCCGTACCGCCGGTGGCCAAGACATCGTCCAACACAAGCACACGGCTCCCTTGATGAATGGCGTCCCGGTGGATCTCGATCTTGTCCGTTCCATATTCCAAGTCATATTCGACCGATTCCGTTTGATAGGGCAGCTTGCCCTTCTTCCTCACGGGAACGAAGCCCGCGTCGATCCGGTAGGCCAACGCCGCGCCGAAGATGAACCCGCGCGATTCGACCGCAACGACCGTATCGACGGCCTTTTCGGCGTACCTCTTGGCGAAGGTGTCGATCACCAATTGGAACGATCGGACATCCGCCAAGAGAGGCGTGATATCTTTAAAAACGATTCCCGGTTTCGGAAAATCGGGAACATCACGGATTTTCTGCTTCACCTTCTCCATCGCCTTCTGGACCTCCATAAGCCGTCTCTCCTCTTTCTTTCGCCTTCTGGGCGAACATCGTCTTCGGGAGGAAGAACAAGGGATTTCTCGCCTTGGGCCCTTCCCTCACCTCGAAATGCAAATGCGGACCGGTCGACCGCCCCGTCCGACCGACCTTTGCGATCACCTGCCCCTTCTTCACCCTCGCCCCGTCCTTCACCAGATTGACCGAAGTGTGGGCGTAGACGGTGAAAAAATCATCCTTATGCCTCACGAGAACCAAGTTGCCGTAACCACGCATGCGTTTCGTATAGACCACCTCTCCGTCGGCGGCAGCACGGATCGGTGTTCCCATCTTAGCCCGAATGTCCAATCCATCGTGACGACGCCCGTGCCTCATCCCAAAAAGAGAAGACAATTCTCCATCAATCGGCCAGGCGAACCGATTATGGTCGACCTGAATGAAGGAGGTCTCTTTCTCGTCGGTGGCACTATCTTGGTTTTCCTGCGTGTCCTTCGTTTCTTTCGCTTCTTTCGGCTCCTTGCCGTTTTTCGGATTCTTTTCTCCCTTTCGGACTTCCTTTTCCTGAGTTTTCTCTTCCCGGCGCGCCGTGGCACCGTGTCTTTTGAGGATCGCTGCGAAGGCGCTCGGCGTCATTCCGGGAATAAAGATGGATCGACCCGGCTTGACGTCGCCTTCGCTCCCAATATTGTTCACCTCGACCACAC
>CAZWYB010000172.1:1282-5402 GCA_964637745.1 uncultured Pseudomonadota bacterium
TTTTCGCCCGGTAATAGGCCCCATGCGCCGTATACACATTGGGGCAGGCGTTCAAAAGGAAAAGGCCCAAGAGGGGCGCCCCTTTTGCGAGCCGTCTCATTTTCCGAAATACCGTCAATGCTCCTCCGAATTCGCCTGCCAGCCGTGCCGGCCGACGAGCTTCACGAAGCGGCAAGGAACCTTGGCCTCCTCGTGAAAGGTCTCGCCTCTTCTGCGGATCAGAACCAGATCCTGGCTCTCTTCCCCTCCGCGCGGGATGACCAGCCTCCCATTCTCCGCGAGCTGGTCCTTATACACCTGCGGAACCTCCGGAGCGCCCGCCGTGACGATGATCGCATCGAAAGGGGTCTCTTCCGGCCATCCGACGGTCCCGTCTCCGATACGCAAGGTCACGTTGACGTAACCCAGCCGGTAGAGCGTCCGACGCGCCCGGTTGGAAAGCGTCGAAAGCCGCTCGATGGAAAAGACCTGCCGGGCCAGCTCCGCCAGAATGGCCGTTTGATAGCCTGATCCCGTACCGATCTCCAGAACTTTTTCCGCCCCTGTGAGCCTTAAAAGCTCCGTCATGAGGGCAACCATATAGGGCTGAGAGATGGTCTGTTTGAGACCGATGTTCAAGGGCATGTCCTGATAGGCCTGCGCCGCCATGCCGGGGTCCACGAACTCGTGACGCGGCACCCGTCCCATGACATCCAAAACACGCGGGTCGCGGATTTCCCTCTCGATCAATTGCTTTTCCACCATTTTTTTTCGTGCGATCGGAAAATCCATATTTTTATAATTTCCAATTCTTCATTCCTTCAAGAAGCGCATAGTGCGTCAGATCGACTTGGAGAGGCGTGATCGCGACCTTTTTCTTCTTGATCGCGTTCCCATCGGAATCCGGAATGTCATGGAACTTCTTATCGTTCCCTGCGATCCAGTAATACTTACGCCCGCGTGGATCGATCTTCTCCACCGTCACGTCGCCGAAATTTCTCTTTCCCAGCTTTGTGAACTGATACCCCCGTATCCGATTGTCCGGGACATTGGGGACATTCACGTTCAAAACGAACCCGAGCGGCATCCTTTCCCGAAGGATGCGTCGGCTGAGTCGCGCGGCGAATCGGGAAGCCGTTTCAAAATAGGCGCGGTCCTCGCCGTAGACCACCAGAGAAACCGCGATCGACGGGATACCCATCAAGGCGCCTTCGATTGCGGCCGAGACGGTTCCGGAATAGTGGACGTCGTCGCAAAGATTCGCACCACGGTTGATTCCCGAAACGATGAGATCCGGCTTCTTCTTCAGGATGGTATGAACGGCCAAGGTGATGCAATCCGTCGGCGTTCCATTGACGGAGAAGGACGTCGAGGAGTGCCGAAAAACCCTTAAGGGGCGATGGAGCGTCAACGAGTGGCTGGAGGCGCTTTGTTCCCGATCCGGCGCGACGACAACCACGCGGGCCAACCCTTTGAGGGCGGACTCAAGAGAACGCAGGCCCTCCGCATTGAGGCCGTCGTCGTTTGAGATCAAAATAAGAGGTTTGTTCTTTGACATGTTAGGGAGATGAAGGGCCCTGTACCAAAGGGCACAGGGCCCATGTCGGGACGGCGGGATTTGAACCCGCGACCACACGCACCCCAAGCGTGTGCGCTACCAGGCTGCGCTACGTCCCGTTCGACTCCAGTTTTTTGAGCAATTCCTCAAGACGGCCCTTGACGTTTCTTAAGACCTTATCGCCTTTCGTATGCTCAAATCCCAAGATCATCTGGCCGTCTTTGGTTTCTTCCTTCTCCCCCTTCATCTCCTTCAGCTTCTTTCGCGCCCCCTCGATCGTGAACCCTTCCGCATACAGGAGCTGTTTGATCCAGAGGACGGTTTCGATGTCCTTCCGTCGATAGAGCCTCTGCTTCGTGCGTGATTTGACGGGATTGATCTCCTTGAACTCGGTCTCCCAATACCGGAGGACGTACGGCTCCAACCCGGCGAGTTTCGCCACCTCGCCGATCTTAAAATACAGCTTATCCGGTATGACGGGATCCATTCTTTAAGCCTACTCGTTGTCCTCGGAATCCTCTTCCTCGTCCCCGACGATCTCCCCCTTGTTCAAGGCCTGTTTCAGGACTTGGCTCGGCCGGAAGGTCAGGACGCGACGCGCGGAGATTTCGATCGCTTCTCCCGTTTGCGGATTGCGACCCACACGCGGGCGCTTCTCCCGAACAATGAAGTTGCCGAACCCGGAGATCTTGATCTTCTCGCCCTTTTCAAGGGTTTCCTTCATCATATTGAAGACCAGCTCCACGATGTCGCTCGACTCTTTCTTGGAAAAGCCGATCTTCGTATAGACGTTCTCGATGATCTCGGCCTTTGTCATGGTGCCTCCTTTTGATTTATCGGACATCTGCTCCAAATTGTTTTTTCACTCCGTCGACTAAATGGTCATAAATGGTCGTTACCTCTTCGTCGGTCAGTGTGCTGCCCTTCCGGCCGATGCGTATGGAAAACGCCAGACTCTTCTTCCCGGCTGGAATTGGATTGCCGCGATAGAGATCGAAGACGCTCACGTCCTGGACCGCCTCATCCCGCGCTTTCAGGAAGGCCTTCAAGGCGCCCGCGGGGACGGCCTCGTCCAAGATCAAGGCGAGATCCCGCTCCACAACGGGCGTCCGGCTGAAGTCTTCGAAGACGCAAATCTTTTGACCGGCCGATGCAGCGAAGCCGTCCCAATCGATCTCGAAGACGTAGACGGTCCTCTTTAAATCGAATTTATCCGTGAGATCCGGATGAAGTTCTCCCACAAGGCCCAGCGTCTTCTCTCCGGTTCGGAGGACGGCCTGCTTTCGCGGATGCAGATAGGAGACTTGGGACTCCTCAAAACGGGCATCGGAGACCCCCAGATTTAGGAGGGCCTCCAAGACGCCCTTCAAGTCGTAAAAATCGGTCTCTTCCGCGCGCGTACTCCAATGTGACTGGAGACAAGGACCGCTCAGGACGGCGGCTAAGGCCTTGCGCTCCAAGACGTCCCCACCCTTCCCATGAAACGTGGAACGCAATTCAAAGGCCCGCACCGCGTTCATCTTGTGATTCTGATGATGGGCGGCGGATTTCAAAAGACCGGGCAAAAGCGAAGGGCGCATCAGGGAAAATTCACGCCCAAGCGGATTTTCCAAAAAGATCGGCTCTCCCGGATCCAGGCCGGTGATGCCGTTCACGTCGTCCGGAGACAGGAAGCTGAAATGAATCATTTCTTGAAATCCAAGATCCACGAGCAGGGATTTTGCGCGCTCGGTGAGGGATCGTGTCTCATCAACCCTCGGAGGCGGAGAGACCAAGGCCGGAAACCGCGGAGGGATACGGTCCCCGCCGGGAGTAACGCGCACCGACTAACGGTCGGCGCCATCTTCTCCGACCGCGAAGGAGCGCCTCTTCAAAGCGACCTGCATCGGGGCCTTCTCCCACGCCCCTCCCCCTCCGGGCCGCGAAGCCGCTTGGCTGGGACGAAAAGCGACGTTCTGCGTTCCAAACTTTTTGCGCCCTACATCGATCACGGCGCTCAGATGCCCGTCCGAAACGTCTTGGATCAGGGTGATCGCCCTCGCGAGGGCTTCCGTCAAACCTTCCGGATCCACTCGGCGCTCGAAACGATAAGAAGACTCGGTTTGAATCCCCAGCCGCCTCGCCGTCTTCCGGATCCCCGAGGGTTCGAAGAAGGCGCATTCCAAGGCGATGGAAGTCGTCGAGTCGTCCACCTCCGAGTCTTTGCCACCCATGACCCCCGCAAGCGCAATGGCGCCCTCTGCGTCGGCAATGACCAGATCGGAGGACTCCAATGCGCGCTCGTGGCCGTCCAGGGTCTTGATCTTTTCTCCCTTCGCAGCGGCGCGCACGATCACCTTGCCGCCTCGAAGTTTTTTCGCGTCAAAGGCATGAAGGGGTTGGCCCCGCTCGATCAAGACGTAGTTGGTCACGTCGACAATATTGTTGATGGATCGGATTCCGACCTGCTCCAAACGCCGGACCAACCATTCCGGACTCGGCCCGACCTTCACGCCTTCGAGCATCGCCAAGAGGTAGCGGGGACAGGCCCGTTCCTGGCGGAGATGGACCGATAAAAGGGAATGTGTCGATGGGGTTTTCTTG
>CAZWYB010000173.1:0-5400 GCA_964637745.1 uncultured Pseudomonadota bacterium
GTTTAAGCCGTTAGCCCCGATGCCTTAATTTTTGAAAAGCAGGGCAAGGCCTTCGCTTTCAAGATCGAGAGCGACCAGATGACTTTCACGGGGATGCCGAACAACGCGGACGCGGACACCGACGCAACCGACGACATCGTCTGGACCCGTAAGCAGGTTAAACTTCCTCAGCTACCGACGCTTCCCAAATTGGCTCCCGTGCCTGTCCTCAAGAACACCAAGCCGGCGGACGGGAGCTCCTTTTCCGGATTTCTGAAGGCGGGCGTTTCTTTCGAGCTCGACTTCAACCAGGCGATGGATTCGGCCTCGCTCGCGGGGATTCATTTCGTCGAGACCCTTAAAGGCGGCCAGAAGAAGACGATTGCTGCGAATATCAAGTCCGTGTCCGGCGGTACCTATAAAGCCACGGCACTGCTCGGCGCCGGAAACTACGAGCTCATCGTGCCGGGCAAGACGTCGCCGAATCCCGTCAAGTCCGCCGGCGGAACGCCGTTGGACAAGGACTATGACATTCACTTCACCGTGAAGAGCCTGGCGTCCAAGTCGAATAATCAGGCGATCTAACCGATTTCATCTTGGGAGTTAGTTCCATCGAGACGATCCTCGCGCCGGGGCGTGATGGGTAAATAGGTCAAGCGTATCCGGTATGCGTCAAACCATTATTGACGGTCCTACTTGTTTAGACTAGTATCAGACTAGAATTTGGAGGTTTGAGAACATGACGGAAGTCGGATCTTACGAAGCGAAGACGCATCTGTCGGAACTTTTGGCGCGCGTTGCCAAGGGAGAGCAGATTGTCATCACCAAGCATGGAACCCCTATCGCCTTTCTCTTGCCCGCCGGGAGACAAAAATCGAGCGCGTCGGACGTCATTCAGGGGATTAAAGAGTTGAGGAAGGGGATCAAATCCCGAGGGCATCGTTTGAAAGATCTCATCGCGGAAGGTCGCCGGTGAATTTCGTCCTGGATTGCTCGGTGACGATGGCCTGGCTCTTCGAGGACCAGGCGGATCGTTATACGGAGTTCGTGCTCGGGTCACTGGAAGATGGGGCCGCTCTCGTGCCTTTTTTGTGGACTTATGAAGTCGCGAACGTTTTGGCGGTAGGGGAGAGAAGGAAGATTGTGACGCCTACCCAATCGGCGCGTTTTTTGGAATTGCTGCATAACCTCAACATCGCCTTTCAGCCGGTTCAGGACGTCAAATACGAGGAGACATTGCTTTCAAACGCGAGGGTCTTCGGCCTTTCTTCCTACAAGGCCTCTTACCTCGCCCTGGCGATGACCCGCGGACTTCCTCTTGCGACGAGAGATAAGGGGCTGATTCAAGCTTGCGCGATAGCAGGCGCGCGGATTTACCGGCCAGTATGATGGAAATCTAAAAACAGACTTGCGGTTAGTCTGCTATCATATATAATAGCAACATGTCATCGACCTCCTCCGCTCAAATGCCCTTGCGTCTGCCACAAAGCCTCCACGACGCTTTGAAGCGATGTGCCCGGTTGGAGGGCGTCAGCCTCAATCAATACTGCCTCTATCTCCTGGCTCGATATTCGGGAAACGACCGGTTGATGGACGAGAAGAAGGCGGAAGAGCTTCTGACTTTTTTAGAAGAGGCGCAGCATTTGCAAAAGGAACTGAGGCCGGAGGCGAAAAAGCAGCTCGCCGAAGCCCCTAAGGAAACGCCAATCTCTCGATGGAAGAAATTGCATGGATAAGATCGAGCCCGTTCTGATCAAGAGCTTCCTTCTCCTGAATGAATATTTCCAAAAGGAACATTATCGCTACTGCCTCATCGGCGGTATCGCGGCGGGTTATTGGGGGGAGCCTCGCTATACCAAAGATATGGATTTTACGGTCGTCAGCCGCACGCATTCCGTCAAGGAGATCATTGCAAAGCTGAAGAAGGATGGTTTTAAAGCGCGCGCCAATGGGGAAGGACAGATCCAGATTGTGGAAAAGGACGATCTGACGTTTGAGGCCGACCTCATTCTGGCCGAGACGGATTATCAAGACTGGGTCGTGCAGAGGGCCAGGTCCGTTCCCATCTTTGCTAGGAATGTCCCTATCTGCAGTCCCGAGGATTTGATCATATTAAAGCTCATTGCCAACCGCCGTCAGGACCTTTTGGATATCGAAAACGTCCTGAAGAGGAATGCGAGGAATCTGGATCGGGGCTATTTGAAAAAGTGGCTCGCCTTTTGGGAGTTGGAAAAAAGGTTTGCCGATGAGTTTGGCGGCCAATAGGTCAAGCGTACCCGGTACGCACGCAAAGTGACCCTGGGAACCTCGATCCTCTTATTTCTGGTAAAAACAATGAAAGACTCCGTGTTGGAACACGGCGCCTGGAAGGATGCGCTCCAAGGGGAGGTTGATCGTCCGCACGGACGCATGGGCTTGCCGGTTTCTATCGTCGGGCAGGTCGTAGGAGAGGGTGGCGTTGATGTCGCTCCAGGCGATGAGCACGGGAACGAAACCCGGGGTGTCCGTCAGGATGACGCCGTCCCGGCGGTCGACATCGCGCAATTGAAGGAAGTGCCGCGCATCGGCGCTCAGAAAGTAGTGGTTTCCCAATGCCGGTACGTGGATGGAGTTTCGGGGAGGGAACGGAGACAGGTCCGCGAGAAAAACCGCCCCTTGATTGTCGCAACCGCGAAAAAGGCGGGCTCCTGCCGTGAAATGCAGGGCCTCGGGCATCACGAGCCCTGGACCCGTCGTTTGCAGAAGATGGGAGAGGGAGAAAGGGGCGATCATGCCCCCCTTATCGGGCTTTAAGGGCCGAGGTTGCGGAAAACAATTTATCAATTTCCTCTGATTTGCTTGAGTCGCTCGATATCCGCTTTGTCTTGGAGTCGGTCGGTGCTTTTTGTTTTAAGAAGGGTTTCGAAGTCGACATAAGGGATTTTGACCCCGTCGATTTTGGCGACAAGAGCCGTTTTGACGGCCTCTTCGAATTTGACGTTGTGGGCGACGGTGAGAAGGTCGACTCGTGGAATGTCGCCGATAATGGTGAACGGTTTTCTCGAAACTTCTTCGGCGTCCAGTTCGCGGGCGATGCCGAGCGTGAGGTGCTGCAAGGCCTCCAAGACGGCTTCCGTATTCTTAGCGTCCTTGGGAATTAAAAGGTCTATGTCCTTAGTCGCCCGAATCAATCCGTGAAGATTACAGGCGATTCCGCCCACCAGGAGGTATTTGGCCTTCTCATCATTTAAAAGGCGGCAGACCTCCAGGACTTGAGAGGCATTAGACGAGCCAAGGGTTTTTTTGTCTCTTTTTCCACGTTTCATAAGATCGAAAACTGTCGAAGATTGCGGTGAAGGGCTCATAACGCCGTGAACGACTTAAGACCTCCGCCTGTCGGTTGAGCGCTTCTGCGGCTTCCAGTCTCGCTTTTAAAGAGAGATGCGTGCCGTCGGCTGGGTCTCGAAGGGCCAACTCCTTTCTCAGAAGTCGGTGAAGGTCCTTGCACAAAGGTTGATCCTGATTCCACCCGTAGAGTCGGCGTTGGCCGCTATAGACGCTGGTCAGTAAGCCGCTCCTGCGGAAACGCTCCAATTGGTTTTGGACCATGTTGACGGGAATGCCGATGTTTTTGGAGATCTCCGTCGCATAAGCCGACCCGTACTGTTCCAAATAGAGCAGGATCGAGGCGGCGGTTTTGTTGCCAAAAATGGTCGCAAGCATGTTCTTAGATTATTGTGGAGCGGCAGAAAAATCAACCTAAATATTAGGTTAAATTCCTAACTGCTTCTCCACATACGACTTCATCTCGACGCGGCTGACGGGGACGCCGTAACGGAGCATCTGCGTGTAGAGATAACGGCGTGAGATGCCGAGCCTCTCCGCGGCCAGGCCCTTGTGGTAGCCGGTATCGTAGAGGGCCTTGAGGAGCAGTCTCTTTTCCTCGGTGAGATGCGGCGCATGCGTTCCCTTGGGTTCGCGGCCGCGAGTCTGCCCTTCCGCGTGCGATTTCGGGCCGTGGCCGGCGGGAGTTAATGTCTTCTTGAAGTTGAACGACTTGGGGAGGATCTTTCCCTTTTGATGGAAGAGGGAGGCCGTCCGGATGGCGTTTTCCAATTCGCGAACGTTGCCGGGCCAATTGTATTCCATCAGGAGCTCCAAGGTCTCAGGCATCAGTTCGTACGGTTCGTGCTTTTCGGCGGTCGCCATCTTCTTCAAAAAATGTTGAGCGAGGAGCGGGAGGTCTTCCATGCGCTCGCGCAAAGACGGAAGCGTGACGGTAACGCCGTTCAAACGATAGAATAAATCCTCGCGGAATTTGCCTTCGTGAATGAGCTCGTTCAAATCCTTGTTCGAGGCGGAGACCACGCGCACGTCCACTTTGATGATCTCGTTGGAACCCAAGGGGCGGATCTCTCCCTCCTGAAGGAAGCGGAGCATCTTGGACTGCATGGCCGGGCTCATGTCGGCGATCTCGTCTAAGAAGACCGTCCCGCCGTCGGCGTGCTGAAGAAGGCCCTTTTTGTCGCGGTCGGCGTGGGTGAACGAGCCCTTCTTGTGGCCGAAAAGCTCGGATTCCAAAAGGGTCTCGGGGAGTGTCGAACAGTTTTCGCTGACAAAGGGCTTTTTGTGACGGGAGCTCTTGAAGTGCAGGGCCCGGGCGATCATTTCCTTACCTGTTCCCGATTCTCCGTAGATCCAGACGGGTACGGAGGTGTCGATCAGGCGGTCCACCAATTGTAAAACTTCGATCATCGCCGGGGACTGGCCGATCACTTCCTTGTATTCGTAAGAAAGTTTTTCCCTTTGATCCTCCACCTCGCGGCGAAGCACCGACAGCTCATCCGTCTGCAATTCGACCGTCTTCGCCAGATCCTTGTTGGACCTTTCCAGTCGCTCGATCATCTGGGCCTTCTGAAGGGCGAGGGAGGCCTGGTCCGCGAACATCTGCAGGAGATGCAGGTCGTCGCCGCGGAAGATCAGGGCCTGATAACGATGGTCCAGATAAAGGACGCCGACGATGCCCGCAATCCCTTTTAAAGGAAGCGCCAAGATCGCCTTCAACTCCATTTGATGAACGCTCATCGCGTTTTCGAAGCGCGTATCGCTGAGGGCGTTGTCGGTCACGACCGGCTCGCCCGTCTTCATGGCCTCGCGCACCGCCGAAAGGCTGAAGAGGGGGGAGTCTTTTTCCACGACGTCCTTTGCCACGTTCCGCGTCACCTTGATCTCGAACCCGGGCAGGGGGCCGACGGCGCTTTCGCTCCGTATGACCAAAAATCCCCGCTCCGCGCGCGAGAGCTCGATGGCGGCGTCCATGATGCGGTCCAGGATCTGGCTCATGTCGTTGGAGCCGAGGAGATCCCGCGTGATGATGTGGAGTTTTTCGAGAGCGTCCATAGAGTTACCTGCCTCCGTTAAGATTTGTCCTAAAATGAACTT
>CAZWYB010000174.1:0-5394 GCA_964637745.1 uncultured Pseudomonadota bacterium
GGGCTTGATCAGGAATCCCTCCCGGCCAATGTCGAATGCCCTCAGTTTTTCCTCCAGTTCGCTTAAGGCGAGGATGACGATCACCGGAATGAAGCGGAGGTCTTTGTCTGACTTGATGGTCTTGCAGACGTCATACCCGCTCATGCCCGGCATCATCAGGTCCAAAAGAATCAGATCCGGATGCCAGGTACGGATCTTATCCAGCGCCTCATAACCGTTCGTCGCTTCGGAAAAGTCGTATTGATTGCCGTGGAGTTGTTTTTTGATGAGTTCGATGTTCGTTGCGTTGTCGTCCACAACGAGAACGCGTGCGTTCCGCCCGAATGACAAATACACGCTGACCTTGGGTTCGTTCCCAGGTTCGTTTATGGCCATGATACAGGATGATACAAACCGTCTTCTTAAAAGTCCACCGGGAATCCATCGAAAAACAAGCCCCTTGACTCTCCGCGCCAAAACGAAGGAAATAAGATTATGTTCTGGCTCTTGAAGAAGATATTCGGGATCGCGGTCTTGGCGGCCGTCGTCTTCGTAGGGCTTCATTTTCAGGTCGGGGGCCGTCCCGTGAAGGACTACCTCATCGATTTTTATCACTCGGCCCTCGTTCAAGAGGCGATCCGTCAATCACGGGACGCCATCGGCTCCTATCTTCAGAAGGACGTTCAACCTGCCGTCACTTCGAAAGAGACCCCGTCCTCCGCCCAACAGGATGACGGTCCGGCCCCCATGGATAAGGTCAACGACGACGAGCGGCAAGAGTTGGAAAAGGTCATCCGCAAACAATCGCACTGATGCTTCGCCAGGTCTTCCGCGTCCTCGTCGGTTCTGTGCTCGTCTTGGCAGGTATCCTCGCCGTGAGTTACATGCAGAAACGTTTTGATGATGGAGATGTCCGCAGGGCCGAGGCGGCGGTTCGTGCGAAGGTTTCGGGCCTTCCTGTGACCCAAGCTTGCGTCTCGGAAATGACGTCTCGCTTTCGCGGCCAGGTCAAGGTGACTTGCGGGGTGCGCGCCTGGCTCGTGGATGTCGTCCATGCCACCCTTCAAGAAATTCATCCGTGAGCCTCAAACCCACACTTCCCGATTATTTCAAGACGGCCCTCAAGGCCTTGGGACCTCAGCATTGGTGGCCGGGCGAGACTCCATTCGAGGTCTGCGTCGGCGCGATTCTCACGCAGAATACGAGCTGGAAGAACGTCGAGAAGGCGATCGCCAACCTCAAATCCCGGAATCTTCTGGACCCGCACAAACTCCACCATCTTCCCCCTGCTGATTTGGCGGCCCTCATCAAACCGGCCGGTTATTTCAACATCAAGACCAAGCGTCTCAAAAGTTTCCTTAAATTTCTGGTGGACGAATACGACGGCGATCTGGACCGGATGTTCGGGGAGCGTCTGGAGTCACTCAGAAAAAAGTTGCTAGCGGTGAAAGGGATCGGGCCCGAGACGGCGGATTCGATTTTGCTCTATGCCGGAAATAAACCCATCTTCGTCGTGGACGCCTACACGAAACGGATTTTTCTCAGGCACGAATTACTCTGGGAAGAGGCGGATTATCACGAGATTCAAAGATACTTCATGGAGAAGCTGCCAGATGACGAAAAGATCTACAACGAGTTTCACGCCCTCATCGTGAACGTCGGGAAGAATTGGTGCAAGACGAAGAAGCCGGATTGCGAGCATTGTCCTTGGAAGGAATATTTACCATCAAGAATCACGAATCGTTGATCCTGCAGTTGGTTCAACGTGAAAGAACATTATTATACGAAGGGCTTTCGCATTCCTTCGGTGTGCAGGTCTCCTTACAGGCATTATTGCCTTCACATTCTTTTTCGCAGGTATAACATTTCTTATTCTCTTCCGCGCCTACAACGGACGCAGGGAGACGAACTTGCATATCCTGGGCTTTGTAGAACAATCGGGTGGGTTCTCTATGCTTCGCCCCCATACAGATTCTTCCTGGAGGTAATTCTTGATTTAGCCTCACGCTTGGATTACCTTTAAATGAGATTTAAATATGAAGTCAAACTTGGCAAAAGACATCATCCCCGTATCCGATCTTATGCACGGGGCCGGCGAAGTCATCCGGAAGATCAAGAGCACCAAGCGTCCCGTCCTGATCACTCAAAACGGCCGCGCGGCCATGGTCTGTCTCGGGGTTGAGGAATACCAAGGACAGTTGAAGAGACTGGAGATCGTCGACGCCATCCTCTCGGGGGAACGCGCCTTGGCTCAGGGTGATTTTTCCTCCTGGAAGGACTTCGAATCCGAACTCGACCGGGCGTGAAAAAAAGACGCGTCTTCATCTCGGGGCCGGCCAAAGCGGATATCTTAAGGATCGTCCGTTACATCAGACTGGACAAGCCCACCGCCACGGAAAAGTTCAAATCTCTCCTCAAGCAAAAGATGCGTTCTCTTGGGAATTTTCCCCGGCGGGGCCGAAGAGTGCCCGAACTGAAGGGCACGATCTTCGAAGACTATCGGGAGTTGATCGTAGAACCCTGTCGTATTCTCTACAAAATCGGGCCTAAAGAAGTATGGATTTTGCGGGTGCTGCATTCCCGGCGAGAATTCAGGTTGTTTGATTGAGAAGGCGCCCGACTGCGAGCATTGTCCGTGGAAGAATTTTCTGCCGTAGCGAGGGAGTTATTCCGCTTCTTTGGGAAGGGGGGACACAAAACCTCGCCAAGGTGTGATGAGGGAAAGATAGAAACGGTCAAAAACTCCCTTGTCATCGAAAAAGTGTGAACTCGCATCTAAATGTCCCATGATATAGTCGATCGTGTCTTGCCCTATTGCAAAAATAAGAACGAATTTTTGGTTCCACTGTTTGCTGCCTTCGCTGCCGCACAATTCAATATTCAAAATAGCCCCCTCTAGGACTCCCGGTGTGGGTCGACTCAGTTGGCTGAGGATGGAGGTCAATTCAGCTCCGGAAATCTCATAGGTGAAAAATTGGCCCCCATCAATCTTGGCCATCGATCGGATATTTGCGGAAAATATTTGAGGTCCTTGAGATTTCAGCGTTGCATCCGGAAACCCAACGAATTGATATTTCATTGTAAAACTTTTCGCATCACTCAGAAGAGCCACTCGGATGGATTGAAGATCCTCGGGATCAAGTATTCCGAGATAGCCAGTGTCCGCAAGATTATTGGAACCATAAGTTTTAGCAGACGCACCTATCGTGCCGCCCAAGAAATTTATCGCCTTTTTATCGGATCCGCTTTCTTTTGTGAGCAACTGTACCCCGGATTCCAAATCGTCATTGCCTGTATCGGTAGGGCATGCGCTTGGGACGGGAGCCGCCGGAAATGAAGGTGGATAGAACAGATGATAGGCTGGAAGTATAGCCGACACCGAAGACGATTCTTGTGCTTCAGCTGCCATCGCCTGTTTGGGGGCATTTTTGATGGTGAGTGCCTTGACGGCTTCCGGTTTTTTCACCCAGTCAAACATCCGGGCGTTGGCGGTCTCTCCTGATAGAAGGACCACCAAAAAAGATGAGATCAGATAGAATGGTTTTTTCATAAATTATACCCTCCGTGGGGAGCTTCGAAGAGAAAGAAACGCAATTCCGATGCCAGTTTCGTCGGCATCTGGGAGAGACGAAGCCAAGGGGTTTCAGATAGTTAGAAGATTGACGCGGAGAGTTGTCATTATCAAAACGATAACATTCTCATTTTGATAAACGGAGAATCCATTTTTACTTCTTCTCCTGACTCTCCATCTTCGCCTTCACCATGATGTAGATGGCGCCGTAGGCGAGCAGGCCGATCACTCCTAAGATCAGAATGAGGACAATCTTCGGATTGTCCCAGACGAGTTTGACGGTGCCGACGGCGAAGAGAAGGATGAGGAAGGAAACGGCGTGGACGCGCCAATTCATTGTCTTATGATACCAGACCCCTAGGGTTTCACAACGGACAATACCGAGGACTCGCGGCGCAGATACTTCTTCGCCACGCGATTTACGTCCTGCCGCGTTACGGCCTCGATCTTCTCGGGGAAGCGGTAGAGGTCCTCCTGGGGCAATCCGTAGATCTCATTGTAGGCCATGAAGGAGGCGACCGAGCTGTTCTTCTGGAGGTCCAGCTCGTAATTGCCGATGATGAAACGCTTGGCCCGGTCCAGTTCCTCCTCTGACACCAGATCCGACCGGATCTTTTCGAGCTCGAACTTGATGCCCTCGATCGACGTGGACACCTTGGCCGGATCCGTTCCCATATAGACGGCGATGAAGCCCGGCTCCATGCCCTCCTGAGTCGAGCAGGAGACGGCATAGGCGAGCCCTTGTTTGTCGCGGAGCTCCAAGAAGAGCCGTCCGCCCTGCCCCGAGAGGATGGCACTCAAGACCTCGAGGGCGAAGCGATCCGAGTGTTTGAGGGTCGTTCCCAGAAATCCATAGACGATATGCGCCTGCAATTTTTTCTTGGAGACGGCGATTTCCAGGGCCGAAGCGGGCGCTTTCGGAGGCGGAGGCGTGATTTTCTGTCCTCTCGATCCCTTCCAAGCCCCTAGTTTTTCCTCCAGCCGCTCGCGGAGGTCGTTCGTCGAAACGTCGCCGACGATCGAGAGGACGAGGTTATCGGGCCGGACGGTGTCGGTATAGTGCCTCATCAGGTCCTGTCTCCGGAAGGATTTCACGTTGGCGTGGGTCCCGAGCGTGGAGAGTCCGTAAGGGTGTTTGGGATAAAGGCCCGCCAGGAATTTTTTCATCGCCAGGTGCGAGAGGGAATCGTCTTCATTGCGAAGGGCCGTGTACGTGTGTCCCTTTTCCTTGAGGATCTCGTCCTCCGGAAAAGTCGGGTGCAGGAGGAGGTCGAAAAAGAGTTCCATCCCCTCCGTGACATTCTCGGAGAGAAAGGTCCCTCCGACCCCCAACAGGTTCCGGCCCACGTAGCCGTCGATGTGCCCCGAAAGTCCTTCCGACTCTTCGGCGATCTCGCGGGCCGTCCGCGCGACGGTTCCCTTGGTGATCAAGAGCGAAATTAAATGATTGATCCCGTTTGTCTTGACGGACTCCGCACGAAGTCCGCCTAAAGACGCGCTGCGGATGGAGACCAAGGGCAGAAGGTGGTTTTCGCGGACTAAAACCCGGACTCCGGAGGAGAGACGGAATTTGCGGATGTCGGTCGCTTTGGATTTTTTCGCGGCCTTGACCGGTTCTTTCGTCACCGTGGCCGCCGTCAACCACTCGCGGATGCGGTCTTGGGACCACGATTCGGATTTCGGGTGGCAGAGGGAGGCTGTTAGGCGGTTCGGCAGGAGGTAGGTCTGGGCGACGCGCTGGGCGTCTTCCGGCGTCACCTTTGCGATGCTGGCGTAGTATTCCTCCTCCCAGGCGAGGTCGCCGGCGAGCCCCTCGAAGTAACCGAGCTTGCGCGCCAAGGCCT
>CAZWYB010000175.1:0-5345 GCA_964637745.1 uncultured Pseudomonadota bacterium
ACCACATGAGCGAATGGCACGCCTTCAAGGCCCTGCTGCGGGCGCCGCGGATGGACATCGTCGTCCTGCTCACGGCCTTTCTCCTCACCGTCTTCGTCGATCTGACGGTGGCGGTGGAGGTCGGGATGCTGCTTGCCGTCACCCTCTTCATGAAACGCATGACGGACGTGACGCGTATCCGGGAGGTCACGCGCGAAATGGAACCGACCTCCGACGATCAAGCGAAGCTTGACGCCAAGGACGCCGCAAGCCACCGCCCGATTCCCCCCGGTGTCTCCGTCTACGAGGCCGAAGGGGCCTTCTTTTTTGGGGTCGCCGAGATCCTGCGCGACACGCTGGACATCGCCGAAAGGCGCCCCAAGGCGCTCATCCTCCGGATTCGTCACGTCTTGGTCTTGGACGCCACCGGCATTCGGGCCTTAAGCGATCTGAAAAAGACCTGTTCCCGTCTCGGCACGCGGTTGTTCCTTGCCGGCATCCACTCCCAACCCTTCCTGGCTCTGGACCAATCGGGCACACTTAAAGAATTCGGCGAAGACAACATCGTCGGGACGCTCGATGAGGCGTTGGAGAAGGTGTCCTCAATTTGACAAACACCTCATGTGCCTGTCGGTAATTCCTCGACCACTTTGGAGTTTTTGTCACAAGACCCCAGTTCGGAAAAACCGGGAAGTGAGGGAGCGACCGAAGGAAGGGCCCGTCGACCATTGCGGTAGGCCCGCCACCAATGGGTAAAGTTCATGCCGAAATAATACAGGGGATGGGCGCGATTGGCCCAGAAGCGCTTGAAAATGGAGGGCCACCGGTAAAATCTCTGGCGAAATTTGAGGTAGAGATCCTCTATCTCTTCTTTGCTCATGGTGGGATGGCGCCATACCAACTTGCCGCCGGTGTAGTTCTCCCAGTTGTGATCGAATATCCTCCCTTCACGCTTGGCTTTCTCAAAGACTTCGGTGCCTGGAAACGGCGTCATGACGCCTGTGTTAACCATCGCCAATCGATTCTTCATGGCAAAATCGTAAACCCGGTCGAAGCTTTCAGGCGTGTCCCGCTCAAAGCCAAAGATGAAAGCGCCCACGACGTTGATGCCCGCGCGGTGTACCTTCCGAATATTTTCCTCGTAATTTTTGACCTTGTTGAAGGACTTGTGGGCTGCATTGAGAGTCTCCTGATCGATGGATTCGATCCCCACGAAAAGGCTTATGCATCCGGACCGAGACGCCAGCTTCAGAAGCTTTTCATCTCGACAGATCAGCTCGATAGACCCCTGGCTTCCCCACTTGATCTTGAGTGGAATCAACGCCTCGCAAAGTTTATAGGCGTACTCCTTCGAAAGAAAAATGTTATCGTCCACAAAGAAGAACAGGCGAGACGGGAAGCGCTTGATCTCCTCCACCACGTGCTCGACGGGGCGTGTGCGGAATGTCTTGCCGTACATCAGCGTTACCGTGCAGAAATTGCAGCCGAGGGGGCAGCCGCGTCCCGTTTGAAGTACCTGCGCGCTGAGTGTCGTTCCGGTGTTGTAGAAGAGATCCTTACGCGGCATCGGCAGGTCCTTCAAGTCAATGAGCTTGTCGGTGTTGTAGACGGGCTTGAGCCTGTCCGCGTGAAAATCGGACATGATTTCGTCCCACACCATTTCCACTTCGTTGATGACAACCGAGTCGAAGTGTTGCCCGCATTCCTCCGTCATGAATGAGGCGTGGCTCCCGCCGCAGATGGTCCGAATCCCCTTTTTGCGGAATTGGTCGGCCAGTTGATAGCCGCGCGGCGCCTGGCAAGTCATCATTGTGATGCCGACGAGATCCGCCGTTTCGTTGGGGTCGAGACGTTCGAACCCCTCTTCAACGATCTTGATTTCATCAAAGTAAGGAGTGGCCAGGGCAGCAACGATGGCAAGATTGAGGTGATTGACATGCTTCCCTTTGACGCCCTGAACTTCGAGCCCGCCTGGTGCAATCAATAAAAGTTTCATCATCGTCTCCTAGTTTGAGATCTCCGATAAAAAACAAAAAAATACTTATGGCACCTAGCTGGCTCAGATCGAGGTCGTGAGAGACTTATATTTCAGATTAAGCGATGAGAGACAACTCAATTGTTTTCCAGAAAACGCATCTCCATGTCGTCGAGTAAGTGTTGACGTGTGGAATGATTATGGAATAGATGGAAAACCATCTTCGGTGGAATCAGCAACCACCTGAAATTTAGACATCTTGCGGGAGTAGCTCAGCGGTAGAGCGCCACCTTGCCAAGGTGGATGTCGCGGGTTCAAATCCCGTCTCCCGCTTACAGTAAAAAGGGGACCCATTGGGGTCCCCTTTTTACTGTACGGATGCTGGGTTTGGATCCGCTTAGCCATTGCGGGTCAGCGAAGCGCAGCGGAGCAGCACCGTTTCGCCAGAAACGGTGTCAAATTCCCAAAATTGTGCTATCGATACCCAAATGAACCTCCTAGCCCGCTACTTCGCCGACATCGTTCTGTCGTCGATCAACCCCCTCTTCTTCCGAGGCGCCGTCCGCCGTTCGGCCTTTTCGGCCTTCGGCTACTTCGTCTTTTTCACCTTTTTGCACGGCCTGGCCTTGAGTCTCGCCGGGGCCCTTTGGCTCTCGCATAATTTCGGGCCGAGCCTGGATCAGATCCAAATGAGGCTCCCGAATTTCATGGTCAACCTGACGGGCGGAGAACTCTCGACCACGCTGCCTCAACCGTTCGGCTTTGGGGACCGCGATTTCATCCTGATCGTCGACACGACCGATCGCACCAAAGACCTGAATCACTATAAGAGCGCCGTCCTGATCGAAAAGACGAAGGCGGTCTTCAAGAAGGACGCCGTTGAAACGCGGGAATACAGTTACCTTCCCATCCCAGACTTTTCTCTGACGGCCCGAGACGCCATCCAATGGCTGAAGGCGCATCAAACGAATATCGTCTGGGGCCTGTTTTCTCTTTTCGCTCTTTTTCTGTTTCCTCTGTTTTGGACCTGTGCGGCCCCTGCGATCCTGATCCTCGCCATCCCCTTTTTCATTTTGGCGAAAATCATCCTCTCGTCGCTCCGATTCGGACAGGTGTTGACGATCCTCTTCTTACCCGCCACCCTTCCGACGCTCGTGGGAACCCCCCTTGTCTCCCGCGGACCCGCTAGCCGCAACTCCTGGTGGCTGATCTATCTCGTCTGGACGGCGATCGGCATTCTTGTCTGTTGGCGCGTGGAACCTCCGGAGGCTCAAGCGTCTTCCACTACGTCCTCTACGGTTCCGTCTCCGGGCCCGGCCCCGTCCCGCTAGATTCGTCCTCGGCGGGGATCTCGGGAAGTTCCGGAGGAGCTGTCGCGTGATCTCGTCCGAAACCCGCCCTAATCTGTAAGATATCCATCCTCTTGGAGACGTAAGGACCCGCCGGCCAGCGCCCCCATCGGCGCGGATTGGGGACAATCGCCGCGAGAAAGGCCGACTGCGACGGAGCGAGGGATTTCGCCGGCCTCGAAAAATAATGCTCCGCCGCGGCCTCGGCGCCGTAAACGCCGTCTCCCCATTCGATGAGATTGAGATACAGCTCCAGAATCCGGTCCTTCGGGAGCAGCACCTCCATCTCCAGAGCGATCAGGATCTCCAGCCCCTTGCGGACGATGTTCTTATGCGGCGTGAGATAAAGATTACGCGCCAGTTGCATGGTAATGGTCGAAAATCCCCGGGCGTATTTTTTCTTCCGTTTGTTCTTTTTCCAGGAGGCCTCCATCTCCCGGAAATCGACGCCGTGATGACGGTAGAAATTGGCATCCTCGGCGGCGATGACCATTTCCTTCAAGGAGGGCGCGATGTCCTTCAACGGCACCCAGGTTTGAACGACCGGGCGGCGGCGCTGCCACATGAGTGACGTCATCGAAGGAGTCCAGTAACGAAGGGCCGCCACGGGCGGCAAGGTGAAGGTCAGAAAGGCCGTGATGCAGACGAGGAATCGCCGAAGTATTGACACGACCGCGCATCCTATAGGTATACTTCGGCTAATTAAAGCCTTAGAAAGGACGTTATGATCTCAGCGACTCAGATTCGTGTGGGGATGGTCATTATTTATGAAGGCGAGCTCTGTCTGGTCTTAGGGATCGATCACATCACCCAAGGCAACAAGCGCGGCAAAGTCCAGGTGGAGATGAGGAGCCTTAAGACGGGAAATAAGCTTCAATACCGCTTCCGCTCGGAAGACACGGTGGAAAAGGCCGTCTTGAACCAGAAGGACATGGAATATCTGTACAACGACGGAGACCAGTATCATTTTATGGATTCGACGACCTATGAGCAGATCCAGATCCACAAAGACAACTTAGGCAACGCCGTCCATTATCTCCAACCTAATACCAAAGTGGTCGTGGAATTCCACGAAGAGCGCCCGATTGGAGTCGAATTGCCCGCGGCCATGGCCTTGAAGATCGTCGACACGCAACCCCCCATGAAGGGCGCGACCGCATCCGGCGGCGCCAAACCGGCCACCTTAGAAAACGGCCTCACGATCAAGGTACCTCAATTCATCGAGACGGGAGAGGTCGTGCGCGTCAACACGACGACGAACGAGTACGTCGATCGGGCCTGATCAACGATAGCGGTTAGGACCGACCCATTCATCCCAGGAGCTGTCGTATCCATCGTAGTGGATCTTGAGTGTATTGCCTTTTACGCCGATTACATGGGCCGGATACCAAGTCCCTTTCCAGAGAACCTGCACAGGATCTCCGTCACTGTGGGAGGACGCAGCCGGCGCCGAAGCCCCCGTGATTTTGATCCGATTGGGCCCCACCCACTCGTCCCAGTTGCTCCCGTAACCCTTGTAGTGGATGAAGCACTGATCCCCGTTCACCTTGGTGACCGTGGCCGGATACCAAGCGCCCTTCCATTCCACTTGGGCGGAATCCCCCACCGAGCAGGCCCTGGCCTCAGGAATGACGGCAAGCGACAGTCCCAATCCGATGACCACCAAGGCGGCGGTCAGAATGACTTTTCCTCTCATCGTCCCCTCCTTTTGTTGTAACCCTACTTTTCAAGGACAAACGTGATCCGGCATTCGACGCGATATTCCACGACGCGCCCGTTTTCGACTTTTGCCGTCTGTCGGGAAAGCTCCATTCCGGTGATACCGCGTAACGTCTTTGCGGCCCTTGTGAGCGCCTGACGTGCGGCATCTTCCCAGCCTTCCTTCGAAGACGCGATGATTTCCGTAACTCGTGCGACAGCCATAGTGCCCCCCTCGTTAAAACCCCGGTTAAGATTTCGCATCCACCTTTTCCGCTGTGGCCTCCCTAAAAAAGGCCCAACTGGCACGAATTCCCCACCCCGTTGAAAACCCGAGAGGGACC
>CAZWYB010000176.1:0-5330 GCA_964637745.1 uncultured Pseudomonadota bacterium
GGGGGGTCCGCCCGGGCCGAAGTCCGGCGTAGGGTCGAACTCAAGGTGATTTCCTTTTTCGAAGCGGTTTGCGACCCGCAAACTCCGCTCTGGCCGCGCATCGCAAAGTGGCTAGGCATCCCCGCCACGGATGCGGATACCTTCGACGAGGCTTGGCAGATCCGGAAACGGCTGGATGCGCTCTCGCAAGCGGCCCAGGAACGGCCGCTCTGCCTCTTGTTCGATAATTTCGATGAAGCGGATCGGGATATGAAGAAGCTCCTGGAATCCCTCATCCAACATCCCATTTCCAATTTCTTCGTGCTCGTGGCCGTGGGGGAGGACAAGGGCGGGGAAAAAAAAGATGCGCATCAGGAAGTGATGACGTTGAAACGTCTGACGCTGGGAGCGGTCGAGGAATACGTGGGACTGGTTTTGGGAGAGACGCAAAGAAAATCGGAGATCGCCAAAACGATCTTCCACTATTCGGGAGGCCTTCCTCTCCTGATGGTGGAGGGGTTGCGGTTCCTGGCCCCACGCTTGATCCGGGGCGAGGCCGTGGAAGGGCTCCTGCCGCCTCCCGAGCTTCATCTCCTCTATCAGGAAAAGATCCGGCAGCTTTCTCCGGAGGAGGAGGACTTCCTTTACACCGTCGCCCTCATCTTCCGTCAGGCGTCGTCGGCGGAGCTTGCCTCTATTTTGGGACAAGGCGAAGAGGCCGTCGCCGGATGGGCGAGCAAAGGCATCCACTTAGGGCTGCTCTTTTTGGGGGGCGGCCATTATTTTGTGTCCAGCCAGGCCCTGGCCCACGATCTGATCCGCAATCTTCCCGAAGAAAGGCGCCGGGCTCTGCACCAGCGGATCGCTTCGGGGTTGGAAGCGATGCCGAAGCCGGCGCTTCAGGAGATCGGATACCATTTGGCGAAAGCGGGGCGCGAAGAAGAGGCGGTCCGCAAATACGAGAGCGCGGCGGAGTTTTTCAAGGCCCAAGGGCAGATTTCCCAGGCGGCCGATTGTCTCTCCAAGGCCATGGAGTTGACCGATAAGAAGTCCGCACTCTGGGAAAAGATGACGATCGAAGAGTGCCGTCTCTTGATCCTCTCCGGGGCCCTTCGCGAGGCAGAGGCCCATATCCAGCAAGTGACGGAGTCGCCCGCCGTCCACGAAGTCATGGCGGCCCTGGCTTCCAAGCAGAGGCGCTTCGCGCAGGCTCGGGCGCTCTATCAACGGGTCCTTGAGGAACTTCCTGAAGAACGGACGCTCAAGAGGATCCTGATGGAAAATGGGCTCGGAAACATCGATCTCCAGGAGGGTCGCACGGCGGACGCCGCGGCGCATTTTCAAAAAACCTTGGCGATGGAGGCCCTGCTCCAGCCGGAGGAGCACAGAGAGATCAACAACAACAACCTCGGCCTCGCCCTGTCCATTCAAGGCGACTATCAAGGTGCGGTGGCGTTCTATGAAAAGCGCCTGCGCGAAAGGATCGGGCTGTCGGTCGCCGACGAAATCTCCCAATTAAACGGCATGGGTTACGTTTCGCTTCAGGCTTCGCGGTACGAAATGGCGATCGATTACCTCTCGCGGGCGGTGCAGCTGGCCGAGAAGTCCGGAGCGATGCACGCCCTGTTTTCCAGCCTCGGCAACCTGATCACCGCCTTGATCAAGGAAGGGTTATACGCCGAGAGCCTTCCCTTGCTTAAAAAAATGGTCTCCTACCAGGAGCGCCTGGGGTCGCCGCGCGATCTGGCCTACAACCTGCTCCGGCAGGGAGACGTCTATTTGACTTTGGGCATGGCGGAGGCGGCCCAGGGCTGTTTCGAGAGAGGCAGGAAGCTGGCTCAGGAAGTGGAGCAGCACGCCCTGGTCGCCTGGTTTCTACTCATGGAGGGTTATTGGGAACGCGAGTTCGGACAATCCGATCGGGCCAAGCAATTTTTTCTGGAGACCGAGGCCTCCGCGCGTAAGATCAATGATTCGGGCCTCGCCTCCTGGGCGGTCTACGCCATGGCCGACATCTCCTTTGAGCTGGGCGATTTCGATCTGGCTAGAAAGGAATTGGCGCGCGTGGATTCCCAAGGGGCCGATGAAGAATTCACCGCCCGTCTCCGCCTTTTGAGCGCGAAATTGGAGTGCTCGGGGAAAAAGGTTCCGGATCGGAGCGACGCCTTCTCCGCGTTGGAAGAAACCTGCCAAAAGCATCAGTTCCGCGAAATTCTTTGGGAAGTCTATCAGGCTTGGGCGGATGCGGAGGACCGCCGCGGGAATCTGGCCGGCGCCTTGGACCTCTTGCAGAAGGGCGTCTCCGTGGTCGAGGCCATCACGGCGTCGTTACCGGAAGAGTACAGGGACCGGTATGCGCGTCAGAAGGGGAGGATGCGCCTGATGGAGGACGCGCGCGCCCTTTCTTCCGATGAATCGTCACCCCAAGGATTTTTGGCCCGAGTCAAGCAAGCCTTCCATAAAAAATTTCTCCATCCCCATTGAAGCTGATTTCCTTATCATTTTGATAATAGAAACAAAATTAAACTATTTTAATCTTGTTCTAACAGATTGTTAGGACTAAAATTTTCTCATAAATTAATAAGAAGAAGGCCTATGGTTTACAGGAGAGTGAGCATTCTCCTGTTTGTAGCCATTGCTCCCATGCTGGGTTTTTTTCCGACGCTCGGCTGCAACGGGGGAACCAACGAAGCATCGAATACGACGACCGCATCTTCCGGCGGATCCGGTCCGGCCACGGATCTGACCAACGCAACCTTCGCCGCCTTGAGCCTCCAGACAGCGGACGGTCTGGGGTCGGTTGCTGCTCAGTCGGCCATCGCGGGGCTTCACCTGAATGGACCGAACGTCTCCGCCCTTGTTTTGAAGTCGAGCTTCGATCCGTCGTTGCTCTGTAGCACGGGCTCTTTCTCCGCATCCCTCTCCTGTCCCTCCGGAGGGACGGCGGCCATCAGCGGGAACGACTGCACGACCTCATCCGAACAGACCGGCGACTTCATCAAGTTGTGCGGGTCGCTCTCTTCGACCTCCTGCGGGGTGGGTTGCCTGACCTTCGCGGGCGATGATCTCCAAGTCTGCGTGACCTTCGGTCCATTGAATGCGGCCTGCGCTCAGTCGGGCTCCTGTCCCGACGTCCTACCCGTGGAGGTGGAGATCTCCCAGGCGCCTGGATCCTCCTTGACGGTCAATTCCTGTGATGTGGATGGCGCCGTCACCGTAGACGATTTCTCGGCCCATTTTTCGGGGACGGTGACGAAGGAAGGGGCATTGGATGGCCATTATACGCAGCTCTTTTTCAAATCAGGACCGGACTCATGCCACCTGGATTCACCGTTTTCCTTGATGACGGAGGCCTCCGACGTCTCCTGCATGAGGGATGTGGACGGCGATAACGTCGACGACTCCATAGATAATTGCCCGACGATTCCCAATACCTCCCAAGGTGATAAGGATAACGACGGCGTCGGCGATGTCTGCGACAATTGTCCACTGAAGCCGAATCCGGACCAGGCCGATAAGGATGGCGACGGTGTCGGCGACGCCTGTGATAATTGTCCCGATATTCCCAACAAACATCAGATTGACAGCTATGCCGTCGTGAACGGGAAGGTCATCGAAGGGCAAAAGGACGGCATCGGAGATCTGTGCCAGAGCCGGGTGCTTAGTGGCGGAGGCGCCTGTGCTGCCGATTGCACTCAAACCTTGAGGGACCGCTGTGATTCCCTCGGTATCCCTTCGGTCAATCCGGACGGAAGCCTCACCAAGAATTGTGACGCTCTCATTAGAGCCAAGGGACTCTGCACAGACGGAAGCCATTGTGTAGGAGGTCTGTCTTGCGCATCCACCGACGATTGCGGCTGTACCGTAGGAGACCATTGTGAATTGGATCTGAGCTGCCAATTCGACGAGGATTGCGGTGCCCCATCGCTCAATTGCGTCAACGGGATGTGCGCGGTCTTCAATCCTAAAGACTGCGGGAATTGTGTCTGCGACAACGGCCAAAACGGCACCGCCAACAACGGAGAGACTTGCAGCAATTGTCCGGGTGACTGTGGAGCTTGTTCCGACGTCTGTGCGAGCGGTAAAACCTGTAGTGTCGCAGGGGATTGCGACGCCTGGTTTAGCGGTATGAGCCATGGGGTCCATGATTATGCGAACTGTGTTTCCGGGTGTTGCGAAATCGCCTCTCCCGCCAGTGCTTGTCCCGATGACTCTTGCGAGATTGGCGAGGTTGATTTTTCCGACCCCAACGCACCCGTCATCCTTTGTCACGCCGATTGCGATAAATGTAATGGCAAATGTGACCTTAAATTTTGCCCCGCGTATTGCGGGACGCCTCCTAAATGCGGAGATGGGCAATGTAACGGGGACGAAACCTGCAAGAGCTGTCCAGCCGATTGTAGGCCGTGCCCCTCCTGCGGTGACTTCTATTGCAATAAATGTGGTCTCAACAACAAACCGGCCGAGACCTGCGGAAACGACAACGTCTCACCATCTTGTGTGACGGACTGCGGGGTCTGTCCGACGTCGTGTCCTTCGGGAAATCAGTCACCCGAGTGCAAGGACAATAGTTTTTGCAAACCGGGTGAGAGTTGCATCAATGGTTGTTGTCAATCAGGGCAATCGGTGACGTGTCCGGACCAAGTGCCTGCCCCCGAGTGCGGCACGCCGAACAGCCCTCGATGTCTCTCCGGTCAAGGCTGCGATTCCAGCGGGTGTTGTCAGATACAATGTCCTGATAGTTTATTGGCCGGTGAGTGTGGTCCCAACGGACCATTCTGTCCCCAGGGAGAGGTCTGCGATCCGAACGGTTGCTGTCAATCCAGCTGTACGGAGGCTTGTGGGTGCGATTCCACCAAATTCACAAACGTCGAATGCGTCGGAACCGATGACACCCTCTGCCAGAACTTTATAGCACCTCGTGTGCCTCCGGGGACCAATCTCGGCGAGCTCGTCGATTGCGTCAACGGTTGTTGTGCCTCACTCTGTTTCATCCAAGCAGGGCCTGGGACTTTTCCGTGTACAGCCGATCAGCAATGCCAGGATCTTGCCAACGCCGTTCAACAACCCGGCACCTATGTGTGCACGAGCGGGTGTTGCCAATCGGCCCCTCCAGCGTGTCCTGATACCCAGCCGGCCCCTGAGTGCGGGACACCTTCCAGTAAACCATGTCCTCCGGGAGACACTTGTGATCCGAGTGGTTGCTGTCAGGCAACGCCGACGTGTCCTGATACCCAGCCGGCCCCTGAATGCGGGACACCGACCAGCAAGCCATGTCCTCCGGGAGATACTTGTGATCCGAGTGGTTGTTGTCATGTGAAGCCGACGTGTCTTGATACCAAGCACGCCCC
>CAZWYB010000177.1:0-5315 GCA_964637745.1 uncultured Pseudomonadota bacterium
AAGGTGAGGCAGAATTCCGCGGATTATTTCCGTCTAGGAGAAGGCCTGATCGGCGAGTGCTCCGTCAGCAAGGAGAGAATCCTCCTGAGCGACGTTCCCAATAACTATATCCACATCAGTTCGGGTCTGGGAGAGGCGAAGCCGGTCAATATCATCGTCCTGCCGATCCTTTTCGAAGGCAACGTGAAGGGCGTCATGGAGCTGGCCTCTTTCCAGCAATTCAGCCAGACCCACCAGGCCTTTTTGGAGCAATTGACGGAAGGCATCGGAATCGTCATCCACACGATCGAGGCGAATATGAGGACGGAGGGACTCCTGCAGCAGTCCCAATCGCTCGCCAAGGAGCTCCAGAGCCAGCAGGCCGAATTAAAGAGGACGAACGAGGAGCTTGAGGAAAAGGCGGCGCTTCTCGTGAAGCAAAAGGCCGAGGTCGAAGGCAAGAACCTCGAGGTTGAACAGGCCCGCCAGGCCTTGGAAGAGAAGGCCGGACAGCTCGCCCTGACCTCCAAATACAAATCCGAGTTCTTGGCAAACATGTCTCATGAATTACGCACACCCTTGAACAGTCTGCTGATTCTGGCGCAACAGCTTTCCAAAAACCCGGACGGGAACCTGACCAATAAGCAAACGGAGTTCGCCCGGACGATCCACTCCTCCGGAAGTGATCTCCTGGCCTTGATCAACGATATTTTGGACCTTTCGAAGATCGAATCCGGGACCGTGGTCCTGGACGTCGGACAGCATTCCTTCAAGGATCTGCACGACTACGTCGAAAGGACCTTCAACCACATGGCCGAAACCAAGGGGCTGACCTTCAATGTCCATCGGGACGAAAAGCTGCCCAAAGGAATCGTCACCGACGTCAAGAGGCTTCAGCAGATTCTGAAGAATCTGCTCTCGAATTCCTTCAAGTTCACCGAAAAAGGGCGTGTGGAATTGGATATCCGGGTCGCCGATCGCGGCTGGAGCTTCGATCACCCCGTCTTGAACCGGGCGTCGGCCGTCATCGCGTTCTCCGTTAGCGACACAGGGATCGGCATCCAGAAGGAGAAGCAGCAGCTTATCTTCGAAGCCTTTCAGCAGGCGGACGGAACCACCAGTCGGAAATACGGCGGGACGGGGTTGGGTCTCTCTATCAGCCGCGAGATTGCGCGCCTCTTGGGAGGAGAGATCACGCTCTCCAGCACCCCGGACGTCGGCAGCACCTTCACCCTCTATCTGCCGGTTGCCTATATGCTGAGTGCCATGCCCCCGGTTGCGTATCCGGTCGGTGAGGCGCCTTCGGCTCCTCCGGTTCCCTTTTCGAATGTCTCGATTTTGGACGAGGGGCAGGAACTCCATTCGATTCCGGATGACCGCGACCACATCCAGGTGGGGGATCCGATTATCCTGATCGTCGAGGATGACCCAAAATTTTGCGGCGACCTGCTGGAGATGGTTCGGGCCAAGGGCTTCAAGGGGCTTGTGGCCGGACGCAGCGACGCCGCTCTCGGGCTCATTCGCGATTTCCTGCCGCACGCCATCGTCTTGGACATCAACCTGGCCGACATCGACGGGTGGAAGTTCCTGGACCGGCTGAAGAACGACCTCCACACCCGCCATATCCCCGTCTGCATCATCTCCCTCGAGGAGGAGCGCGAAAGGGGACTCCGGCAGGGAGGCCTCTGGCATCTGACGAAGCCCGTCGGCACGGAGGAGCTAGAGGATCAGATCCGGAAGTTGAAGGAGTTTGTCCAATCGAAGACAAAACGGCTCCTGATCGTCGAGGACAACGACGTCCAGAGGAATGCCGTTCAGGAATTGATTGCCCAGGAAGGCGTCGAATTCTTGACGGCTTCGACGGGGGAAGAGGCCATGGCGGTTTTGAAGAGCGAGCGCGTCGACTGCATGATCTTGGATTTGGGTCTGCCAGACATCAAGGGGATCCAGCTCTTGGAAGAGATCAAGAAGGAGAGAAGGTTCCACTCGCTTCCGATCATCGTCTACACCGGAAAGTCGCTGAGCGCCAAGGAAGAGGTCCAAATCCGGCACCTCGCTCAGACCTTGATTGTCAAGGATGTCCAGTCTCCGGAGCGCCTCCTGGACAAGACGCTCTTCTATCTTCATCGCGCTCATCAGGCTATCCCCGAGTCTCAGCGAAAAACCTTGGAGAAGCTCCATGAAACGGACATAGCCCTTGAAGGGCGCAAAGTTCTAGTCGTTGACGACGACATTCGGAACATCTTTGCGGTCACGAGCCTCTTGGAAAGGCATCAGATGCAGGTGATCTCGGCCGAAAACGGCAGCGATGCCATCAAGGCGCTTCGGGAAGAAAAGGGGATCGATATCGTCCTGATGGATATCATGATGCCGGGGATGGACGGCTTCGAGACCATGCAGGAGATCCGAAAGGTTCCCAAATTCAAGACGCTTCCGATCATCGCGCTGACGGCAAAAGCGATGAAGGAGGACCGGAGGAAATGCATTGAGGCGGGGGCGTCGGATTTCATCGCCAAACCGGTGGATACGGAGCAGCTCTTGTCCTTCCTCCGGGTTTGGCTCTATCGGTGACCTATGGACATCCAAGCCTTAAGGACGGAGACTCCGGTGGAAGAAAGGGCGAGCGAGTCGGATCGGGCCGAGGAATTGCCCAAGGCCAATATCCTGCTCGTGGATGACCTGCCCGAGAAGCTCTTGGCGATGGAATCTGTCCTCTCGGAGTTGGGCCAGAATCTTGTCAGGGCGACGTCAGGCAAGGAGGCGTTGCGCCTTCTGCTCAAGCAGGAGTTCGCCGTCATCCTTTTGGATGTGAACATGCCCGGAATGGACGGATTCGAGACCGCTACGTTGATTCGACAACGCAGAAATTCCGAAACGACTCCGATCATCTTCATCACCTCCGTCGGAGGGGGCGAAATCCAGGAAGAGAAGGGATATGCGCTGGGCGCGGTTGATTATATCTTTTCTCCGATCGTTCCGGAGGTCCTCAAGACCAAGGTGAGGGTGTTCACGGAGCTCTATCGGAAGACGCAGCAGATCAAGCGGATGAATGCGGAGTTGGAAGAGAAGATTCGGGAGAGGACGGTTCAATTGGAGGAGGCAAATCAGGCACTGACACGATTGAACCGGATCAAATCGGATTTCATCTCCATGGTGAGCCATGAGCTCCGCACGCCCCTGACCTCCATCAAGGGCGGAATCGACATCATTTTAGACGGCATCGAAGGGGAGATCAGTCGTTCGCAGGGTGAGGTCCTTCAGATCGCCAAGAACAACGTCGACCGCTTGGCGCGCCTGATCGATAATGTGCTGAACTTCAACCGGATGGAAGCGGGGCGTTTGGAGGTCTTCTTCCAACCAACCGACCTCGGCATTTTGGTTGAGGAGACCTGTCGTTTGATGGAGATGGAGGCCGCACGGAAAGACATTGGCATCCGCGTCGAAGTCGCCCCCAATCAGAATACGATCGCGGTGTGCGACGGTGATAAGATCCGGCAAGTCCTGATCAATTTGATCCACAATGCCGTTAAATTCACCGAGTCTCAGGGGAAGATCACCGTTCGTCTGAAGAGGGAATCCGGCCGGATCCTGATCGCTGTGGAAGACACGGGAATGGGCATCGCGCCGGAAGATCAAAAAAAGATCTTCGAGATCTTCGAGCAGGGGACGGATCTGAAAAAAAGGGCCGGCGGAGTCGGTTTGGGCCTCATGATCGTCAAAAAATACATGGAACTCCATTCCGGAGAGATCCGGTTGGAGAGCGAGGTCGGTAAGGGATCGACGTTTGTGCTGATCCTTCCCGTCAAGCCGGTGCGGGGAGTTTGAAAAGGTGGTATGATCCAGTCCGTCAGGAGGGATTATGGGAAGCCGTGAGCAACACCTCCAAGAGAATATCCTGATCGTTGACGATGACGAGGATTATTGCGCCTTGTTGTCCCGGACGATCGCCAGCATGGGTTATCATACGTATTGGACGACCAAGACGTCCGAAATGTGCTCCCTCATCGCCAAGGTCAATCCCATTTGTGTCTTGCTGGACCTCGTGTTTCCCCACGAGGATGGGCGTAACCTCCTCAAGAAGGTGAAGAAGTTCCGAAAAGATCTTCCCGTCGTCATGTTGACCGGACACGATAGCATCAAAACGGTCGTGGAGACGATGCGGGGGGGCGCCAGCGATTACCTGACCAAGCCGCTGGACCCCGAGGAATTCAAGCGCGTGATGACGCGGATCGGCCGGAAGCGGCGGGTGGCGGGGCAAGTGAAGAAGATTGAGGAGAGCCTGGGCAAGGTGGAGAACCTCGAAGATCTCGCCCATCTCTCCCGGAATATCGAAGAGTTCATTCAGATCGAGTTGAAAGATCTGCCTGAGGAGGGCGTGGAGTTGAGAAGCAGCGGGGACTCGGGGGAGAAGAGCATCCAGATTCCAAGGCACGTCTCTTTGCGCGAGGCGGCTGGATTGGCGACACAAGAGATCGAACGGCGTTGGATCCTGGCGGCCCTGAAGCAAGCGCAATGGAAGAGGAGCAAGGCGGCAGAGCCCGTAGGGATGGACACAAAGACTAGCTAAAGGAAGAACCGCGGAAAGTGGAATGAAATGCAGATCCTCGCCTATGGAATCGACATGAATCTGACCTCTTCTTCCTGACCTTCTCTATATATAATGGAGCTTCTTTTCAAGGAGTTGGACTCGTCTCTTCAGGATGTCGATATCGGCCCGCGAAGGGACCTTAAATTGCGCCTTGAAAGACTTCCATTTGGCCCTGATCGAAGACACCAAGGGGCTATGGACACCGAACAGATCGAGAATCTTCGCGCCTTTGTCCCCGCTCCGTCGTCCGGCATTTCGGGTTTTCATGGCCATTGGCATTACCTCCTTACGAACTTTAATAAAAAGTATAGGAAGAGGCCTCGACGGCTTCCAGCGTAAAAAAGGAAGAGGTCTTGTTTTTCAATAAAAAAGAGGTTTGAGATGGAAACGGCAGGGCACTTGGGCCCGATATCAAGATCCGGCTGCCCGGCTGAGTAAAATCGGAGGAACAGGAGCCATGAAGTTAAAGAAAACTGGAAGGAAGAAAAAGGACGGGCCGATCCAATCTTCCGTGTTAGCCCATGAGCTGAAGACCCCACTCTCTTCCATCAAGGAGGCGATCAATTTGATCCTGAAGGGGGTGGATGGTCCAGTGACTCCGCAACAGGAGCAGACCTTGAATGTGGCCAAGAGAAACGTGGACCGGTTGGTCCGGCTCGTCAACAACGTTTTGGAGCTGGGCAATCTGGAAGGCGATACCATGTCGCTTCATTACTAAGAGGTCGAGATGAAAGACTTGGTCTGCGAG
>CAZWYB010000178.1:0-5261 GCA_964637745.1 uncultured Pseudomonadota bacterium
TTTGAAGGCACCAAAAAACTTCAATCGGAGATGATAGAAAATCAAATCGATTAAATATTCCTTTTTGTTAGCTTTGATCCGGTACTGATTACCTAGAAAGGCGAAACCGTAACCAAGTTCCAAAAGCACTTCCTTGATGGCAATCACCATGCGGTTTTCGATTTCACGCTCCAGCACCGGCTGCGCGATGCCCAAAAAGTCGAGCATATAAACGTCCTTCATGGACTTGTCGGCTTGCTCGGCTATATGAACGGGAAGGGCCCTTTGGAAGTTATGTTGCTTTGGACTCAACCGTTGTCTTTCGTAAGCCTTGGCCTTGATTTGGTTCAATAGAACGTTCCGACTCCATCCCATTTCAGAGGTAGCATGCAGATAGTATTCTCGAGCAGAGAAATCCTTGACCTTGCTAAAAATGGTTACATTGCTGAACCATGGGATTTCTCCAGCAAGCTGCTGGAGATTTAGATGCTCCTGGTATTCCAAATAAAACTGTCGCATGTACCAGAGGTTCTGAGTAGAAAAACCTGATGAGCCATCGAATTCGCGTCGTAGATCCTTGGATAACTGTTCGACCACAGATTTTCCCCACCCCAGTTGTTCCTGTTTTTGGACGATGTCTTTGCCGATCGACCAATAAAGCGCCATAAGCTCTTTATTGACCGCCCGGGCAGCCACAATCCGTGCGTCCCGAATTCGTGATTTGATGGAATGAAGAAATTCAGTGTAGCCAGTGGTGACCATCGAATTTTTGGGGTTTGGCCTTTTCACGAACTCGTTTTCTATTGAACTTTGCAACAGAAAACAAGCTGTGAAGGACGCTAATGCTTAGTAGCGAACTAAATTCCTAGCCGCGTCAATCACATCCTGTTTCGACGGGAGGTAGAAATCTTCAAGCTGTGGTGAAAACGGAACAGGCATCATTTTCGCAGCGATCCGAACCGGCGGAGCCGCCAGGTGATCGAAGGCCTTTTCGACGATGATCGATTCGAGCTCCGCGCCGACTCCACCGCGGAGCGGGGCCTCGTGCAGGACGATCACGCGGTTGGTCTTGCGGAAGGAATTCAGCATCGTCTCTTCATCCAAGGGCACAAGCGTCCTCAAGTCGATCACCTCGAGTTCGATCCCTTCAGACGCAAGCCCTTCAGCCGCACTAAGCGCCAGACCGACCATCGCCCCATAGGTCACGACGGTCACATGCCCTCCCTCGCGACGTACAACGGCCTTGCCGATCGGGACCGTATATTTTTCCGTCGGCACCTCGTCCTTTAATTCGTAATAAAGTTTCTTGTGCTCGAAATAGAGGACGGGGTCCTCGTCTTCGATTGCGGCCTGCAGAAGGCCTTTGGCGTCGTAGGGCGTCGAGGGCGCGACGATCTTGATACCGGGTACATGAAAAAACCAGGCCTCGGGGCACTTCGAATGAAAGGGACCGATCCGCAAACCTCCGCCGAAGGGCGCGCGGATCACCATCGGCACATGCGTTCCCGTCCGGAAAAAATAAGGCGCCGCGTAGTCAACCAAGGCGGAGAAGCCGCTCGTAATGAAGTCGGAGAACTGGATCTCGGCCACCGGACGGAGACCGGCGATGGCCGCGCCCGTCGCCTCGCCGATGATGGCAAGCTCGGAAAGCGGTGTGTTCTTCACGCGACGTTTTCCGAATTCGTCGACGAGTCCCTTGGTGATGCCGTAGACGCCTCCGTATTCGGCGACGTCTTCGCCGAAGAGATAAACACGATCGTCCTCGCGCATCGCCGTGCGCAGGCCGTCACGAATCGCTTCACCATACGTCATCATCGTCATAAATTTTTCGGCAAATCCTCGGGCGTCGGTATTCGTTGTGTCCTCGCCCACTCCACCGCCTCTTCAATCTCATGCTCGATCCGGTCCTCGATTTGATGTTCATCGGCCTCGGTCAACATCCCCTTTTCTTCCATATAACGGCGAAAATCCGTGATCGGATCCTTCTTCTTCCAGGATTCGACCAGTTCTCGCGGGATGTAGGAGGCCGCGTCGTGCGTTCCGTGCCCTCCCATGCGGAGGGTTTTGCATTCGATGAGCGAAGGGCCTTCGCCCGCCCTCGCCCGATCCGTCGCCTTTTTCACGGCGTGGTAGACATCCAGGACATTGTTTCCTTCGACGGTCTTTCCCGGCATGCCGTAACCGGCCGCGCGCAGGGCCAAATTTTCAATGGCGGCCTGCTCGTGCAAAGGCGTCGAGATCGCATAGCGGTTGTTATTCAAGACGAAGACGACGGGGAGCTTAAAGACGGCCGCATAGTTCATCGCCTCATGCACGATGCCTTGCGACGAGGCGCCGTCGCCGAAGAAAGTCAGGACGACGTTCTTCTCTCCTCGGTATTGCATGGCTGAAGCCACTCCATTCGCGACCACGGTCCAAGACCCCATGTGGGAGACGAAACTCAAGATGCGTTTGGAGGCGTCGCCGAAATGGACGTTGCCGTCGCGTCCCATCGTCGGCGACGTGATCCGGCAAAAATATTGGGAGAAGAGTTGCTTCAAGGTGATGCCGCGCACCAGATGGGCCCCGATATCCCGATGCGATGGCGCCAACCAGTCTCCTTCTTGCAGCGTCATCGCCGCGCCGACGGAGATCGCCTCTTGTCCCGTGGAGAGATAACCCTTGCCGATAATGAGTGGCTGTTGCGGATTTTGGCTGCGGCAGATGTAGGCGATCTTGTTTTCGGCGGTGCGGGTCAGGAGGAGATAATAGTAGATTTCCAAGAGGAGCTCGCGCGGCAGGGCCGACGCCTCTCCTCCCATATGAGAATGCTGAGAATCTGGCTTGGCGCGCTTAAGCGACACTCAGTAAATTCTATCAAAATTTTTTAGAAGCCAGAAGGTTTTATTGGAGGGCTTAAACTGGGTAACCTACTCCGCCCCACCCTCGAAATGGCCGAGTTCCGGAATCCCTTGGAAGGAAGAGTAAATGGCTTTCCGCGCCTCCGGAACCTCGCGCAAAACGACCTTCAAAATGGCTTCACGGTGGAAAACGGTGGGTCCCTTCTTTTCAGCGTTCTCCGCACGGACGCGCGTGCGGCGGAGGGCCAGCGCCAAACCGAGCGCGGGACAAATCATGGCGATGTTCACAAGGATGCAAAGCTCGCGGTAGGCGATCTTCGCCTCGGGAGAATCGCCGACCGTCGCCGGCTTGAGCTGTTCGAGAACGATCGAAAGCGCTTTCGGGTTCAGACTCCTGTCATCCCTCACCAAATGTTGCCAACGTTCTTCCTTTAAACCGACTTGTCTTGCGAGCCCCTCGAATTCCCCGCGACTGATCTCAGGCGACACATGATATTCGGGAGTCCCATCCTTTTCCCGTTCGTCGTTCAGATAGAACGGGGCGTAGCGTTCGGGATACCTCATCGTAAAGAACTTCCGGCCGCGCTCCTGGGCCTCTTCCCGATGATTGCGAACGAAGGCTGTCCGGAACCGGACCTCGTCTGCGATTTCAGCGTCGAACCGTCGGAGCTGGTCCTCCGTCGGATTGGAACCGAGTTTCAAAGAAAGGCCTTCGCGCGCCGCCGCACGGGCCACCGCCCCTGCTTCATGCTCGATCAGGCGGATGTCTTTGGGCTTGGGAACAAGCCAATTCTTGCCGAAGCGCGGATCCATCTGGGCGACCTCGAAGATTCCCCTCGCAGCCGCGACCGTCATCATCGGCCCCACGCCGCCGGCCCAAGACATCAAAACTCCGGCACCGATATAACCGAAGGCGGTAAAATTGTTGACCGTGTTGATCTTCGTCTGATCGCCGCTTCCGTAAAACGCGTCTTCCCGGACATCGAAAAGCATTTCCGGACTGACTCCCGGCTCTGGATTGGTCATCGGGAGGAACAAGGGATTCGGCGCGAGGCTTCGCGTGATCAGGTCGGTCCAGGCCAGATCCCTCATGAGCGTCTTCACATCGCCAAGATTGATGAGAATGTCCGCACCGCGTGCAAAACCTTCGACCGTCGTATCCTCGGGGATCCCCGTGCGCATGCGCATCTTATAAGGATCACTCTCGACATCGTCCCGCCCTTCGTGAATCGGGTGCGGTTTACCCGAATCGTCCTTGCCCGGCCCTGTGTCCGTCACCAGGATGTTTTCCGGCTGGACTCCGTGATTGACGAGCTCGTCATAGACGCCCATCGCCCCGGCGCCCGCTCCGAAGATGACGACACGAACGTTCTCCAGTTTTCTTTGCGTCTGCGCCGCCCAGGCCAAGACGGCCGCGGCCGTGATAACTCCCGTCCCTTGTTTATCGTCGGACCAAATACCACACTCGCCCTTAACGCACTGGAGCGCCCCAAGGATGAAAGGAAGATCGGCTCCGCGCGCGTCTTCGATGTTGATGAATCCGAAATTGTTGGCAACGGCCTTTACGGCCTCGGCGAAATTGAGGGCTCTCCAGATCCGAGCCTGGTTGCGACGGCGGGCCGGATCCATCTGTTCCAAAGCTTGGCGCTGGTCTTCCCTCAAATAGCCGCGGAAACAGAGAGGTGTCGCGCTGACACCGGCCGTCTCTAGAAAGAATTTTGCTTTTCCTTCCATAATGACATCCGCCATCTCGGCGCGGATGTAGTCGTCCGGCGACATCCCAGCCTCTCCCAGACCCAAGATCGCCGTACCGGGGCTCGCGACCAAGGCGCGCTGCCAGCGTCCCGTTAGTCGGTTGGCCTCCTGAGGGATCTCACGAATTCTCTCCACGATACCCGCGCCGAATGGGGAGTATTCATGCGGGCCGGACAGAGGAACGTCCATGGTATTGCGAAGATTGGGGCCATAGAGCGTCGCCCGGTGGAAGGATTCGGCGTAACCCGCCAGGGTTTCCAGCGGCATGGCTGCACGCAGACGGTTGAAATAGGTCGTATTGGGAAGTTGATAACGTGTGATCGCGGATCCGTCCATGCCCCCTCCGAGTTTGGCCGCTCTTCGAGGTGAAGAATAAAAAGTTGCGGGAATTTTTATTAAAGAAGGGAATTTAACGGGACACGGGCATGCGGGCCTTTACTTCTTCCCGAATTTCCAAATGGATCTCTTCACGGACGGAGGGCGGTTCTTCGTTTTTATTCAAAATCTTCTTGAGAGACTTCTGATACGCCTCTTTGCCCGGATACGGACGCGTCGCCACGCCGCTCTTCACCGCCGCCTCGGCCACGGCCGGGGCCTCCCAGAGAAGGACGCGCGGGTCGAAGGGTTTCGGAATGATGTATTCGGGACCGAATTTGAGTTTCACGTTCCCGTAGGCGCGGCAGACGT
>CAZWYB010000179.1:0-5249 GCA_964637745.1 uncultured Pseudomonadota bacterium
TTGGGCCCGCCGGGCCACCGAGGATGGTTTCGCCACTGGGGAAACGGTCCAGATCGCGGGCCAATTCCCGGGCGCTCCGATAGCGCCGCTCGGGTTCCCTCTCCAAACACGTCAGACAGATGGTTTCCAGGTCGGCGGGAGTGCGCGGCTGGACACGGCGGGGCGGCACTGGGTCATCGTGGACGACTTGCCGCATGGTCTGGAGGGGATCGTCGGCGTCGAAGGGATAACGGCCGGTCAGGGCCTTGAAGCAGAGCATGCCCAAGGCGTAGAGGTCGGCCCGATGATCCACCAGCGGACCCTGTTTGAGGATTTCCGGCGCGAGGTACGGAATCGTCCCCGCCGCGCACTGCGCTGAGGTCCCCCGGAGACGAACGGCGACTCCGAAGTCCAGGAGCTTGACCTCGGGACGGCCGTCCCGATCCATCACCAGAATATTTTCACCCTTGATGTCGAAATGAACGACGCCTTCGGAATGAATATAGTCGAGGGCCGCCAGGATCTGGACGAGGCATTCCTCGAAATAGGACGGGGGCCGCCCTTCGACGGCCTTAAAGAAGGTCTTGCCGGGACAGAACTCCGAGGTGAAATAATATTTTTCCTGCTGAGGAAAGTAGCCGAAATCGAAAACGCGGGAGAGGTGTTGATGGCGGAGCTCGGAGAGGATCTGAAATTCCTTCTTGAAGAAATCGAGGCGCTGAGGCCCCGAATTAGCGAGCCGGAAGAATTTGAGGGCGATCTCCTGTCCGGCATCACGATCCTTGGCCAACCAGACGTCGCCGAACCCCCCTTTTCCCAAGAGACGGACAAGCTCATAACGAGAAGAGGCCTCTTGAGACATAGAGGATTATGATACACTGACCGTGACCGGCATGAAAGCGATATGCGGCTTCCTCCGAGGATGACCCGATGAAGAAGCTCCTCCTGTTCGCCTTGCTGAATTTCCTTCTCTGGTTCGGATACACGAGCGGGTTCTTCGCGGTGAATTCCCTTTTCATTACGCGTGCCGGAGCGGATTCTCTCTTTCAAGTCTATTTGACGGAATCCTTAAGCTTCCTGGGTTTGTCAGCGCTCATTTACCTCTTCGTCGATCGCCTTCCCCGACGTCTCTTTATCAGCGGCTCTTTCTTCTTGCTGGCCGTCGCGACGATTTTTTGCTGGTACGCGCTTCGGGCCTTCCCGGAATCGAGGGCCGTCGTCTTCACCGTCCGCATCTTCGCTTACAACCTTTTCGCCCTGACGGAGATCCTCTTTTGGCTGGCCGCGAGTTCCTGCTTCGACGGTTTTGAGGCAAAGCGATGGTTCCCCGTCGTTTCAGCGATCGGCATTCTGGGGGCCATAGCCGGAGGTTTCGCAGCGGCCTTTCTCGCGTCGATTCTCCACGCCGAAAATCTTCCCGCCCTTTGGGTCGTCATCCTACTGGCCTCCCCCTTCTTCGTCTGGGGAAGCCCCTTTCCCCCGCACCAAGCCCACGGTCCATCGACCTCGTTGCTGTTAGGCGAAATCATCGAACCGGGCGGCAAGCGTCGCGTCCGTTCCCTCTTTTTCTCCCCCCTCAGCGTTCTTCTTCTCGTTTTTTGGGTGAGCTATACCTTCCTCTGCCAGGGAAATGATTTCGTCTTCAGCGCCACCTCTCGCAAATGGATCCCCGACCCCGACCACCTCACCGCCTTTTTCGGAGAGGTCGCGGCCTTTGCCAGCGCCGGCGTTTTTCTCTATCAGCTCGTCCCCGGACCTTACCTCTCTCAGAGATTCGGCATCGACAGGGCCGTCCTCTTTATCGTCCTTCTGATGGCGAGCACTCTCTTATTCTTCGCCGCGCGTCCCAGTCTCGTCAGCGCGGTCACCGCCCAGGGAACGGTTTACTTCTTCGTTGAAGAGATCGCGGCCGCACGCCTGGCGACCGTCATGACCGTGTTTCCCGACAGGATCCGGGGGCGCGTCCCCCTCTTCGCGGAAGGATTCGGACGTCCTTTGGGAAACATTCTTGTCTTTCTTTTGGCTGCGGTTCACGGCTTTCACCCTTCCGTCTCGGGCACACGAACGCTCATGGCCGAGGCGGCCATCCTCTTCTGCGTCTTCCCTTTCGCCTTCCGAAGGACCTATCTCCGCCATCTCCTAAATTGCCTCCGGTCGTCCGACAAGGCCCTTGTGGCCAATGCGATTCAGGCTTTGGGAGACAGAGGCAAGGAGGAGGCCGCCGCCCCTCTTCTGAGACTTCTGAGGCAATCGCAGGCGATCGACATCCAAAAGAATATCGTGTTGACGCTGGGCAAGATCCGAAGCCGCGAAGCCTATCCGGAGATCGTCCGCCTGATGTCCACCAAGGACGACAAGCTTTTGCTGGCGACGGTCGAGGCCCTGAATCATTACCGGAACAGGGGCGCCTTGTTGGCCCTCTATCGGTCCCTCCTTTCGGGGGAAAAGGTCTGGCTGCAAGTCCGGATGAAGCCGGTCCGGGTGATGACCAAGCTTCTGGGGAAGGACATTCTTCCCCATCTGACGTCGCGCCTCGACGGAACGGACGACCGAACGCACGCGAATATCATCGAGGCCATCGGTTTTCTAAAGAGCCGAAAAACGATCCCACTCCTGAAGCCTTATTTAGACCATCCGCACCATCGCATACGGACGAACGCAGCGGTCGCCCTTTATCCCTTCCTAGGGACGCCGGAGCGAAAGCGGGCCTTCCAGACGATCGAGTCTCTTTTCCGTTCCGAAAAGCATTTGGAACGACGAGCGGCCCTTTATGCGATCGGCGTCCTCCGCCTCCGCATCTACCGAGATCCTCTGCGCGGGATCATCGAGGAAGCCGTCGACAAGAAGACCTTGCAACTCGCCTTGACGGCCCTAGCCTGTCTCAAAGACAAGACCTTCGCGCCGCCCTTCGTTCGCCTGCTGCTCGACGAGGATCCCGCCGTTGCCGTGGAAACGGGGCGGCGCCTTCAATACGCGCCGCGAACCAGCCGTTCCCTGCTCTTTGAACTGATCTCCAGGCTTTCCGAAGAGGACCAATCCCGTATCGAATACCGACTGAATGAAACGTGTTTGGATTTCTCCCGAGAGTGGGCCCTCGTCAAATCTTCCGCGACGTCCTTGTTGGGAACGACCGTCACATCGCGGCTTCCTATTCATTAACCCCTCATCGGGGAAAACGGACGGTTGCAGCCAGAAGAAATTGCGCCGCATAGTAGAGAGGAAGGCCCCATAATTTGTTGATCATTCCGGGCGCGACGAACTGATCGCGCGCCACGGAAATATCCGATACGAAAAAGGCGATCGCCCCGGCCAGAATGACGAAATTATGCGAAAAACCCGCGGCGCCTGCTGCAAGGCTCACCATGACCGAGATCGCGGCCATATAAACAAGAACGGGAATCCTCATGCCGGGCGACGACCGCCGGATGGGAGGCAGCAACCACCGTCCGATCCAGACGGCGAGGATCAATACGGCGCAAGCCGCTCCCAAGGTCCATGCGGGCTGGACGCCTCGAATCAGAAAGGCGGCGGCGAAAGCCACGTGCGCCAAAAGAAAGAAAAGGAGGCCCAGGAGAAAACAGGTGGAGGATTCCGGAATCAAAAAGACGTCCCCGAACCACGAGAGAACGAGGGCGGCCAAGATCACCCGTCCATAGACGCTTAACCAGGCGCCCTCTTGAAGCGCAAAGAAGACAAATCCCGCCGAGGCGAGCGGTTTCCAAATCCAAACCCATTTCATCGTCACAAAAGATATATCACAAAACGAGCACGATTGACCATCCCCCCAAACTCCACTAAAATCACAAAATGCGAACCGGGGAATTCGTTCCCGAAAGAGTTTTGGGTGCCGGATCGATGGGCCATGTCTACCTGGCCCATGGAAACGACCAGAGCCTCCTCGCCGTCAAGGTCCTCAAAAGCGAATCGGCCGATCTCCTCAGCCGCTTTGAAGAAGAAGTGCGCATTTTGTCCAAGCTGAGACACCCGAATCTTGTCGAAGTGCGCGGTTTTTCCCGGACTCCCGAGCCCTCCTTTTGGATGGACTATGTGGATGGCCGGACGATCCTCGAGGCGGCCCGGGGCGGATCGCCCGAACAGATCACCGCCTGGTTCCGGGAATGCCTGGACGCCCTCGATTATCTGCATTCCCAAAACATCGTTCACGGGGACATCAAGCCGGGCAACATCCTGATCAACCGCGAGGAACACGTCAAACTGTTGGATTTCGGACTGGCGTCGCTTCGGGAGACGGCGCCGCGAAAATCCGGTCCGGACGTCGGCGGAACCCTCCCTTATTTGGCTCCGGAGGTCTTGGAGGGAGAGAGCCTCCCCGCAAGCGATCTCTTCGCCTTGGGAACCGTTTTTTTTCAGGCCTTTTGTGGAGACCATCCACGAGCGGGCGCCAAAAATCTAAAAACCCTCTTCGCCCCGCCGAAACCGAGCCTCTCTCAAAGACAATTGCCGATACCGGCCCGCCTCGCCAAGGTGATCGACCGTATGATCGAGCCGGATCTGTCCAACCGCCTGAAATCGGTGAGCGACATCCGGGAGTCCCTGCAAAAGGATCTGGCGACGAAAGACGAATCGGCGCGTCCGGAATCCTTCCATACCTTCCTCATGTTCGGACGGCAAAAGGAGTGGGACGCGATTCAGTCCTTCCTCGAAAAGCGGCGCGAGAGGCGCGAGCCGGGCATCCTCTTGATTCACGGCGAAACCGGCGTCGGCAAAACCCGTCTCGTTCAGGAGCTGTTCTTTCAACTGTGTCTGGAGGGACATGCCGGGGATTTGAGGATCATCCGCGAGGCCGAAACGGTGTACGCCCAAGAAACCAAGGACATCGGCCAGTTCCTTCAAAAGTCGGAACCCTCGCTGCTGATCTTGGAAGTGAACGACGAAACCCTCTCGCGAGCGCAACGGTCATTTTTTCGGAGCCTCGGCCAAGAGACCAAAGTTCTCGACGTCCCTCTCGGCAACCTCGTCCAAGAGGACAGCCGTCGGTTTCTGGAGTCCGTCCTGCGTCAAGCGGTCCCCCCTTCCTTTGCCGACGAGGTTTATTTCGCCACTCAAGGAAATCCCAAACTGCTCACGGCCGTCTGTCAGGAAATCGCCGCATCCGGCGGCCTTCAGAAACGGCGGTTTCAGAGCGGCCTGGAGAGGAAAATCGATCTCCCCACGACCTTGGAGGAAATCTTCGGAGAGAGACTGCGCCGACAGGAGGGGGAAAGCCGCCGCCTCCTCTCGGCGATCGCGATGGCCGCAGCCCCCGCCGC
>CAZWYB010000180.1:0-5248 GCA_964637745.1 uncultured Pseudomonadota bacterium
GACGACCAAGACTTACACCTTGACCGGCGACGGCCCGGGCGGACATTGCGTGGACTTGAAGGTGATCGTTGTGACGCCTCCGCCGACCGGGAATGTCGACTCTGACGGCGACGGCTGGACCGACGATTACGAGACCAATGTGTCGCACACGGATCCCCACAAGGCGGATACCGACGGCGACCATCACAATGACAGCCAGGATTGTTTTCCGCTTGATCCCGCCAAGTTTGACTGCGGCGGCGTGAAGATCATTTACGGGGACATCGACAGCGACGGCATTTGCGACGGCCCGGGCAACGGCTTTGATAAAAACGGTCATCCTTGTACGCCCAATGCCTCAGGGCAGGGCGATAATTGCCCCGTGGACTTTAATCCGGATCAGAAGGATTCCAAGGGCGACGGGGTCGGCGATGCCTGCCGGCAGAGTCACAGCCTGGATTCGGTCGACACCGACGGCGACGGCGTTCCCGACGTCCTGGAAAACACTGTCTTCCATACGGATCCGACCAAAAAGGACACGGACGGCGACGGGCTCACCGATGGGGAAGAGATTCACGGAATGACCTACGAAGGCGGACGGGGTCCTCTGGACCCCGACGTGGATGGCGACGGCATTTGCGATGGTCCAGCCACCGTCAAGGACGCCAATGGGGATGAGATCTGCAACGCCGGTCCGAACGGTTCCGGCGACAATTGTCCCTTGGTTCCCAATAAGGACCAAAAGGACACGGATCACAACAATATCGGCGACGCCTGTGACGGCGATATGGACGGCGACGGCGTCAAGGATGCGAATGATAATTGTCCTTTTGTGGTGAACAAAAATCAGTTGGATCAAGACAAGGACGGGATCGGAGACGCCTGTGATCCGGATTTTTCCAAAAGCGCGGTCAGCGGTTGCAGCCTGAATGATGGCCCCATTCAGACGCAGGCGAAGGCCTTCCCCATCCTTTTCATTGTGGCCATGACAGTAACTTTAATGATTTTACGCAGGTGGAAAAGTGTAACCAGAAGAAATTAAATAGATTTTTTGAGTATACATCCGAATACAAAAACCCTTCGTGGTCCTTAACCCGAAGGGTTTTTTTGTTGCCTCCCATGCCCAAGAGAGGTAAGAGAATCGTCTAATTGCTTGGGGGTAAGATCTTGAAAAGAATAAGAAAAGCGGTTATCCCGGCTGCAGGTTATGGAACACGCTTCCTTCCTCTGACGAAAATCGTTCCTAAAGAGCTTTTACCGGTCGGTAATAAGCCGGTCATTCAATACGTTGTTGAAGAAGCAGTCGCTTCCGGGATCGAGGAAATCATCCTGATCTGTCATCCCTCCAAAATGGATATCGTGGACTATTTCCGACCCGATCGGGAATTGCGCGCCTTTCTGGAAAAGAAGGGCAAGGGGGAGGAGATCGCTGAGCTGGAACGGTTGGAATCCATGGCCCGCTTTGAAGTCGTTTATCAAAAGGAGCCTTTGGGATTGGGGCACGCGGTTCTCTGCGCCCGGGAAGCATTGGGGGACGAGCCTTTTGTCGTGATGTTGCCGGATGTTTTCGTCGCCAGTGGCGTTCCGGCGGCCAGATGCCTCATCGACACTTGCGAGGCCGGAGGGGCCGAGTGGGGAATCCTCTTGGAGAGAGTTTCCCGAAGCCGCGTTTCGGCCTATGGAATTATCGAGGGGGACCGGATTTCGGACGGCGTTTATCAACTGCGAGGCGCCATCGAAAAGCCTAAGCCGCAGGAAGCCCCTTCGGATTTGGGCATTCTAGGCCGCTATCTTTTTTCTCCGGCTATTTTTGATTATTTAAAGGCCGTTCGGGCGGGAGTTTTAGGAGAGATACAACTGACCGATGCGATCGATCAGATGTCCAAGGAGGCGTGCGGGCATGGGATCGTCTATCGAGGGGAAATGTTCGACGTGGGGACGCCGGAAGGTTTAAGGGAAGCCTATCAATACTTAGAGGCAATTGCGTCGTATTCGCCCAAGAAAGCTCGAAATCTTAAAAGCCTTTAACACACGACGCGTCCATAGGCATCATCAAAGCGCTCAATATCGTCCTCTTTAAGATAATGGCCGGTCTGAACCTCGATCACGATGAGAGGAACGGATTCGGGGTTTTCCAAGCGATGGATTTCGCCTATTGCGATGAAAGTGGATTCGTTTTCCTTGAGTGAGAACTGCTCGCTCCCTCTCGTGACCTTGGCGATTCCTTGGATCACCACCCAATGCTCCGTGCGGTGTTGATGCCTCTGTAGGCTCAATTTTTGACCCGGATCGACGACGATTTTCTTGATTTTATAACCGTCGCCTTCTTCGAGGATGGAATAGCATCCCCAGGGACGGGTTGCGGAGGCGTGCTCTTCGGCGAGCTTGCTTCCGCGGACCTTCAACTCTTCGACGATTTGTTTGACCTCCTGAACGCGGCTGCGGGGAGACACCAAGACGGCGTCCCCGGTCTGGATGATGGCGATGTCCTTGAGTCCGATCGCTGCCGTGCAGCCCTTTTTAGATAGGATCAGGGAATTGTCGACGTCCCGTGTCAGCACGTCGCCTTCTACGACGTTTCCATGGTCGTCCTTGGGTTTTTCTTCGTGGATGGCCTCCCAGCTTCCCAGATCATTCCAACCGAACGTCGCCGGCACGACGGCCAAATTGTGGACCTTTTCCATCAGGCCGTAGTCGATGGATATTGCGGGCATCGTAGCGTATTCCTTTCGGAGCGTTTCGCTGCCGTCGGACGATGACACGATCCTTTGGACGCTCTGAAAGACGGATGGTTGCAGGAGTCTCAAAGCTTCCTGAAAGGCATCGGCGCGAAAGGCGAAGATGCCGGAGTTCCAAAAATGATTTCCTTCCCGAAGCAGGCGCTCGGCGGTTTTGCGGTCCGGCTTTTCGATGAAAGAGACGACATGGAAGGTGCCGGAAGGATGAAGGGACCCGGCCTGAATATAGCCATAACCCGTTTCGGGGCGCGTCGGGGGGATGCCGAAAGTGACGAGCGCGCCGTCTGCCGTGGCCTTCCAGGCCAGATGAACGTCTCTTTCGAAGGAGTCATCATTGCGGATCAGGTGATCGGATGGGAGCACGAGAATGAAAGCGCGTGGATTTTTTCTGGCAATCTTTCCGACCGCCCAAGCGATGGCGGGAAGCGTGTTGTTGGCCTTGGGTTCGCTCAGGATTCCGCTCCCGACCTCGGGGTGAAGACGAGAAAGCTGATGATGCGTTTCGCATTCCAGACTTTCCTGAGTCACGGTGACGATGTTCGAAGGCGGCAGGAATCTCAGGACGCGGCGAGCCGTTTGTTGAAGAAGGGTTTCTTCCCCCTGAAAGGGCAGGAGATGTTTTGGAAACAGGCTTCTGGAGAGAGGCCAGAGACGGCTTCCGGAGCCGCCCGCGAGAATGACGGCATGGACGAGAGGGTCAATAGGCATTTTCGGATCGAAACCCCCGGATGATCGTCAGAAAAATGATTTTCAAGTCAAACCAAACCGACCAGTTTCGGATGTATTCAAGATCGAACTGGATGCGCTTTTCCATTTTCTCCAAGGTTTCCGTTTCGCCCCTCCAGCCGTTGATTTGAGCCCATCCGGTGATGCCCGGCTTGACCCGATGGCGCAACGTATATCCCTTGATCAGATTGCCGTAATATTCGCTGTAGGATCCGGGATGAGGCCGAGGGCCCACGATGGACATTTCGCCTTTCAGGACGTTGATGAACTGGGGCAGTTCATCCAGAGACGTGCGCCGTAAAAAGGCGCCGAACTTCGTGACACGGGGGTCGTTTTTCGTCGCCTGTCGGATGATCGTTCCGTCTTCGAGGACGGTCATGGAGCGGAATTTCAGGACATTGATCTCTTCTCCGTTCAATCCATAGCGCTTTTGCATGAACAAGACGGGCCCTTTCGAGGTCATTTTGATGAGGAGCGCGATGATCAACATGGCCGGAGAAATGAGGGCGAGGATCAGGCTCGCGAGGACGACGTCTTGAAGGCGTTTCGCCAATCCGTCGATGCCGCTGAATGGGGTATCAAAGATGGAAAAGACCGGAATCCCGCCGAAGTCCAGCATGCGCGTGTGAATCAGTTCGAACATGAAAATATCTGGGACGAGGTAGAGAGCGGCCTGGGTATCGTGAAGGTTCTGGACCAGTTCCCGCATGCGAGGCTCCGCGCGGAACGGAAGGGCCATGTAGACGATATCGATGGCATTCTGCTTCACGAAGACCGGCAGTATATCCAAGGTCCCTACAACCGGTACGTCGCCGACGGTCTGCAGGCCTTCGGAGAAACGGTCGTCGAAAAAGGAGACGATATGGATCCCGTAACCCGTGTTGTCCTGGAGCTGCTGAGCGAGCTTCTTTCCCAAATCGCCGGCGCCGGCGATCACGACGCGCCGGATGTTCTTTCCCCGTCTCCTTAGTTGGCGGAGAGCGACCCTGATCCCGATTCTTGCGAAGATCAGCAGCGCGGGCGTGATGACGGCGAAAGGAAGCAGGATACCCCGAGGGAAGGCTGTCTCCGTGTTCGTCAAGCGTGAGATTAGGAGCAGGGAGGAGAGGACGAGGAACCAAGCTGCGATGACCTTTTTTGATTCCGAAAGGAGAGAGTCTCCCCTCCAGGAGCGATAAAGATCAAACCGGTCGAAGATGACGACGGCAAGAAGAAAGATGAGGATGATCATCATAGCATCGCTGGCCGCCCAGGGCCAATGGAGGAGCCGGACGAGGCCGTAGTAGACCGCGATCGACGTCATGGGATCCAAAAAGCGATGTGCTATCGCGATTTCGGATACCCGCCGTCTGAAAAAACCGATGGGAGGATTGTTTGACATCAGATGTTCTTCAAGGGAGCTTTAGAGAGAGTCGCCCGGGAAAAGGACCGGCTTAAACCGGGAAAAGCTCTCGACCGTCTTGCTGATCATCAAATCCAGGTTGATGCCCGGTTTCCAGCCGTTCTCCCCCGCGATCCTCTTGCCGCTGAGATATTGATGCGGGATCTCCTTGAAATCGGCGTTGTTCTTTTCGATCAGCTTGTAGCCGATGTTGCTTTTCATGATGGAGCAGATTCTCGTGACCGCTTCTCCTATCTTGATGATATTTCCCGAGGCGACATTATAAGCCCTGCCGCGCGTCTTATCGATGTTCTCGGCGACCGAGAGGTAGGCGTCGACGGCGTCGTCGGTGTGGATAAATTCGCGCGTAAAGTTGACGACGTCTGAAAAGACGATCGGTTGCTCCCCTCTCATGACGTTGACG
>CAZWYB010000181.1:0-5183 GCA_964637745.1 uncultured Pseudomonadota bacterium
ACGGGGTTTACGGACAGCGCCAAGACGGCGTCCAGATGATCCGGATCAAGATCCCCCTGGGGCTCTTGAATGCTGAGCAGATCGATTGCATCGCCGACCTGGCCGAAACGATCGCGCACAACAACGGCCACATCACGACCCGGCAGGACATTCAGATCCATTACGTGAAGCTCGAAAACACTCCGATGCTGATGAGAAAGCTCGCGGCGGTGGGGCTGACCACCCGCGAGGCCTGCGGCAACACGGTCCGGAACGTCACGGCCTCGCCCAGCGCGGGCGTCGATCCCAAGGAGGCCTTCGACGTGACGCCGGACGCCTATAATTTCGCCACGAAGCTGTTGAGGAATCCGGTGAACCAGAATTTGCCGCGCAAGTTCAAGGTCGCCTTCGACGGCGGCGGGACGATGACGGCCCTGCCTATGCTGCATGACTTGGGGCTCGTCGCGAAGATCGAAAACGGAAAACGCGGCTTTAAAACGTACGTGGGCGGCGGGTTGGGCTCGAGTCCGCGCATTGCCAAGGTCTTTCATGAGTTCCTGCCCGCCGAGGAGCTGATTCCGTGGGCCGTGGCGATCCTGCAGGTCTTCGATCGTTGGGGGGAGCGCAAGATCCGCTCCAAGGCACGCATCAAATTCCTGATCGAAAAGATGGGTTGGGAAAAATTCAAAGAGGCCGTCACCCAGGAGCGCGCCACGGTCCAGGTTGATCCGGAGTGGTCGGCGTACTTGAAGCATCTTTCGGTTTTTGAGGAAAAGGCGCCGGTTGTTGACCAAACGAAAATCCCTCCGGCGCCCCCCTTTGAAAAAGGGGGGAATGGGGGGGATTTCCTCGCCTGGAAAAAGACCAACGTCTATCCCCAAAAACAGAACGGCTACTCGATGGCGGAGATCCGGCTGACCACCGGCGACATGAACCCCAAGCAGATGCGTGCGTTCGCGGACATCATGCGCCGTTATACGGGCGGCAAGTGCCGGACCTTTGTTCATCAGAATCTTTTGCTGCGCTGGATTCGTAATCAGGATCTTCCGTCCCTCTATCAGGACTTGAAGGCGATCGAGTTCGTGAAGCAGGACGCGCAGACGATCTACGACATCACCGCCTGCCCGGGGACGGACACCTGCCGCTTGGGAATTTCATCGTCGATGGGGTTGGCGCGCGAGCTTGAAAAACGGCTCTACGCTGAGAACGGCAAGGTCGCCTCGGTGGCGAAGGACGTCCTGATAAAGATCAGCGGTTGCCCGAACTCCTGCGGCCAGCACCACATCGCGAACATCGGCCTCCACGGCGGGGCCTTTCCCGTCGGCAACAAGACGATTCCGGCCTTCATGCTCTTCATCGGAGGGAATCCCGAGCGCGACATGGCGGTCGGCCAGTTGACGACGCAGATCCCGTCGAAGAACGTGCCGGATGCCGTGATTCGCCTCGTGTCTCGCTATGTGGACCAGCGAAAAAAGGACGAAGGCTTCAACGACTTTTACGGACGCGTAGGAAAAGACGGAGTCGTGAAGTTGCTGACCGAGGCGCCCGATTTGCTCAAGATTCCTTCTTTTGAAGAGAAGCCGGATTTCTACACCGATTGGGAAGACAAGCAGGAGTTCGCGTTGCAGAAGGGCGTCATCGGCGAGTGCGCGGGCGCGATGGTGGCGGACGTCGTCCCGAACGTCCGCGACGGCGAGCCGTTCTTACAAATGGCCGAGGCGCACCTAAGCCACGGACAATACGAATCGGTGGGGCACAAGGCCTTCGAGGCGATGGCGAAGATGGCGAACGGGCTTTTGTATCATCGCCTGGTGCAGCCGTTCGTGGACATCGAAAGCATCCATGAGTTCGAGAACCACTTGGTGAAGACGGGGATCTTGCCTCAGTTCAAAAATTTCTACGCGAACGTCCAATTAATGCTGTCCAAGCCGGCGGACGAAGCGACCGCCCAGGAATGGGTGACCCTGGCCAAGTCGGTCTACAAGGCCTGCCTGGAAAAAGAGGAAGAAGTGATCGCTGCCTCTCCCCGCAAGGGCGCCGCGCCAGCGACCAAACCCACGCCGGATAATTTGTTTATTTGAAATTAGGCTCGATCGAATCCGGGGCGTTTGAAGTCGTCGTCAAAGGCGAAGTATTTCCTGATGCCCTGCGATTTCATGATTTCAAAACTGACACAATCGACAAAACTGTGACGTGAACCCTCCTGACTGACGTAAGACTTTGAAGCCCGTTCGTGCTGGCTTTGAGAGACCCAAAGGATGCGGCAGATCTGATGAACTTCCCTGTAAAATTGGCGTGCCGTGGTGATTCCTAGGCGGCGGTGCATCAAGGCAAATGACTCCACAAGAACGTAATTGTGCGTCACCAGAGGCTCATTTGTTTCCAGGAATGCCTCCAACATCGCCCTGGCGACATGGTGATTTGGATCGTTCGGATAACTAAGTGAAAAGAACGCGGAGGTGTCTGTGAAGATCACTTGAGGTAGTCCTCGGCCAGATATTCGTCGTGGTCTTCGGCATTGAGAGGTTCCTTCGACCGTCCCATCCCGATGAACTTGAACTGATCGATCCTCATCTTCTTCTTTTTCTTCGTCCGCCCCAGGGCCTTATCCAGGAGCTCCCGGACGATGGCCGAGATCGACACGCCCCGCTCATGAGCGAGGTTTCTAAGTTGCTGATAGAGGGATTCTTCCAGTTGGACCAGGGTACGATGCATGTATTCAGATTATCAACATGATATCATGATGTCAATTTTCCAGTTTTTCCCGCTTTCTTTTTATTGAGATGCCCTCCCGGGTCAGGAGGCCGTACCCCTCCAAAATGATATGCCTTTATTTTTATAATATGACATATATTATATGCCTATGAGAACATCAATGAACCTACCTAAGGAATTGCTTGAGGAGGCGGTGGCGATGAGCGGGGCACCCACACAGACGATGGCGGTCGTCATGGGATTGCAAGAGCTGATTCGGAAGAAGAAGATGGAGCGCCTTCTCAAGCTGAAGGGCTCCGAGGCCATCGGCCTCACCCAGAAGGATCTCCAGGGAATGCGAAAACGATGAAGGTCCTTGTGGATACGTCGGTGTGGATCGAGTTCTTCCGAGCCCGGCCGCAACTTCCGCGGGATTCGCTCGATTTCCTGGACCTGCTCATCGCGGACGATCGTGCCGTCACCATCCTTCCGATTCAGGCGGAGGTTCTTTCTGGTCGCGTTTCGACGAAGAGAGAGAGGGAAATTCGAGAGGCTTTTGGGGCTCTAGAACACGTCGATCTCGATTGGAACGCTTCATCGACTTGGGACGACGTGGTCGCCCTCGCACGCGTCGCCCAGAAATCCTCTCATTCGATTCCCGGTATCGTGGATCGGATGATCCTCTTGTCCGCCCAGCGATCGGAGTCGAGCCTTTGGACCTTGGATCAATCTCTGATCCGCTTGGCGCCGGAGGTGGGTGTTCGACTGTTTTCTTGAAGGAAATCGGTTCAGAGAAACGGAAGTTCACCGATGGGCATTTCTCCCACGGGCAGTTCGCCGACGGGAAGTTCCCCGATCGGGATTTCTCCGACCGGCAGCTCGCCGACCGGCAATTCTCCTGCGGCGATTTCCCCGGGCACTCCGCCTTCCGCTTCGAACAGCACTTCACCGGCCGGCGTCTCGATAGGTTTTAGGGAAATAGGAGAGGGGGCGTTCACCAGCGTCGAACCGGCGGTCGCGGTAATCGTGGCCGATGCCGCCGACGGTGCGACGAAGGTCATGGTCAAGACCGGCATGAGAGGTGTCGCCAGATCCGAGGATCCGGCGACTTGTCGGGAGACGGCGTTGACGTCCATTGCGTGCTTATCACCGTCTTGATCCACGTAGACGGGATTCCCATTTGAATCGAAAAGACGGCCATCATAATCCTCATCCACTACTGCTCCTTCGGGGAGTCGTTGGTAGGCCCTCTTCCATCCTCGATGCGCCGCTTCGGCTTCGACGAGCTGGCTCGCCCGCCTCTGGCTAATCATATGCCAATGACTCTCGGCCGCTGTGGAGAAGGTCCACCCGTTGTGCTCATTCAACCGATAGTTATCCATGATGTCGAAATAGATTCCGATGATCCCGGACGTTTGCGCCTGGAACACGGTGGCCTCCACGGCCCTTTCGCTCGGAAGAGTCCCCGCCGCCAGTTGCGAGACGTACCACTGCAGGGCCCACTTGGCGCCGTTGACTTGGGTTTGCCATGACGCACCGTCTTGAGGATTGGTGAAAGGGGAAAGGAGCTTGGGGACGTCGGAACGGATCCTGGCCGCGGTCGCATCGTCCTTCGCGTAATTCTGGACGAAAACTTCGGCGAGATTTTGGGGATCGATCGTCTTGAACTGCTGATAGTCCGCTTCTAATGAAGAGCTATTGTCGGTATAGCGGTAGGGCGAAGCGAGGAACTGAAGCTCGGACGGGAGATTCAGGGCCACTTCCGGAACTCCGGTGGAGGCCCCCGGCACGCGGTTCAGGAAAAATCCGTAATCCGCCTCCGTCATCTTGGACGGGAATTTCCCCGCCTGGGCGATTTGGACGAGTTGGTCCATATAATTCGGCTGATTCGCGAGACCCATCAAGTGAGCTCCGAGCCCCGGTTCGAGGGAGTCCACGGCGGATGCGAAGCTGAGTTCCTTCTGGAAGTCATCGGATACGACGTTATGGGTTCTCTCCCATTCGATCTTCTGCAATTCGTGAGGCAGGATGTAGAGGCGGAGGGCCATCAAGAATCCCGGCGTCATCCCTTGCGTGCGGTAGACATCGAGAAGGGGTTGGATCTCGTTCCGTATCTGATCTTTTTGAGTGTCGGTGTTTCCATAACGATTGACGAGGGCGCTCTCAAGCCCGCCACCCTTGATGTCCCAAGTCGATGTGGAATAGGAGTTGGCGGATTTGGGATCCATGAAGGCGAGTTGCAGTGCCGGCGGAAAATCGCCGTAGAACTGGCGCGGCTGCATCGAATTCAGCTCGGGATGGTTCATGAGGATGTCCGCGTATCCGGTTCCGGCCTGGGCCACCTGGTTGAATTCCTGGACCGTATTGAAGGGTTTATTGTTCAGATAGGCCAGGGAGTAGGGAAGCCCGACCGTCTGTCCGGCCACGGTGGTTTGAGATTGGTAGATCATCGCGCCCTGGGAGACGGTGACGACGCCCTCGGGCCGGCCCGAGAGCTCGGTTGAGTAGGG
>CAZWYB010000182.1:0-5141 GCA_964637745.1 uncultured Pseudomonadota bacterium
CCGCGTATTCGAATCCTGTTTCCTCCTCTTTGTCCTTTTTGGAACGGGCGAGGTTAAACCCGGGGGTGCCTTTAGGGACTTCCTGCATGTAGTAGGGCCAGTTGGGGGCGGGTACCCCCCCGCCGGTCATGCCCGGACCGATTTTCTTTCTGCTGTCGTAACCCATCCAGACGCCGGCGATCAGGTTCGGAACATAGCCGACGAACCAGGCATCCGATTCGTCATTCGTTGTCCCCGTTTTGCCCGCGGCGGGACGGCCCAGGGATTTCGCCTTGAAACCCGTTCCGAAATCGACGACCCCCTTCATCAGATTGACCATCACGAAGGCCGTCTGCGGCGTGATGACGTGGCCCGGCGGGATGGCCGATCCGTAGAGGATCTTGATCTCTTCGGGCGTGAGTTTCAGCTTGTCTTGAGAGATCGCCTTGTCGCCTTCCTTCATGAGGTCTTCGTTGATCCCATCGTTCGAGCCGTCGCCGATGGTGTCGAAGACGTGTTCCAGATCAGGAGTGGCCGGCTTGTTCTCGACCAAGACCTTGCCGGACTTATCGACGATTTTTCGGAAGAAGATCAGATCCGGCCGAACGCCGCCCGCGGGAAACGTGCTGTAGGCGTGCGCCAATTCTTGCAGCGTCAGATCCGATGCGCCGAGGGCCGTCGAAAGATACTTCGCGATGGGGGAGACGAGACCCAGTTTTCGGGCGTAAGCGACCGTATAGTCGATGCCGATGTCATGGAACACCTTCACCGCCACCACGTTGATCGAATGGGCCAGCGCGGTCTTGATGGGCAGCGGTCCGTTGTACTTGTTGCTGTAGTTCTTGGGGCTCCAAAAGCTGTTCCGGCCGACCTGATAGACCACGGGCGCATCCATGACGACCGTCCTCGGTGTGTAGCCCTTATCCAGAGCGGCGGAATAAATAGTCGGCTTGAAGGCCGATCCGGGTTGGCGGATCGCCTGAGTCGCCCGGTTGAATTCGCTCTTCTTGAAACTAAAACCCCCGATGATCGCCTTCACCTCTCCTGTCAGAGGGTTCAAAGAGTAGAGGGCGGATTCCAGTTTGGGTTCGACTTCAATGGTAAAGCGGTCACTGTTGGCGTCAGCAGAGAGCCAACGCATCCAATAGACCTCGCCGACCTTCGGCGTCCGGCCCGTCCATGTCCGGTCGGAAGGTTCGATGGTTCCGGTCTTCTTGCCGACCAAGACCGTCGCAACGCCCTTGGCGTCCACGTCGGTTACCACACCTTTGTAGATATGGTACGGCTCGATGGGCGCCGGGATGGGTTCCGCATTCGGATTGGTCGGGATGTGAATGGGCTCATCGAATTCGATCAGCTGCCGGTAGACGGCGTCCCCCAATTCCTGCCACTTTTCCTTGGGAAGGACGTCGACGGGGCCGTGGAAACCCTGTCGGCGCTCCACTTCCAAGAGCCCGCGTTTCACCGCGCGGTCGGCGGCCTGGTTGGCCTTAAGGTTCCCGGTCGTATAGATTTTCAGACCCCCGCGATAGAGCAGATCTTCTCCGTAAGTGTCTTCCATCTGGCGGCGCACCGTTTCGACGAACCAAGGTGCGTACTTGTTGTTGAAGTCTTTGTCCGTTCCGGCCCGGTAGATCGTGAGCGGGGCGGCGACGGCCGCATCGTGGTCGCTCTTGGTGATGTAGCCGTTCTCCAGCATGCGCTGGAGGACGCGCACCTGGCGCTCACGCGCCATCGTCGTATTGTGGATGGGCGAGAAGGTCGTCGGCGCGGAGGGAAGGCCGGCGATCATGGTGATCTCCGCGAGACTCAAATCCTTCAGATCTTTATGAAAATAATTCCGTGCCGCGGCGGCGATGCCGTAAGAACGGTTTCCTAGAAAAATCTGGTTCAAATAAATATAGAGGATCTGCTCCTTCGTGAGGTTCTGCTCCAGCTGGGTCGCGAGGATCGCTTCCTTGATCTTGCGGTCGAAGCTTTTTTCGCGCGTCAGGAGCAGAGAGCGCGTGACCTGCTGGGTGATCGTCGAGGCGCCTTGCACCACGTGGCCGGCGCGCAGGTTTTCGAAAAAGGCGCGGGCGATGCTCTTGAAGTCCACGCCCTTGTGGTCCCAAAAACGTTCGTCCTCGCTCGCCACGAAGGCGTTGATGACGATCTTGGGGATCTGGTCATAAGGGATCAAGTACCGGTCTTCCTGCCAGAATTCCCCGATCTTCGTCCCTTCGTCGTCGAAGACCTCGCTGACGACCGGTGGGTTATAGTCCTGGATGCCGCTCAGCTTGGGGAGGTCCTTCGTAAAATGGTAATAGAGAATGCTCGCACCGATGAGGAGCACTCCGACGACCACAGCGAGAAGGCCAAAGATGACCTTAAAGAGGCGCCCGATACCTTCGAGGATGGTTGGCATAACTTCCGGCAATCGTCTAATCGAAAGACCGACGATCGTCAAACCCTTACTTATTATAGGACTTTTTTGACTTTTGCACTTCGGAAACTTGCTGGACAAACCGATGATCGGGTGTTACCTCGTCCAAAAAGGGAGTCGATAAGTTTATGTATTCACGGCGGTATTTGCTGGCGTGGCTGTCGGTTTGTCTTATCTTGGGAGGAGGGGCCGTGAATTTCGCCGGATGCAGCTTTCAGAAGAAGGGCATTGAAGCGCCGTCCGCGCCGACTCAGTACCCAGCCGTGGCTCAACCTACGGCTCAACCACCGGTTCCGCCGCCCAGTGCGGTTCAGCCGTCAAACCCAACCCCTGCTGCAGCGGAACCGACTCCTCAGGTGATGCCCGGCACGGCCCCGACGCCGGAAGCGGCCATGGGGCCGACAACGCAACCCACGGCGCCTCTTCCGCCGGGAAGCGTCCCCGTCGAACAGCAAACCGGTTATTAGATGACGCAAAGACAGCTCTTCATCCTTTTCTTCTTCACGTTCCTCATCCTGATCTTTCTTCAATTGGCCGGCGTGTTCCGCATTTTTATGACGCCCATCCTCTGGGCCGCGGTCCTGACCTTCGTCTTTTATCCCGTTCATGGAAAATTTTTAAAACTCTTCAAGGGACGGAACAACGTCGCCTCCGCGATGACCGTTTTGGTCGTCTTTATCTTGACGGTCGGCCCGATGGTCTTTTTTTCCGGAACACTCGTTCGAGAAATTCTTCAATTCTATGCCGACGTCGGCAGCTGGATCGCCGACAAGAAATACGAGGCCATTTGGAACCGTCTCTTGGACTCTCCGCTCCGGGTCGTGTGGGATAAGGTCGCGGAGAAGACGTCGTCCCTGGATATCCAGATCATCCCTCTCTTGGGCAAGGCCGCGCAGTCGATCTCCACGACGATCGTCGATCAGATCCAGTCCGGCGCCAAAAATTTTCTGTTTTTCGTGTTGAACTATTTCATCACCATCATCATCTTTTTCTTTTTCGTCCGCGACGGCGAGGCGATGGGGAAGGCGATCAAAGACCTTTTCCCGATGAGCAAGGAGAACAAGGAGGTTGTCTTCGAGCGGCTGTCCGTGACCGTCTCGGCGGTCGTGCGCGGGCTGGTCATCACTGGGGGCGTTCAGGCCCTGCTCGGGGGACTGGCCTTCTGGATCCTGGGCGTTCCGTTCCCCGTTTTTCTGGCGCTCCTGATCGCGTTTTTGGCTCTGGTCCCGATCGGAGGCGCGGTCGTCGTGTGGTTGCCGTCGTCGATCTATCTCTATCTCGACGGGCATTGGTGGAAGGCGCTCGCGCTCTTTCTCTGGGGCATGCTGGTCGTGAGCACGATCGACAATCTTTTAAAACCTTTGATCATCGGCGAAAAGACGAAGCTGCCGACGCTTTTCCTCTTTCTCTCGATTTTAGGCGGGATGTCGTTCTACGGACTGATCGGCGTCTTTCTGGGGCCGTTGATGGTGGCGTTGTTTCTGACTTTGATCGACATTTACCGGAAGGAATATCCGGAAACGTAATCATTTCCCCAAATACGCCTTCTTGACCTCCGGATTATTCAGCAATTCTTGCGCCGGCCCCGACAGGGTGATCGTTCCGGTCTCCAAGACATAGCCGCGATGCGCAGTCTCCAGGGCTAAGAAGGCGTCTTGTTCCACGAGGAGGATCGATACGCCTTGTCGGTTGATCTCCTTCAGCGTCGCAAAGATCTGCTGAACGAGGGTGGGGGCGATCCCCAGGGACGGCTCGTCTAAGAGCAGGAGTTTCGGTTTGGCCATGAGGGCCCGGCCGATGGCGAGCATCTGCTGCTCCCCTCCGGAAAGAGTTCCGGCGTTCTGCTGCAGGCGTTCCTTGAGGCGCGGGAAGAGCGAAAAGACGGCGTCGAATTCCCCATCCAGATTTTTCCCGTCGCGGCGCGAATAGGCCCCCAGCTCCAGATTTTCCCTCACGCTTAAGTTCGCAAAAATCTGTCGGCCTTCCGGTGCCTGAGCCACTCCCGCCGCAACGATTTTATGAGGAGGCATTTGATGTAGGAAGAGGGCTTCGCCCTCCGTAGCATCGTATCGTATTTGGCCTGATGAAGGCTTTAAGATGCCCGATACGGTGCGAAGGAGGGTCGTCTTCCCCGCCCCGTTGGACCCGATCAACGTGACGATCTCGCCCGCGGCGACGTCCAGCGAGACGCCCTTCAAGGCATGGATGGCGCCGTAGCGGGCCTCCAGATTTTTAATCTCTAATAACATCCCCTACGCCTTCCCCAAATACGCCTCGATCACCTTCGGGTTTTTCCTAATCTCCTCCGGCGTCCCCTCGGCGATCACCACCCCGTAATCCAATACACTCAGACGCGGACAGAGCGTCATGACCACGCCCATGTCGTGCTCGATCAGGATGACGGCCAGATTGAATTTTTCGCGCACCCGCCGAATGAGCGACACGAGGTCTTTTTTTTCCGTCGCATTCATGCCGGCGGCGGGTTCATCCAAAAGAAGGAGCTTGGGGCCCGTGGCCAGCGCGCGGACGATCTCCAATTTTCTCTGATCTCCATAGGGCAGATTTTTGGACAACTCCTCACGCCGTCCGGAGAGTCCGAACAGATCGAGGAGTTCCAAGGCGCATCGCCGGAGATCTTCTTCTTCCTTTGCGGCGGCGGAGGACCGCAGACCCGCGGCGGCGAGCGACGTCTTCAACCGATGATGAAAGCCGGCGAGCACGTTTTCTTCCACCGTGA
>CAZWYB010000183.1:0-5127 GCA_964637745.1 uncultured Pseudomonadota bacterium
AAAACAGCGTCTTCCGGAATTGATCGGGGAAACGGTGGCCTGGTACAAAACCAATCCCCATGGGTTCGAAACTCATCCCATGCGACCCGCCGTCACGGCGTCGGTGGTATCCTAAATGTCGAAAACGGTCCTCTTCCTGGGCGCCTCGCATCAACAGCTCGCTCCAATTCAATACTCGAAAAAGGCGGGATATCGCATCGTCACCTGCGATAATCGCCCTGACAATCCGGGACATCGACTGGCAGATGAATATTTCAACGTCAGCACGGCCGACTTTGAGGGCGTCCTCGATGTGGCGCGAAAGACCCGCATTGATGGAGTCGTCTGCTACGCGAGCGACGTCTCCGCACCGACGGCCGCCTACGTCTCGGAAAAGCTGGGCCTACCCGGGAATCCCTTGGAAGCTGTCCGCGTTTTGACCAATAAAATGCTGTTCCGGAGATTCCAGGCCGAGCAAGGCCACTTTACGCCGAAAAATTTGGCGTTCAGCAGAAACGACCTTAAGGATTGGAACAACATGCGAACGGCCGTGGAGAAGACACTCGAATTCCCCGTGGTCGTCAAACCCGTGGACGCCAACGGCGGCAAGGGAGTCAGCAAGATTTATGACCCCTCCTCGCTCGCCTCAGCCGTCGACAAGGCGGCGGGTTTCTCCCTCACGAACACCGTCATCGTCGAGGAATTGATCGTTCCCTTGGGTTACCAGGTTTGCGGCGAAGGTTTTCTGCAGGACGGGCGGATCCTGTTCCATGCGTTCGCCAACGAGCATTTCTGCCCGGATTTGGTCGTACCGATCGGCGAAACCTTCCCCTCCATTTTCGACGAAAGGCTCGTCGCAAAGGGTATCGCCTCCCTGCAGGCGATTTTCTCGGCTTTAAATATGCGCCAAGGCCCTTTTAATTTCGATTTGATGTTCACACGCGGCGGAGACGTCTTCGTCATCGAGATTGGACCCCGTAACGGCGGCAACCGGATGCCGGAGGCGATCGTCTATGCGAACCAAGCCGACACAATCGCGGCCACCGTGGAAATCGCCTTGGGCCGAAGGGTAAGTCTTACCAAGGAAACGAACCGCTTCTACGCCACGTACTCGATCCACGCCAAACACGACGGCCTTCTTGAATCCATCGATTACGTCGGAAACATTCGAAACAAGATCGTCGATGAGAAAATGTTCGTTTCCGTCGGCGACGAGGTCAAGAGATTCAACATGGGGAGCCTCATGCTGGGCAACCTAATTCTCGCCTTTGACACCTACACGGACATGCTGTCGACCATCGATCATATGGATGATCATATCCGGGTCAACGTCGCGCGCTCAGCGGGAAAACCTCAATGAAGCTCTCGATCATTTCAACGCTCTACAAATCGGAGGCCCATATCGCGGAATTCTGCGACAGAGCGGCCGCGGCGGCGAAAACGCTGACGGAGGACTACGAAATTGTCCTCGTAAACGACGGCTCTCCCGACGACTCCCTCGAGGTCGCGAAACGGTACTCGGATCGCCACGCCAACGTGAAGATCATCGATCTCTCGCGGAATTTCGGACATCACAAAGCGATGATGGTGGGGCTTCAACATTCCCGCGGAGATTTCGTCTTCTTGCTCGACGGTGATCTCGAAGAAGAACCCGAATGGCTCATTCCATTTTGGAAGTCCCTGAAGGAAAGCGGATGCGACGTCGTTTACGGCGTTCAAGCAAAGCGCCGCGGAGGCCTGTGGGACCGGATCTCGGGCTATCTCTATTATCGGATCTTCAGGACGCTCAGCGGGCTTCCAATCCCCTTTAACGTGGTGACGGCGAGATTGATGACCCGACGTTATGTCGAGGCCCTAACCCAATTTGAGGAACGGGAAATCGACATCACTGGCCTGTGGATGATCGCCGGCTTCGAGCAAAGATCCTGTCCCGTCAAAAAGCATGATTTAAGTCATACAACCTATACTTTCGGCCGCAAACTGAGCCTGTTCGTCAACTCCGTCACTTCATTCAGCAACCTACCTCTGATCGCAATCTTTTACTTCGGCCTGGCGATTTCGTTCGTCACGATCGTCTTCATCGGTTACCTTCTCGTCAACCGGCTTTTCCTCGACAGGCCCCTCAGCGGCTGGACATCGGTGATGGCGTCCATCTGGCTCCTTGGCGGACTCATCATCTCGTTCGTCGGAGTCATCGGAATCTATCTGGCCAAGATTTTCTCGGAGACGAAGCGCCGTCCGAACACCATCATAAGAGGGATCTTTCCTTCATCCGCCGCTCAAGAATCAGACAGGAAAGAGGCGCGGCCGTGAAGCCTCTGACCCTTTGCGTGACCATCGATGTGGGCCCTCCGGAAGCCGCTCTTGGACGTGGCCATGAGATCCACGACGATTGGGAGCGAACTGAGACCGGGCTCGCGATATTAAACGACGTTTTTCGGTCTCTCGAAGACCAATGCGGAATGCGCCTCCCGATGACGTGGTTCCTTCGCGCGGACCGTTTGATCGCCGAGGCATTCGGCGACCGCATGTCCCTGTTCCAAAAGTTTTCCGGCCTCATCGATCAACTCACGCGCAAGGGGCACGAAATAGGCTGGATGCCTCAGGTCTATTCGAAAGGAAATGACTCGGTTGATTATGAGGATCTCCTGATCACTCATGACGCCATGAAAGATTGGGGTCTCTCTCCAAAAAGCGTGCGGATGGGCGATTGCTTCCATGACAATAAAACGATGAAAACATTGGACGACCTCGATATTCGTTTCGACAGTTCAGCCATGCCGGGCAGAAGGAAGGACGACTTCGGTTGGCGCATGAACTGGATGGGGACACCGAACGAGGCTTACTACCCGTCACAAGAAGATTACAGAAAACCGGGTACTCCTCATTTCAATATTCTCGAGGTGCCACTTTCCGTCGCTCCTATCCGGGCCCCGTATGATCCCGAGCCCCTTCTCCGGTACCTAAATCCGTGCATGCATCGCCGTTTTTTTTGGCAAAACCTGGAATCGCTGATTGCATCCGATTCCTATTTGCTTTTTCTTCTCCATCCCGATGAAGCGGTCCCCCGTCAGGCAAACGCGGGTCATCCCTTGATTTCTTATTCCGCTGACGAAATGAAATATAATCTGAGGGAATTGATCAGGATATCGACACGCCTTGAGAGAACCGCATCGTTTCGCAATATAGAGAACTTAGCTTCGGGCGTTTTTTTGACGGACTAACATGCGAGTTCGCACGATCGGAGGAGTCTTTGGTTTGGAAGGTGCGCTGTCGCCGGAACCCAGACCGGCTCCGTTCCTAAAACCTAATCAGCTCTTTCTGGCCAATGCGCGCAGCGGCTTTGCTCTTCTCTTAGACCACTTAAGCCCGCGTCAGGTTTGGATGCCCGCTTTTTTGTGCGACTCGATGATGTCGCCGGTCCGAAATCGCGGTATCCATCTGAATTATTACCCCCTCAACGAACAACTGACGGCGTCATTCTCTGATTGGATGGAATCCATACAGCCCGGGGATTTGGTCGTACTGGCCGACTTTTTCGGTTTTGTATGCAGTCCCGATATTGTGAGCCCTCTGAAAGAGCGCGGCGCCTGGATCTTAGAAGACGCCTCTCACGCTCTCTTGAGCGAATCGGCCGGAGATTTAGGGGATTTTGTCATCTACAGCCCCCGCAAATTCGCCGGAATACCGGACGGAGGAATCTTAGAATCCAAAAGCGTCTCCCTGCCCCAGATCGATCTGCGTCTCCCTCCGCAGGAATGGTGGACATCGGCTTACCAGGCCTGTTTATTACGCGGAGAATTCGACCGTCAAAGCGGCGGCGATCGTGAATGGTTGGGCCTGCATCAACAGGCGGAAAAAAACCAACCCGTCGGGGCATTCCGCATGAGTGAACTCGCCCATCGGATGACGCTGGGACTCGATTGGAGTGGCGTGGCGCGGAAAAGAATCGAAAACTATCGGATTTTAGCCGAGCGTTTGGCGGAATTCGCCCTCTTTCCGGAACTTGACGCCGGAACAGTTCCGTTCGGCTTTTCCGTTCGCGTAAAAAACCGGAATGCCGTACGGGAGGCGCTTTTTGAACAAGAAATATTTCCTTCCCTTTTATGGCCCACGCGAGGGGTAATACCGGATGAATTCACGGTGAGTCATCGTATTTCGGAACAAATTATGACACTCCATTGCGACCAACGCTACAATGCTGAAGACATGCATCGCACGGCGGAGATCCTGCTCAAGAGAGCGGAAGCCTGATGTCACAAGACTTTTTGAAACAGCAAGCCAAGTTGTGGGACGAGAAGGTCGGACAACACGGCGCCAACTATAAAGGAGCCGCGTATCGGCACTCCGATCGCCAGATTCTTTGCTTTGACCAGCTGACAAAGATTTGTTCCGAAACCGATAATATTTCCCTCTTGGATTATGGCTGTGGATACGGCGCGCTATTGGATTATCTCATCGGTCGCGGTTTCGCCTTATCCAAGTATATCGGTTTTGACGTCTCCGAAACCATGCTCGACAACGCAAAAAAAATGCACCCATCCCCTGCCCAACACATTGTTTTCACCGATCAACCGGAACAACTGATCCCTTCCGATTACGTGATTTGCAGCAGCGTCTTCAACAACAAGTTGGATGCGGATCGGGATGATTGGCAGACTTATATTTTGAATACCCTTGACCGTCTATGGAAGTTGGCCAAAAAGGGGATGTCTTTCAATGTTCTTACAAACTATGCTGATAAAGAGAAAATGCGACCCGATTTATACTATGCCGATCCCTGTTTTTTTTTCGATTACTGCACACGCAAGTATTCGAGGAACGTTGCTTTACTGCATGATTATGGCATTTATGAATTCACCCTTCTGGTCAGGAAAGGTGACGTGGGACCATTCGAAACGTACCCTATGAGGGGGCCACGATGAGAGGTGTCTGTCTTTTCGGCGGAACGGGTTCACGGCTCGGCCGGTATACACGACGCGTCGCCAACAAGCATTTGATTCTGGTCGGTGACAAAACCGTTGCAGATTTGACCGCTGAAAAAATGGCCGAAACCGGTTTAAGGCGCTGTTCCTTCGTTACGAACGCCAACAATGCCGGCCAAATTATCACCTATTTCGGCGACGGCAAGGAATGGGGATTTAAAGA
>CAZWYB010000184.1:0-4945 GCA_964637745.1 uncultured Pseudomonadota bacterium
GGGCAGGAACCGGCGAAGATCGCACCGAATTCCGCCCAGGATCGCCGGATGACGTTCGCGGTGTTGCCGTTTACCGCGCCTCCCGGCGACGAAGGCGCTGCCAAAGTCGCGGTGGCGACCACCGAGGCGGCGACGGCGGTCCAGGAGGCGAAGACGCGCTGGGCGGCGGTCGCGCCGCGCGCGAGCGTCACCCAGGCAGTGGAAAAGTACGCCGCGACGAAGGATATAGCGAAAGCACTTAACGTGCACTTCCTGATCCGCGGCAACGTCTCCCATGCAGCGGAGGGATACAACGCCGAGCTGTTGGTGCTCGACGGCGAAACGGAGCGTCTTGCCCGCCAAGGGGTGATTGAAATCGAGGGTGACGGAGTCTTTGTCGACGCCGGCCACGACGGCCTGAAACTGCTGTTCTCCCAATTGTCCGGAGACGATGTCTCCAGCCTTCAGGCTGTCCGCGTTTTGAAACGCCGTCCTCGGCACCTTTTGGAAGGCCCGAGGATCGGAGACCCCATATCCCTTTTCCGGTGCCACCATCACTTCCTTCTTGTCGCCCGCCTTGAGCCCCTCCAGTTCCTCCTCCAAGCCGGGGATGATTTGTCCGGCCCCCTGAACATAGCTGAGAGGCTCCCCCTCCGGGGAACTGTCCAGAATGACCCCTTCCACGGAAAGGGTATAGTGCATTTTGACGGTGGAACCCTTTTTAATCATTTCCATAAGCCATAATGCCAAGAAGTACTTGATCTTACAAGTCTTTTTATTTTTTTATCCGAAAAAGAAGTTGAGGCTTGCACCAACGAACCTCTCACGTTAAGGGGTCCCCATGCCAAACAAATCCGACTATTTGAAGACACCGATCGAGCACATCGACATCAAAAAACACGACGTTTCTCAGTTCGTGGGAACCTTTAAGGGCTTGGCCTTTCAGGCCCGTAATCTTCAAAGAGGGGCCGAAATTTTCGAACAGATGATTCAAGAGCCTAATGGGGCGGTCATCCTCTGCCTCGCGGGTTCCATCGTCAGCGCGGGCTTGAAACAGGTCTTGGTGGATCTCGTGGACAACCGGATGGTGGATGCCATCGTGTCCACGGGCGCCAACATCGTGGACCAGGATTTTTTCGAGGCCTTGGGCTTCAAACACTACGTCGGTTCGCCGGCCGTCGACGACAACCAGATGCGGGATCTCCAAATCGACCGCATCTATGACACCTTCATCGATGAAGAGGAGCTTCGGGTCTGCGACGATACGATCGGCAAGATCGCAGACGAACTCGAGCCCCGGCCTTATTCCTCGCGCGAGTTCATCCGCGAAATGGGACGTTACCTCGATGCGAAGGGCAAAAATATCCCGTCGATCGTTCATTCCGCCTTCAAACACGACGTCCCCATTTTTTGCCCCGCTTTCTCCGACTGCAGCGCCGGCTTCGGACTCGTCATGCATCAGACCCACCGCCCGGACCGGCACGTGACGATCGACTCCGCCCGTGATTTTCGTGAATTGACGGAACTGAAGATCGCCTCCGGGGAATCGGGCCTCTTCATGATCGGCGGGGGAGTGCCCAAGAATTTCGCGCAAGACATCGTCGTGGCCGCCGATCTTCTGGGCAAGGAAGTCCCGATGCACAAGTACGCGGTGCAGATCACCGTTGCGGACGAACGAGACGGCGGGCTCTCCGGCTCCACGCTCCGCGAGGCCAGCTCCTGGGGCAAGGTCAGCACCAAATCCGAACAGATGATCTACGCCGAAGCGACCCTTGCCGTGCCTCTGATCGCCAGCTACGTTTATCATCGCGGGGTCTGGAAGAACCGGAAGGAACGTCGCTTCGGACGTCTCTTTGAAAAGACATCGCTACCCCTTCAAAGCGCCCCGAATCTCACCGGCAGCCGTTCGCGCTGAAGTCAGCGCGGTTTCAAAAGAGGGATTCGCCCAATTATCCTGATTCGCGAAAACGATCTTTCCATCTCGGAAGGAACTTCGGGCCTTCTCTAAGGTTCCATCCGCGATCAACCCCGTCGCCGCCAGCGGAAGAGGATGCCCCCAGCGGGTGATCCGAAGGTCGACGATCCGGTCTTCCGTGGTTTTCAGGGACTTGAGAAGGTCGGGAATCCCAGACTGAAAGGCCGCCCGGGCCTTTTCGAAGGAGTCATCCCGTAACAGACCGTTCGCGCCGTCGTCGAAGGGATAGGCCCTGTAGAGGGTCAGCACGGAGCGATCCGGGCGATCGGAATCCGCCCAAGCCCCGAAGGTGAGATCGGTAAAAGGTCTGGCTTCAGAGTCCGCCGCATTGTTTTTCGGAACGGCGTTGGTGAGTCGGTAGAGGTCATAGAGGGGGGAGGGGATCCGTCCCTTGATCAGGAGATTCGCCACGAGATAGGCGCGATAACGGATCCGTTTCATGGCGGCCGTCTGATCCTCCGGCAATCCCTTCATGATACGCTTCGCGACGAACTTGGGGCAGGCGACGAGGCACGCCTTCGCCCGAATGATTTTAACCTTTTCCTTGGCGTCCGCATATACGATCCGGACGCCGTTTTCGGACGTCGTTACGTCGATCACGGTCGCGGACGTCCTCAAATGACCGGGCGGCAGCGCCCTGTCCAATCGTTCCGCGAGGGCTTGGGCGATCGCGGCATTCCCTCCCGGAAAGGCCATCGTCCCTCCGAGCTCCCCGGCAAAGAACGAAAGGCCTTGGGCTGCCGAGATTTCACCCACGCCGCCCCCGAACGACGACCAAAAATATTCGGCCAACAATTCCGCGATGTGCGGATGGATGGGTTCCAAATGTTTGAGCATCCAATAATCGAAAGGAACGGAATCCAAGAGACGGAAATTTTCGGGCGAAAGATCGCCTCCCTCTTCCGTCGGTATGGATGGGAAGCCGTGATCCAACACGTCTTTAAAGACGTCGTAGGAGCGCCTGAAATCTTGGGCCCGCTTGGGATCCGTCGCCCCGCGCCAGAATCCGGACACGACCGATCCCTGATGAAGGACCGTCCCGCCGTCTTCGCCTCTATCGATCCGGCCGCGATCCCAGACGTCCAATTCTTTCAAAAACTTTTCCAGCTGAGAGCCGGGGTCGGGGGCGCCGATATAAGCCGCTCCGATCGTATAAGACAGATTCCTCCAACGCTCTCCTTTTGAATTTCCCCCGAGACTTTTGGCCTGCTCCAGAAGAATCGGATTCAGATCCTTCAAGAAATAAGCCCCGGCAAGACCCGAGATGCCGCCCCCGACGACCGCCACGATGGCCTCTTCCTCCGGCGCGTTTTGGAAATCCGAAGGCCCTCCCAGAAGAAGCCTATGAGAGTGCTCGGGAGAGTCGCCCGAGAACCCTCGGAGATCGCCGGGACGGATCGAAAGGATCGGAAACTCCGAGGCCGCCAGGCGCGGCTGGCCCGTCAAGATTTCTTCGAGGTTTGAAAGCTTGGAACATCCCGCCAGACCCAGAGAGGAGCCGACGCCGGTGAGCAGGGCGAGCTCCAAGAAAGATCGACGCGAAAGGCGCCGGCCTTGATCCATTTTCGTCCGGTATCACGAAGGGCGTGAAGAAGCGAGATCCTTGATCAACCGGGCGAGGGCGACGCCCCCTTCGGCGGTTTCCACGAGGCTTAAGTGGTCGAGTTTCAAGAAGACCTGTCGTGGCCCTTTCAAGACGGCGGAATCCCAAGGCACGATCCCGTCGTTGACCGTCTCATGATCCAGGAAGGGAGAAAAGATGCGCATCCCGCCTTGGATCACGACGCTCGAAAGGCGGGAAAAGGGCCCTCCGACGAGCTCCATCGGACCCGTCCGGCTGACGATGTTGCCGTCGATGACCCGCTCCGGTCGGACGCCCACGCCGCGATAAAAGCCCTCCACGCTGGGCCGCGTGATGCCGCTGAACAGAAGGGGGACCCTCGGCTCCACGATCGTCCGGTTCATAAGTCTCCCCACGCGCGTGAGCCGGACCCCATTCAAGGGAGAGGCGATGGCGATGAAGAGTCCACGGCGCAGTTTCTCCGCCAGCCCTTCCAGATCGCGAAGACTTCGGCGCTTCAATCCCGGCAAGGAATTTTGGAGAAAAGTGAGATCGCCGCCCCGCGCCATGGCCGCCAAGACATAAACGGTAAAACCCCCCGCGGAATGGCCGGCAAAGACGGGCTGGCCTTCGACCAACTCCGGGTGGTCGATCAACTCGTTGATGGCGTCGCCGCTATTTTCGCGCCATTGTCGGAGGAGGTTTTTTTCGGAATCGACCGGAAAGTGGAAGACGCGCGGCCCAAAGCCTTCGCTCCGAAGCGTCTCCAGGTAGGGGGTCGCGGGTTCGAAGTGCAGCATGCCCCGAAAGAAATGAAGCGTTCGAAGCGGCGGAGAGGCGGGCGGAAGCCCGGGATCTCTCAATCGTTGGGTCGCTGTCCGGTAATAGACGCCTAGTGCGCTGGTGACGGTGAAATTAGCGAGATTGGCAGCGAAAGAGGGCACGGTTGGGGCCTTTTCGAAATCGACTCAAAAAGGTTGCGGGGGGAATTGGGACGACATAGATTCCCCGCACTCGTGCGAGAGACTTCGTTCCGTTCAAATCGGATCTTGATCCTTTTCTTCCTGATCCTTTCCTGGTCGTTGGCCGGGAGTCTTTGGAGTTTGGGGAGTTTGGGGAGTTTGGGGAGTTCGGGAGGCTCGGAGCGACGCCTCTCGTTCTCCGACGCCTTGCGGATCGCCCTGGATCAGCAAGTGGATGTCCTCGTGGCCAACGAACGCGTGCAGCAAGCCCTGGCTCGCCTGACTCAGGCTCGCTCGGCCTTTTTCCCGCAGATCAATGGAACGGCGTCTATGACGCGGCAAACCAAAAATCTGGAAGCCTTCGGAATCAGCATTCCCGGAAAGGATCCCTTGGTCGGTCCCTTCAACAGCTTCGACGCCCGTCTGGGCCTCACTCAATCGATTTTCGACGCACAGGCCCTGGAACGT
>CAZWYB010000185.1:0-1142 GCA_964637745.1 uncultured Pseudomonadota bacterium
GGTATTGAAAAAGTGCGCTCCAATCGGCGCATTGGGAGTAAGCCATTGGAATAATCAGCCGTTTTCCGGAATGATGGGCCGTTAAATTGTCTGAGCCGCAAATGGCACATTGGGGTAAGTTGAGGGTTTGCCATTCGATTGGCGGACTTGGATTGTGCATAAGATCTCCCATCAGTGTATTCAAAAAACATTTCTGCAGTCAAAGAGAACAATCGCTTTGCCGTCATAGTTAGGCCTAACGAGTCTTGGCGTGTAGTCGTGGAGTGTGAGCGTCTCTCGACATTTTTGGGAAAGAAGCGCAAAATTTTTGGCAATGCAGTCCCCCGACGATGGTGTGTCGTTGGTGCACCGCGTAGAATTCGTATCCCATATGAAATAGGAAAGGCGTAATTCCGACATCAAACGTTGGAGGTCGTAATCAATATAAAGATAGGAAGCATAGAGGCGCTCCCTGGGGATGACGAAGAAAAAGTTATTTGCTGCTATGACATTCAGGGCGGGATCCATTGCGTGTTGGATTTGCTGTGCCAATCGCTCGAAATCGTAGTCTCGAAAACACCAGAGCGTAGCCACCGGAAGCGAGGCGTAAAGTAGAATTGTCGCTACAAAGGCGAGACGGTAAAGGGCCCTGAAAGAGAAATATTTTTTACTGAGTGCGACTTTGTCCCAGACATCGATGAGTACAGAGGCCAACAACAATGAGGTAAATGGGACAAAATAGGAGAAGTAGAAAGGACTGATGTGAACTGGCAACAGCATGCTGAAAATAAGAAGATGGGTGAAGACAAGAATCTTGTGCGACGGACGTTTCAACCAGAGTCCGCCGGCCAGCGCGATGCCATTCAGGGAAAAATAGAACATGAATCGATGGTAGGTCGTATCCCACGAATCTTGCCAAATGCCTTTTAAAAGCTCCCAAAGGACCCCCAAAGGCGATTTCAAGAGGTCCAAATAGCGATCGGTTATGCCGTGCATGTGAGGGGAGTGAAAAAATTCCCAATAGTGTGCACGATAAGGAAGGTAGTCTATCAGCAAAAAGATCAGGTCGCCGGCCAGCGCAAACGCCGCCATGAAAGCGAAGGTCTTGATGAACGGGCCCTTCCACTGGCGCCTCATGAAAAGCATGAGAGCGGCGAGAATCC
>CAZWYB010000185.1:1152-4911 GCA_964637745.1 uncultured Pseudomonadota bacterium
AACATGGTAAAAAAGTGTCCGGTCGGATGAAAGCAGACAGCAAAACCGGAAAGAAATGCGGCGATCATGAGTTCGATGGAGCATTGGCGCTTAAGTCCTCTGATGAAAAGAAGGAAGAGTCCCATGAGGAGGGCGATCAGAATTGAATCCTGACGGATCATATGGGCCGTTATCAGGAACTTTCCGGAAGCCGCCAGAAAGAAGGTCCCCAGAATGGCCTTCTTTTGATCCTCGAACAAGGAAATTCCTATGGCGTATGTGATGACGAGCGTCAGCAAGGAAAAAAGAAAAGCGTCTAGCCGTAATGAAAAAAGGTTAAATCCAAAAAAATGGCCCAACAAAGCGAGCGATACGTAGAAGAGCGTACCGTTTGGAGGTACCACCGTTATGCCTTTGAAATATCCATGGTTGGAGAGATGAGTGTCGACGATCGGCATCCCATTTTCGTGAAGGACGTAAGCCCAACTTGCAAGCATGCCCTCGTCGTCATGGACCCTCGGATAGCTCGTGAGAGTCAGAAGGTTTAAAATGAGATAAATGACCAAGAGAATAATAAAAGGGCGGTGCCTTTTTAGGATGGCACCACTCTCGAGGCTTTTAAAATGCTCTTGAAGTATTTCTATGGGGGGCATGAAAATGAATAAACTGAGAAGGATTCGGAGCTTATCGCTAACTCTCTTTACACTTGAATACAATAACTTCACCCCCGTCGTTCGCTGGGTGCAGTAGGTCAGGGTTGTATTCCCGAAATTTCATTTTTACTTTGCATTCCTTCGAGAGAAACTCGGAATTCGCAGCCGCAAATTTCGAGTTCGCAACCTCGGGATCGACGATCCAAGAATCGACTTTCTCGTCAAAAACGAAATAGGATAAGTCCAGCTCCGACATCAGGGCTTTTAAATCGTAATCTCGAAGCAGATAAAGAGAGTAGAGGTGCCCTTTGGGGAGCTTGAAAAAATAGATATTTGAGGAAAGGAAGTTCGCATTGGGATCGATCTCTTTGCCGATCTTCGATGCCTGGGATTCATAATCGTAATTTCTATAACTCCAAACCGTTGCGATTGGATGGAGGAACCAGAAAAAGACGATGGCAAGGCAAGCGGCTTTATAGGAGTTCAACAAAAAGGGCGATCGGGGGCCGGCGTTGATTTTCCTCTCCCCTTCGATGAGAACCGACGAGAGAAGAAGCGAGAAAAAAGGTACGAAATAGGCGAAGTAAAAGGTTCCCGTGTGAATGAATAAAAACATCAGCAAAATCAAAAAAAGAGTGGTCAAGAGAATCCGATGCGCGCGGAGTTTAAAAAATATCCCGCCCAAGACACCCAGGACATTGAGGATGAAATAGAATAAGTAACGGTGATAACGAGGCCCCCAAAAATCCATCCAGATGCTCTTGGTGATTTCAACGGAGATCTTCCAGGGATTGCCGATAGCTTCATAGCGGTTCGTGAACCCGTTCAAAAACGGTGAATTGAAAAATTGCCAAAAGAGATGTCTGTAGGGAAGATAATCAAGGAACAGAAACAACAATCCTCCTGCAAAGGCAAACGCACTCATGCCAAAGAAAAGAGGGAAAAACGGCCCTTCCCATTCACGACGCAGGAAGATGAGAAGCGCGCATAAAACAAATGGCAGAAGAATTCCGTTTGCTTGAAAGCAGACGGAGGCCCCGGATAAAAATGCGGCTAAGAAGAGATATCTTCGGTTTTGATGTTTGAAACCCATGAGGAGCAACCAAAAGATCGTCAGAAAAGAGGCGATCAGCATGGATTCTTCTCTGATCGTGTGGGCCGTAATGAGGAATTTCGAGGAGAAGGCGAGAAAAAGAGCCGCCAAGAAGGCTTTGGGGCGTTCTTCAAAGAGAAGCAGTCCGATTTGATAGACGAGAATGACGGAAAGAAACGAGAAAAAAAAGGGTTGGAGCCTCATGGCATAAAGTCCGAAACCTAGAAAGTGACCCACCAGAGCCAGAGAACCATAAAAGAGGCTTTCGCCGAGCGGGATGACGGCGAGATCCTTGAAGTATCCATGATAGGACAGATAAGGATCGATGATAGGCAGACCGGCTTTGTGGAAAAGATAGCCGAGGATGGCCAGAAAGCCTTCATCGTCATGCACCTTGGGATATTTGGTCAAAGTGAGGAGGTGAAAGACAAGAAAAGCCCCCAGAAGGATCAAAAAGGGATAATGAGATTTCGGACGGCTCATCTGGCGATTACCCGTTTCTTGATCACGCGGGCGGGGCTGCCCACGGCGACGGAATAGGGAGGGATACTTTCCGTGACCACGGAACCAGCCCCGATGACGGCGCCTTCTCCGATCTCTACCCCCGGCAGGATGATCGAACGCCCTCCGATCCAGGTATGGGGGCGGATTCGGACCGACGCGGCTCGATCGGGGAGGTCGAGAGACCGGTAGTCGTGAGTGGCGGAAAAAACTGTCACTTCGGGCCCCAAAACCGCGTAATCCTGAATTTCGATGAAGGCGTCTTTCATGTAATGGGACGCATAGAAGGCGCAGCCGCGGTTGATCCAGACGTGATTGCCGATGGAGATTTTGCGCGCATAGCGGAAGTAAGTCCGGTAATCGATCGTAGCGTGGCGGCCGTAGCTCTTAAAGAGGACCTTGAATACGAGGTGCCTCAATAAAGGGGGCGAGAGTTCCAGGGCGGTCTGCAAAAGATTCTGGCCGTAAGAATAGTGGCTGAAGAGCAAAGAGGGGTTCTCAACCACTCCTACTCCAACTTTTGCTTCCAGGTCTTCTCGTAATACCATTTGACGACTTTCGCGATTTGCTGGGGCGTGCCCACGTCGGCGTAAAAACAGTCCAGAGCCTTATAATGAACCTGGGAATCCTCTAGGTAGGATTTGATCAGATCCGTCACCTCGGTTTCCCCTCTCGTGGATTTCGAAAGCTTCTTGGCCCGGCTGATGGCGGTTTCGTCCATGAAATAAGCCCCGATCATCGCAAGGTCGCTCTTCGGCCGTAACGGCTTTTCCTCAATCGACATGATCTTGCCGTTCGTGATTTCAACGACGCCGAAATGTTCCGGGTTGGGAACTTTTTTCAAAAAGATACGGCATCCTTTCCCCCGTTCAGAGAATTCTTCCCAGTCGGATCGGAAATTATAATCAATGACGTTGTCACCGAGGTGCATAAAGATCTTATGACCGGCGGTGTGATTTTCAGTGATGACGAGTGCCGAAGGGATGCCGTCGGGTTGGTACTGAAAGCGGTATTCTATCTCTTCAAATCCCCACTCCTTGCCGTCCCCGAAATAGGTGATGATCTGGCCGGCGTTGTTGGCGTTCGTAACAAAAGAGCAGCGCCTTAAACCGGTTTCCACCATTTTTTCGGCGGTCAAATCCGCGACGGGTTTGTCGCCGATCAGAATCAAATGCTTGTTTGCGACGCGCCGTGTATACCGGCCGAGCCGTGAACCTGTTCCCCCGAAAAGACACACGCCTCTCATAGTGGCCCCCTCATTGGTGCCGATGCGTCTTGACCTAGGTCCCGTTTCCGGCCTCACCGGGGGGGGGCGGGGCGCCGGCCTGCCGCCCGAGGAAGAGTCGGGTCCCCCGCCGCCCCGACTTCCTCTCGTCGTCTCCGCGCTTTCGGGATTCACCGCCCTCGCCTACGAAGTCGCGTGGACCCGGTCGCTCGTCCTCACCCTCGGGGCGACGGTCACCGCCTTCACCCTCATCCTCGCCGCCTTCATTCTCGGCCTCGCCCTGGGAAGCGCCCTCTCGGCGTGGAGGG
>CAZWYB010000186.1:0-4904 GCA_964637745.1 uncultured Pseudomonadota bacterium
AACTAGTGCCGCAGCCTAAATTCAGTTTATTCATGGGGGTTTTCCTTTCGGGTTGACGCGTGGACGGTATCGTACCACCGGATGATATCCGTGATGTGAAACGCGGTTTTCTTGGGATACCAGTAATCGTAGATCTGCTGGATGAAGCTTAATTCCTCCGGAGTGTTCACGTCCAGCTTGAGCTCGGGGCGCCGGAAATCCGGAGGGCAGGGAATAGTCCGGATGTGGTATTTCTCGGAGTGTTCGTAGAAATAGGTATGCGGATGTTCTCGATTCCGCGGATCCGTGGCGACATTCCAGATCTCTTCGAGTTTTTGAAAATCGAAGACCTCGGCGCCAAGGCCGTCCGGGTATTGATTGCCCAAAATATTATGCGTGTTGGCCGAAAAATCGCTCTCTCCTTTTAAATGAAAGTCTATGATTCGGTCCACCTCCTCCGGCTCCACGACGGGGTTATCCGCGCAGATCCGCACGACGACGTCTGCTTCAAAAGCTTTGGCCGCCTTATAGTAGCGATCCACCAAATCGTTCTCCGAGCCGCGAAACGTGGCGACTCCGCATTCCTTGGCGACGGTAATCAAGACGTCGTCTTCGGCTTTTGTCGTCGTGGCCAAGACTATGGTATCCAGCTTTTTGGCCCTCTTGACGCGCTGGAGGAATTGCCAAAGGAGGGGCTTCCCCGCCAACAAAGCCATCGACTTCCCCGGTCGGCGTGTGGATCCCATACGAGCTTGAATGATGGCGACAACTCTTTTTTTCATAGGTACCTTAATATTTTTTGACCACTCGAGCGGGTACGCCCGCTGCTAGAACATTTGAAGGAATACTGTCAATAACAACACTGCCGGCGCCAATAATGGAGCCGTCTCCGATCGAGACGCCTTTCAGGATCATGCAGTTCATGCCTATCCAAACGTCGGATCCGATATTTACGGGACCGTCAAGATCCGTTGCCGAATACGTCGACCTCAAGTGCGGCGGCCAAGGGATATGAAAGTCCGAATCCACGATCGTGCAGTTCGGCGCGATCATGGTGTTTCTGCCGATTCGGATCCTTTGGGAACGGCTGGTGATGGATCCGCCGTTCAGCCCCACGCCGTCCTCGAGGATGATCTCGGAGCTTGCAGAAAACGTCCTGAACCGGACGCGGTTGACTCCGGAGGCGCTGGCGCGCCACGAGTCAGAAATGAGATGGCAATTGTCGCCGATGCGGATTTTGCCCATAGGCGATCGGACGATGACCGGTCCGTATACCTCCAAGTTCCTCCCGACGCTCACCCGCAAGAAGAAAGCTTTCAAGCGGAAACGGGTAGAATGCCAAACCGTCAAAAGCCTTTCCCAGATCTGATCGATAAGAAAAAGTGCCAAACGATAGGATCCTACTTGACCCTGTTTTTTCAAGATTTTGGCGAATAGAGACGTCACTCCGATCCGCTCGCTGGAAGTGTCCAATGGACCACTTCACTGTAAAGATCATCAGCTGGGAAGTCATCGACCAAAGCAAGAGTCCGTCTCACGTAATAAGAGGTTAAGATCGTTCCGTCGCTCAACTGAATGGAAAACGGGTATCCACAATTAGCGTCTGCACTATGCCAAGCTAACATATATTCCCGATCATGCTTCCATGTGACTCCGTCTGCGCTGATCATGGCTTGAGCTCCACGAGGCCAGTGGCGCACGCCGTAACTCATTAGGACACGACCGTCTTTCAGTTGTAGAAGCCTGGCCGGGACCTCTCCCGGTGGAAGGATTTGTACTCCTGTCGAAAAGGTTCCTCCTTGATCGGAGGATTCATGGATCTCCATAAAGTCTGTTGGATGACCCACATCCACGAAGTCTTGAAAATCGAGAGAAGTGCCGCCGCGACTGTCGACGGAAGGGCCATCTACTCTAGAAAGCGCTATGATTTTTTGATCCGGTCTCACAATGATGCTGTCCTCGCCGGTGTCCTTAAAGAGCGGCGCCGGATTCTGCCAAGTAAGGCCATGATCCAGAGACTCCAGTCGGTAGGTGGCATATCTCTTGTCCGTCGTTACCACAGACGCGAAGCCGAGGACTCGGTCTCCAGCAAGTTCAACAATCCAGTCCAGACCTAAAAAGGTTTCAACCTCGGGGCCGAAAAGGTTCCGCTCGGGTTCTATGGTCGTCCATGTTGTAGCCGCATCATCAGAATAGGTGATGAAAAACTTTCCCGGAGCGACGGAATCGTTGGGAAGAGTTGAGTGGAGAATCAAGACTCTGCCGCTCGAGAGATGGAAAGCAATGGGATCCCTTCCTGGAGCAAGCGGTGTAACATCGCTCCAGGTTAACCCCAAATTTTGAGAACGGCTGATACCTATGATTTCCCCCTGCGTCAAAGGATCTCGCGTAAAAACGACGGCCAGGATAGTGCCATCGGGCATTTCCACGATGCTGGGACGCAACCAACCCTTTGCGATAATGGAACGGTTGGCCGGCAATCCCTCGACGGTGAGGATCTGATTGAGATCGAGTCCCGAGGAAGCGGCTTGATTCGTTCCCGTTTGGTTCGCTTTGGAATTTCCACATCCGATGAGAAACAGAAGAATCAGTAGACAGGCTTTCTTCACGTGGTCGTCACCATGCGCTCTTGCCTCCATCCGCGGTCAGGTTGGCTCCCGTCACGAACGACGAGGCGTCGGAACAAAGAAAGATCATGATCCCGTTGTATTCGTCGTGGTGCGCCATGCGTCCCAGCATGTTGCTCTCTCCGAAGCGCTTGACGAAATCCGCCGGCATCTTTTCGGTCTGTACACCTCCCAGCGAAAAGGCATTCACCCGGACGTTATGGCGCCCCAGGCGGGCCGCCCATTGCCGGGTGAAACCGAGCACGGCCGTCTTGGTCGTCGTGTAGGCGATCGACTTGAACTTGCGGTTCTCCGAGTCGTTGTAGACGCGGTGGTCGTGGGCGATCGTGGAGACCTCCGAGGCTACGTTGACGATAGAACCCTTTTTCTGGTTCATCATCACGGGCGCGACAGCCTTCGTGCCGATCATCATACCGGTCAGATTGATCTTTAATTCCTGCTCCCAGAGTTCGACCGGGTATTCCTCGTAGGGGACGAACTGCTTCTTGGCGTCATCGGAGCCGACCGCAGGGTTCATCGCCGCGTTGTTGATGAGGCCGTCGATGCGGCCCCAGCGGGCGAGAATTTTGGCGACCGCATCCTTGACCTGAGGCTCATCGGTGATGTCCACCTTTTGGGCGAAGGCGACGTCGGCCGCGGGGAAATCATCCCTGCGGTCCCAAAGCACGACCTGCGCGCCCGCGCCTGCCAAGGCACGCGCGTAGTGCGTCCCTAGAAAACCGGCGCCTCCGGTAAGGATGATGACCCGTCCCGATAAATCGAAGAGATTCTTAGCGTCGTTCATGGACCCGTTTCTCCTTTGGTTGTGCCAACCTTTGAAGGACATGCAATTGATCCTCGGCGTCCTTCCGGTAGTTCGCGCCGCGCCAGGCCTGCATGATGGGGACTCCCTCGAAACGGATTTCCGACAAGGCGCGGAGGCAGCCGGCCAGATCGGCGTCGCCTTCTCCCAACAAGACCGATTGCGGAGAACCCTTTTTTCGATCTTTCACATGGACACCGAAGACGCGTTTTCCCAAGACGCGGAGGTCCGAGGCGCAATCGAAACCGTACGAGGTACAATTGCCGATGTCGTAATAGGCGCCGATCGCGGAGGAACCGAAGCGATCGAGGAAGGCAGTCAATTCGGCGACGGCCATTTCCGTTTCCAGCCCAATTCGAACTCCCAAACGCTCAGCCTTTTTGACCGCGGGCAAGAGATTCGCGATTACTTCGCGGCGTTCCTCTTCGGTGGGGTAGGCGTTTTGCTCCAGAAAAGGGATAAGGATCAGCTTTTGGCGACAGAAACGGGCAGCAACGTCCACCAAGCGGACGGCCATCGCTCCGGAGTCCTTCCCTTCGGGGCCGGCCAATCTGTATTTCATAAAATAGTCGGCGCAGATCGAATTCACGGGAATGCCCGTTTCGTCCACCGTCTCCCGGATACTCATTTCCTGCTCCGGAATTAGGAGAGGATTCTCCTTCCAATCCGGCCAGTCGACCAGCCATTCGATGGAGACGAATCCCAGTTCTGCGGCCGCGCGAAATTCGGCCCGCCAATCCAAGGGGAAAAATTGGAAACGGCCGTCGTGGGAAGGCGAGAGACGCCCTTGCAAGATGCCGAAGTTCATTTCTTGAATTGATAAGGCGTGGGACTATTCACGTCGCCTGAGGATGACTTGTTCCAGGTCTTGATTTGGGCCTCGATGTCGACGCCCACGTTTTCGCTCCACTGCTTCAATAGCTTTTTCGTGACGGCGCCGACCTTTCCGTCCCCGATGGGAACTCCGTTCAGGCCCGTTACGGGCAAGAGGCAAAAGGGGGTGCCCGTCATGAAGGCCTCATCGGCGGTCAGCACGTCATAAGGTTCGATGTTCCGCTCGACCCACTTCATTTTCATCTGGTCGGCCAACTCGAAGATGTAGTCTCGGCTGATGCCGCGTAGGATGTTCCGCGGCTCGGGCGTGATGATGACGTTCTTCTTCACGATGAAGAAGTTGTCGCCGGTTCCCTCGGCGACGAAGCCGTCGGGATCCAGGAGCAAGGCCCAATTGTTGTCGCCGGAGCACTGCGAGACCTCGATGTTTGCCATCATGTAATGGATGCGGCTGCGGTTCTTGACCTTGGGCTCCAGCAGAGAGGCGGGGATCGCTCGTTGCGAGGGGATGACCGCGTTTATTTCCGTGTCGAAGAGCCTTCCCATGCTTTCGACCGTCCACCGCAAGGGAAAGTCCGGGAACACCCACGGCCGCCCCAACCTACGAACGAAGATTTCCCGCCAAATTGCGCGAGGGCCCCCGGCCCCCTTTGATATTAAAC
>CAZWYB010000187.1:0-4864 GCA_964637745.1 uncultured Pseudomonadota bacterium
AGCGTTCCGTATAGGCGGTTGGATACCGCCCGAGGCTTGTCACGGGCGTTGAATCAAAGAAATAAGAATAGAGTTGGTCGTCGGCGGGCGGAAAGTCGAGAGGGATATTGGCGGAGAGGCCCGTCAGTCTCTGGTTGCTCGCCAGGGCGATCAGGTATTCCAGCTCGTTTAACCTCTGATCCGCCGCCTGTTGGGTGACCCCGGATTGTTCGCTGAAGACGATAACGGATTGCAAAGTCTGGGCCCGACGTTCGAGGATTCCGCGTAACACGCGTCCTTCGAACAGATGGGCGTTGCGCTCGTTCAAGGTCGTTGCGCGCATGAGGCGGATGTCCTGCGCCGCATGATTGAAGAAAAAGTCGTTGTGATAGGCCTCGTGGGCCAGTGTGCTCAAGAGAAGCCAGGACGAGGGGTCTTGGTCGGCGGTGGGGACGGAAGAGGATCCGTCTCCGTCGATATCGATGACGACGCTTCTCATGAGGCGGTTGGCCGTTCCCATCGCCTCTCCTTGATCACCGCCGAGTTGCGGACCGTGCCGCGTGAAGGTCACGGAGTCCACGTTCCGCTGCAGATAGTCCCACAAAGTTCCGTTCCAGACGTCCGTCGGTCCGGGGACCGACACGGTGATTTGCATCGCCATATCCCGCCATTCGACGGGAATATCCTGTAGGCGGACTTCGATCGGATCGGCTTGGATTGCGCGGATGTCCGCGAGCGTGAGGGGGACGCTCCGAAGCTGAGGGATGTGCGAACGGCTGGAGGCCAATTCGGAGGCCTCCAAGATTCTTCGAAGTTCCGCAGGGGCGATGGGATCGCCGAACTGGCCGGCCGTGAGCGCGCGTCCCAATTCGGCGTCTAACAGGAGGCTCGATGTGGAGATCCGCTGGGCCGGAGTTTGTTGGAGGTAGTCGTTATAGTAGTGCACCAACCGATCGAGAATCACGGGCCGGAGGCGGCCGTTATCCAGAGGGCTCGGGCTGTCGGTCGCAATCTGGATCTGGGAAATGTCCTGGCACGTCGGCCGGTCCATCGGTGTTCTTTCGCCGGTCTGGCGGTTTGTCACCTGGGCATAGTGAGATTGACAATCGGAGACGGCATTTTCTTGGAGACTTGTGCTGCCTCTCTCGGTGAGGAGGAAGGAGAGATAGGTCAATTTGCGAAAGGCACGCGCCCGTTCGGTGCCTTCGGGCTGTTGCATCAAATGTTCCGAGATCTGGTCGTAGGTCTGTCGGAGGACCCGGGCATCCGTCAGGTAAAGGGACATCCAATCGTTCCTCTCGGCTGCAGATCCTTGCATCATCCGTCCCTCGCGCACGGCGAGGGTGGCGCTTGCCTGAAGAGCCCCCCCAAAGACCGTCGGATCGGCGACCTGTCTTAAGGCATCCCCGAAGATCCGGTGGTGTTCGTTAAACGTGCCTTCCGTGGGGTCGCCCCGGCCGTTATACCGCAAGGCGTAATCGATTTCCTGGCGATCCATGTCGCGGATGACGTCCTGAACGGAGATCAGACCGCGGTCCATGCGATAGAGCAGACCCCTCTCTTCGGGGCTCAAGGTCGGGAGGGTGAAGTAATAGAATCGATTGATCTCCCGACGGTCATATTCCTCGGCCACGCGGGAGTCCTGAAGGGCACGGTTTTGTATGCCGTTGAGTCTCTGTTGAAAGACGGCCACCTGCGCCTGATCCCGGACGACTAAACGGTTGTTTCCATCCAACTGGTAGGCCAAGTCGAAGAGGCCCTGTAGCTCGGTGGAGACCTGTTGCCAGGGGGTGATGGTCGGCCAACTGGAAGGAGGCGGCTGCGTGAACAGGGAGGTTACGCCCGGCGACGTGACCCCGGCATCCGGCGCCGGATGGGGCGGCGGAGGTGTGCCGGAAGGACCCGCGTCTGCCCCGCCGGAAGGCCTCGGCGAGTCGCTTTCCAGCAACACAGCGGATCCAAGGGCTATTGCCACAATGCCGATAAGGGGCCACATAAGCGTCGTTTTAGGGCACACGTCTCCCAGAGGCGGTTATCGGCCGTAAAATCGGAAAGTTGCGTTAAAGTGGGCGTCGGTGTACAAGCAACCCATGCCGACAAGACGGGACTCCATTAAAACCCTGTCAACGATCGCTCAAATCATTCAAAAATCGGATCCCAACGAGAACCCCCTCTCTCACATCGTCATGATGGTTCGGGAGCAGATGAACGTCGACGTCTGTTCCCTCTACCTGCTTCAGGACAAACAATTGATTTTGGTGGCGACGGACGGCTTGGATCCTTCATCGATCGGTAAAGTCCGAATGGCTCCTCATGAGGGGTTGACGGGTCTTGCGGTCGAAAAGCTTCAACCGATCATCGTCAACGAAGCGAGCCTTCATCCCCGGTTCAAATATTTTCCCGAAACGGGAGAAGAGAAGTTCAGCACGTTCGCCGGCGTCCCTCTCATGGAGCGGGACAAGGTCGTCGGCGTCCTTACCGTTCAGACCGTTGCGAAAAGGGACCTCGAGGCGCAGGAGATCGAGCTCCTCAAACTCTTCGCCTTTCAATTGGCGACCGTCATCCGGAATCTCGTGACGTTGGAGGTTTTGAGGGTCGGCAAGGAGCCTGAAAGACCGACGTCCCTGCTCAAGGGAATTTCCGTGGCCCCCGGCTTCGGCATCGCGACCGCCTTCTTTCTCCGTCCGGGAGTCTCGCCGGTGATTCTTCCCGCGCAGCAAAAATCCTCATTCGGCGCGAAGGAAGAGTGGAAGCGGTTGTCCTTGGCCATCCGTAAGGCCTCCGGCGGACTCTTGCGCCTGGAGAAAAAGCTTCAAAAGAGGTTTTCAAAGCGGGAATCGGATATTTTCTACAGCCACCGGATGATCCTTTCGGATCGGACCTTCCTCAAGAAACTCAGGACGGTCGTGGATCGCGGCGCCACGGCCGTTGATGCCGTCTGTCAGGTGATCGGAGAGTATATTCAGGACTTCGAGAAGATCGAGGACCCTCACTTTCGCGAACGCGCGGCGGACCTGGAGGATCTGCGTCAAAGGATCATGGATAATCTGCGAGGAGGGGTCTCCAAGCGGAAACAAGAAGAATGGGAAGGCGTCTTGGTGGCTGAGACGATCGTCCCTTCCGACACCGCGCGCCTGGACCCCGAATGCATCCAGGGCATCGTGACCGAACGGGGCGGCGTGACGTCCCATGCGGCGATCATCGCCCGTTCCTTGGGGATTCCCGCGGTGATGGGTGTCCCCAATCTCCTCTCCAAAATCCGTCCGGGGGACACCGTGATCGTCGACGGCAATGTGGGCATCGTCTACGTCAATCCCGAGAAAACGATCCTTCAGGAATATGAAAAGATCCAGGAGCAGTACGCCGACCGCATCGTTCATCAACGCCAGCTCATTCAGGAGGTCAGCGAGACCAAAGACGGGCGCCGCGTTGTTTTGGAGGCGAACGTCGGGCTTTTCAGCGGACTCGGAAAGATCCGCCAGGCCGGTGCGGAGGGCGTCGGGCTCTACCGGACCGAATTCCCGTTCATCGCCCGCAAAAAACTCTTAGATGAGAACGAGCAATTTGAATTGTACTGCAAAGTGATCGAAGAGGTGGAGGGATTGCCCATCACCTTCCGTCTTTTGGACGCCGGGGGAGACAAACCGTTGGAGGCCTTGGGACTCCAGGCCTCGTCCGAGGCCAACCCCTTCTTGGGTTATCGTTCCATCCGTTTGAGTCTTTCGCGGCCCGAAATCCTGACGGTGCAGTTGAGGGCCTTGCTTCGAACCTCGGCCATCGGGCCTGTCCGGATTCTCGTCCCGATGATCTCGGGGGTGGAGGAAGTGCAGGCCGTGCGAAAGATCCTTAACGGGATCATGGACGAATTTAGAAAAAAGCGGATTGCCTTCGATGAAAAAATCCAAATGGGCTTGATGATCGAAGTCCCGTCCGCCGTTTGGATGGCCCATTTGCTCATTCAGGACTGCGACTTCTTCAGCATCGGGACCAACGACCTGATCCAATACACGTTGGCGGTGGATCGCAACAACGAAAAGGTCGCGCAATTCTTCGAGCCGCTCCACCCCGCCGTGTTGAATGCCATCGCCCAAGTCGCCTGTGTCGGCCAGCATGCGGGAAAGCGGGTTTCGATCTGCGGTGAAATTGCGGGCGATCCGTTTTTGGCTCCCCTCTGGTTAGGTCTGGGGGTCACCGGGCTTTCGATGATTTCATCCAATATCCCTGCAGTGAAGACGGCTATCCGCTCGATCAATTACGAACGTGCCAAAACCATTGCGGATCAGGCCTTGAAGGCACCCACAGTCGATCAGATCAAAACCCTTCTGGAGCCCCTTAGGCAGGATGTGGAAAAGGCCCTTTAAGGCGAAAGATCACCAAATCGGGGTGTCCAAACCCCAATGGCATCAAAACCCACAATGTAACTATATGTAACTATTAATAAAAATGATTAAAAGAACGGCATGAAAAATGCATATTTTCATCTTTTGGAGCTATGGGATTTAACGTCTCGACAATCAATGATCCGAATAAGACCCGGGAGGCCCAGGCCTCTGCGCCCGATCTGCGCCGCCGGGAACTCAATTTTTCCACCTTGCTTCAATCCATGTCTCAAAATCAGGCGGGCGGTGCGACGAAGAGCCGCGAAGAGCGAATCAAAGCGGCGGTGCAGGATTCGGCGGCCAAATACAATTTGCCCCCCACCTTGATCCTCGCCTTCATGAAACAGGAGAGCGCTTTTAATCCGAATGCGGTCTCTCACTGCGGCGCCCAAGGCCTCATGCAGCTGATGCCGCAGACCGCGAGGAACCTGGGCGTTCGAGATTCCTTAAATATCGAGCAAAACGTCGGAGGTGGTACCAAGTAAATCCGACAAATGCTGGAACGC
>CAZWYB010000188.1:0-4827 GCA_964637745.1 uncultured Pseudomonadota bacterium
CAGACCAGCTACCCGTCATCGCCTTGGTGGGCCATTACCCCGCCAACTAGCTGATGGGCCGCGAGCTCATCTCCAAGTGATAGCTTATAAATAGAGGCCATCTTTGACCCCGAAGACCAAAGTCCCTGTGGTCTCATTCGGTATTAGCCCGCCTTTCGGCAGGTTATCCCAATCTTGGAGGCAGATTACTCACGTGTTACTCACCCGTGCGCCGCTCCACACCTGTATTGCTACAGATGTAGCGCTCGACTTGCATGTGTTAGGCACGCCGCCAGCGTTCGTTCTGAGCCAGAATCAAACTCTCCAGTTAAATTTGTAACTGGCGCCGTTCGACGCCGTTCCCGCAACGCTTACTTTTTACAGTTCGCATGAAGAACAAACATCGAACGACTCGTTTTTAGAATTAATTTGAGCCCTAACTGGCGCTTCTATTTAGTTTTCAAAGAACGAAAAAAATACCTGCCCGATCTCTTTTATCGGGAGCTAAAGACTCGTTTTTTTAAGGATCCTACTGCCTTAAAGAGGGGGGGTAACTAGCAGAAGCCCAGCTTCACTGTCAACGTAAATCACTGCTTGGCAACCACTTTTTCCCAGAATCCTCACCTTGATCTCCTTTAGTTCAAGGCAAAAGGAATTCTAACCCTTTTCTCGGGTTTGTCAATGTAACCAATTGGGTAGCCGATTGGCTAACCGATCGGCAATTCATTGATTTTTTATGCCTTTATCCGAAAAGGATCTTTTTGAAGCGCCGCTTACCGACCTTCACCAGATATTCTCCTGAGCTTTCAAGCCTCTCCTCAATCTCGGCCACACGGCGATCATTGACCGCAACTGCCCCCTGACGAATCAGACGTCTGGCCTCTGTCTTGCTAGGCGCTAAGTCACAATCCACCATAAGGTCCACTAAGAGGCGCCTCTCACCCCCTCGAGGTAGAGTTGAGATTTCAATATTATCAGGCAAGCCCTTATTCTTAAAAACTTTTTCAAACTCTTCCTGCGCCTGATCAGCTTGAGTCCGCGAGTGAAATCGAGCGACCATCTCGTGCGCCAACCGCATCTTAACCGCCTTCGGGTGCTCTTTTTCCTGACGAACCGCCTCCCGGAGGGACTGGCTCTCTTCGCTGGATTGGTCTGACAAAAGATCATAATAAAGCCACATCACCTCATCGCTGAGGGACATGATCTTTCCAAAGATCTCCTGCGCCGATTCCGCAATGCCGATGTAGTTTCCATAGGACTTACTCATCTTCTGAACGCCGTCAGTACCGACTAAAAGAGGCAAGGTCAGAACCACCTGAGGCTCCTGTCCGTGGGCACGTTGCAATTCCCGACCAACGAGGAGATTGAATTTTTGATCCGTCCCTCCGATCTCGACATCGGCGCGAATCTGGACGGAGTCGTACCCTTGCAAGAGGGGATAAAGGAACTCATGAATCGCAATGGGCTCTCCCTTCTTGTATCTCCTTTCAAAATCGTCGCGTTCCAACATACGCGCGACGGTCTGACGCGAAGCAAGTTGAATGAGATCTTTGGACGTCAACTTTTCCATCCAAGCTGAATTAAAAACGACCTGGGTCCTTTTCGGATCCAAGAGCTTGAAGACCTGTTCCTCATAAGTTTTGACGTTTTTCTTGATGTCGACTTCGGAGAGCGAAGGCCTGGTTTCGCTGCGTCCCGACGGATCTCCGATCATGGCCGTAAAGTCGCCGATCAAGAAAATGATCTGATGCCCTAATTCCTGGAACTGTTTCAATTTCTGGAGCAAAACGGTATGGCCCAGGTGAAGGTCCGGCGCCGTCGGGTCGAACCCTGCTTTGATTCGAAGAGGTTTTCCGCGACGAAGCTTTTCGATCAGCTCCGGCTCGGAAATGATTTCCACCACCCCTCTTTTGATCGTCTTAAGCTCAGCAGCATGATCGGCGCTCATAGGCTCATTCGCTCCTGAATCCTCTGGATCTTCCGGGCGCGTCGGCCGCTTTCATCCAAATCCAAGAAGACGCCGCAGATCCGGACGTCGCCGCTTGCAACCGTAAAAGAAGCCGGCATCTGTTTCACGAACCGTGTCAAAGCTGCGTTCTTATCGAGTCCGATCACGGAATCGTAAGGCCCTGTCATCCCGAGATCCGTAATATAGGCCGTGCCTTTTGGCAAAATTTCTTCATCCGCCGTTTGGACGTGCGTGTGTGTCCCTACGACCGCCGCAACGCGACCGTCGAGGTACCACCCCATGGCCCTCTTCTCGCTGGTGGTTTCCGCGTGAACGTCAACAACGAAGAGATCGGCCTTCCCTGTCCATCGTTCGATCTCACGATCCACAGCCCGGAAGGGTGAATCCACCGCATTTCCCATGAGTCGTTGCCCTTCCACACTGACGACGCAGATCCGGACTCCGGAATAGACGTCGAATACTTGGGATCCTTGGCCCGGAGCCGATGGGTTGTAATTCGCGGGGCGTACGAGAAGCTTGGAGCGTTCCAAGAACGGAATGATCTCCTTGTTGTCCCAAAGATGATTGCCGGCGGTGAAGGCGTTGACGCCGGCCGTTTCGAGTTCGGAGATGATTTTGGGCGTCACGCCCCGTCCATGTGCGGCGTTTTCGACGTTCGCAATGACAAAATCGAGGTTCAACTCCCGACGCAAGTCCGGCAAACGCTTTTGAAGAGCCAGTCGGCCCGGCTCTCCAAAGACGTCGCCGATGAAGAAGATTTTCACAATATCAGAATTAATTTTATAGTCTCAAAAAGACAAGTCCCTTATTGCATTCTTCGCCTCGAAAGATCTTTCGGCGGGATTCTTGTGCATTTTCGATCACAACCTTTTCCCCTTGCCAGCGATGATCCACCTGATGGAATGCGCCCCACTGCAACAAGTCGCCCTCGCGCTAGGTGCACTTTCTCATTTTGGCCTACCCACCCAAATGATTCTTGCCAGTGAATACCGTCGTCTTGCAGCCGGAAGCTTCGAACTTCCGATGGTCGCGGCGGCCCTATCCGCCCTTCCTATGGAGGACCGAGAGGAATTGGTGAAACAAGTTCAAGGGTCACATGAAGAACTGAAAAGGATCCTAGCAGCCGACCAAAACTTCACTTCGGGCAGTCTGGTCCAACTGATCGGAGGATCGACCCCCTTGGGGCTCGGATTGATTTATCCTAGAAATGATCGCATGCATCTCATCCTGCCGGATGGGATCAAAACAACGCCTGCGGCGTTGGATCTCTCATCCTCCGCCCGTTTTCTTGACTTGCCGCAGGAAGATCAACCGGCCGGAAAGATTGCAGGCTATGCTTTGATTAATGATTTGATGAGCGCTTTTCACCAGGACCCCCTATCAGAAGAAACGGTCGGATCCTACACCGAGATGATCCAATCAGGAAAAAAGGTGAAGACGATTGGGGTTAATCTTTCTACCGAAGACTCCGAGACGCTCGTCGCAGCGAACGGTCACCACCGTACCTTTGCCGCTGCCCGTCTCGGCTATCGATATATCCGCGCGAACCTGACGCCTTTTCCCCGCTTAAGGCCCGGCTATTTTTTGGTCAAAGACCTGCCGCTCCGTAAATAAGAACAGGAAGAGAGGTGACCCTTTGTTTGATTATTTTGCGAAATCCACGGCCCGGGTTTCACGGATAACGGTCACTTTGATTTGTCCGGGATACGTCAGCTGGCCTTCGATTTTTTTCACGATATCCTTGCACAACATCGTGGCATCGATATCCGAGATGCGATCCGGCTGAACCATGACGCGCAATTCGCGCCCCGCCTGGATGGCGAAGGCCTTGTCCACCTGCCCGAAGGACGTCGCGATCTTTTCCAGGTCTTCGAGACGCTTGATGTAAGTTTCGGCCGATTCCATACGCGCACCTGGCCGCGCCCCGGAAAGGGCATCCGCCGCATCAACCAGATGGTCCAAGATACTCTCTTGCGGGATGTCTTCATGGTGCGCCCAGACGCCATGCACGACCGGCGCCGGTTCCCCGAATTTCTTGGTGAGCTCGCCCCCGATCACCGCGTGGGACCCTTCGATCTCATGCGACACCGCCTTGCCGATGTCGTGGAGCAAACCAGCCCGACGCGCCAGTTTTTGATCCAGCCCCAATTCGGCCGCCATCATCCCGCACATGAAACCCACTTCAATCGAATGGTTCAAGACGTTCTGCGCGTAACTGTATCGATACTTAAGAGCGCCAAGAAGTTTGATGAGCTCGGGATGAACGCCATGGATATCCAGTTCAAACAAGGCCTGCTGACCCGCCTCGCGGATCCCCTTCTCCACTTCCTGAGTCACCTTTTCCAGCATCTCTTCGATGCGCGCCGGATGGATGCGCCCGTCCGTCAGGAGGCGCTCCAACGATTGACGCGCGATTTCGCGACGGATCGGGTTGTGCGACGAGAGGACGACCGCCCCGGGGGTATCGTCGATGATGAGATCCACGCCGGTTAATTGCTCCAGCGCCCGGATGTTCCGCCCTTCGCGCCCGATCACGCGCCCTTTCATGTCTTCCGAGGGCAACTTGACGACCGATACGGACGCCTCTTGAACGAATTCGCCGGCCATGCGTTCGACCGCCAGGGCCAAAATTTTCTTGGATTTCTTGTCGGCCGTCTCCTTCGCCTCGTCTTCGATCACTTTGATTTTCTTGGCGGCCTCGTGCGTCGCCTCCGAGGTCATCTTTTCGACGAGCATTCTTTTGGCCTCTTCGGCGCTCATGCCGGATAGCTTTTCCAAAAGTTGCCGGGAATTTTTGATCAAGCCCTGATACTTGGCTTCCAGCTCTTCGGTCGGTTTCTTCTTGGATTCGAGGGTTTGCTCGTCGCGAAGGATGTCGA
>CAZWYB010000189.1:0-2001 GCA_964637745.1 uncultured Pseudomonadota bacterium
CTAAGAAGGCCGGGACACCCGGAGCGGCCGGAGTCACGGGTGAGGCGGCCCCGGGCTCCGAAGAGTTCTTGGATTTCGACGGTGACTTCGAAGTGGCGTGCGACACGGAGGAACGGAAGATCAATCTGAACGTGTTTCGCGTCGACCCAAACGCCCCCATTCCCACGGGAGCGACGCCGCCGACCAAGGCGCCCTTGACGCCCGGCTTTCCCGCGCCGACCACACCGCCTCCCGTTGCCGGCTCTCCGGGTGGGGTGACCCTCTACGACAGCCAGATAGGGCTGCTCTTCTCCCTTTTGTCGCAGAAGGATTACGATGACATTTTTCACGGGAAGCCGGACGAGATTCGAAAGGTCGTCAATGCGATCGCGGATTGGGTGGACAAGGACGATCGGATCAACGAGGCCCCAGGTATTGCCGGAGACGCCGAGGATTCTCTCTACACGGGTCCGGAATACCACTACAAGGTCAAGAACGGGAAATACGCGACGGTCGGCGAAATTCTGCTTGTGGCGGGCGTCGGCGACGAAATCTACAAGAAGTTGGAGTCCCAGCTGACCGTCTACGGCGACAACAAGATCAACATCTGCCAGGCGTCCGACGACCTGGTGAAGGCGTTCATTCTGAAATACATTCAGACCACGCCCGGGATCGCCCCCATCAATCCCAAGGACGACACCAAATGGGAATCAATCATGGCCCAGGTGAAATTGACCTGCAGCGAACCTGCTCCGACGCCGGCGGGCGTCTCCCAGGTCATTGCGGGGCTGATCGGCGCTCCCAACGCCCAGGCGCTGGCCGCTCAGATCGTCACCACCAATCGCTTCTTCCGCATCGAGGCGACCGGGACCGTCGGGGAAAGTCATTCGAAGATCACGGCCGTCATCGACGCCGGATCCTCGAGTCCCAGACAGTGGAAGACGCTTTATTTTCGGGTGGAGTAGGGCTAAAGTTATAAAAGGGAAAGGGGACCCTTGTCTCAAATCATTCTTGGCATCGATGTCGGCAGTTATTCGATCAAGGTCGCTGAACTCGAGCGACAGATGGGAAAGTTCCAACTCATCGGCTTTTTCGAGCAGCCGATCGTCGCCTATGAAACGTTGGGCAAGGAGGGCTCCACCACCCAAGCCCTCGCAAAACTCTTCGAGGAATACAATCTCTCTCCTCATGGGATTTGCGCGGCGCTTCCCGGTCAATTCACCTCCCACCGGGTGATCGATCTGCCGTTCGCGGACTTCAAGAAGGTGGATCAGACCATCGAATTCGAGATGGAGAACTATCTGCCGCTTCCCCTGGAGGAGCTGATCATCGATTACGAGTTTCTGAACTCTTCCAAGACCGGTTCATCAGTGCTCGTCAGTTACGCCAAAAAGAGCGATTTCGTGAAATTCTTGAATGTCATGACGTCGGCGGAGATTGACCCTCACTTTGTGGGCAGCGAGCCCGTGGAGTTGGCCAACGTGATGAAGCTCGGCATCATTCAGCCGGAGGGCGCTTACGCCTTGCTCGATTTAGGGCACGAAAAAACGAACATCCTGATCTTCGCCGGCGGCAAGCTGCAATTCGCCCGAACCGTCATGATCGGAGGTCGCGATTTGACGGAAGCGATCGCCGCTTCCTTGAACATCCCCGCGGCGGAAGCGGAGCGCATGAAGATCGAAATGGGGCAGCTGGGGCCGGAGGTGCAGGGGGCGGACGCGACGACCCGGAACGTCGCCGAGGCGATGAGAAAACCCATGGAGAATCTGCTCCTGAATCTGAAACAGACCTTCATGGCCTTTCAGGAGGCGAAGGGGGAGGTCGTGCAGGCCCTCATGTTGTGCGGGGGACTTCGCGGCCTCCCGGGATCGATAGTTTCCTGTCCGAGCGTTTGCGCAAAAATGTGAGTTTTCTGGATTGCCTTGACTTTCCTTTCAAACAGCTTTCGGAATCCGATTGGTTCCGGCCGATTCCCCCCAAAGCCTTGGCGTTGGTCCACCGGGGCTTCCTTTGGACCGGCAT
>CAZWYB010000189.1:2011-4789 GCA_964637745.1 uncultured Pseudomonadota bacterium
CAGGAAATAGGCGGCGATCCCGCGCTTATCGCCGGGTGCCGGCCGATCGCCGCCAACGCCTTGGCGTTGGCCCACCGGGGCATCGTTGGGACCGGCATCCGCGACATCCAATTCCGACGCGGAGAGTTCGCGCACAAGGGAGACGTCAAGGAATACTCTGGAATGGCGAAGCAGATCGGCGTTCTTTTAGGGTTGGTCGTGACCTTTGCCTTGGGCAGTTACCTTTCGAGTTACTTCGCCCTGAAAGGTCGGGTGAAGAGCCAGGTCGCCCAGGTGTCCACTCTGGCGACTCAGGCCCTGCCGGACATCCCCAAGAAGACCCTCTCCAACCCGACCTCCGTTGTTTCCACCCTGACGGGCAAGATCAACGAGGCGACGGACCGGAAAAAGAAAATACAGGAAGAAACCGAGGTCACGATCTTGGACGTCATCAAGGAGTTCTCTCAGACCCTTCCGCCCAAGGAGACGGTTCAATTGGACGTGGATGACCTGATCGTGGCGTCCCACCGCATCCGCATTCAGGCGCGGACGAACTCCTTCGAGTCCGTTGACGTGATCAAGGCGGCCTTGTCGAAGTCCAAGCTCTTCAAGAACGTCGCCACCGAAAACGTGAAGAAGGGCTTCAAAGACGAAGTGCGGTTCAACCTCTCCGTGGAGCTGGCCGGCGGGGAAGGGGAGGAGGGGGCGTAACCCATGGCGCTCAAAACCAAATATTCGCCCCTTCAGCATTTCTCGTTCGACAACCTTTTCATGGCCTTTGCCGAGTTGTCTCCGCCGAAAAAGATCGCCGTGCTCGGCTTGATCGGCCTGATCTTGGTGCTCCTCCTCTTCCTGCCTCTCTCGCTCATCTCGAGAAAGGTGACGTCCCTGAAAAAGGACATCGCCAGCGCCCAGAAGAGCTACCGGCAGGTGGAGGACAAGATCACGGAGTATAAGAAGGTCAAGGCCGAGATCGACGCCCTGGAAAACGAGTTCGGAAAGCCTTCCGGCGCCCTGACGACCCGTATCGAGAACATCGCCAAGCAAAGCGGGCTCACCGTGGATCAGGTCAAGGAGAAGGCCCCTCAAGAGACGGATTATCTGGAGATCAACTCCCTCGAGGTCAAATTTTCGAACGTGCAGCTTTCGCAGCTCATGGAGCTTCTTTTTGATTTGGAGAACGATAAGACGTCGCCCATGAGGGTGCGGCGCATCGAAATCAAGCCCAAGAACAACAACCGGCAGATCTTGGACGTGTCCTTCGAAGTGGCGACTTTTTCGGTGAAGAAAGAGACATAAAGATGCCGAAGGTTCTGCGATTCATCATTTACCCCGTCTTCTTCTTCGTATGCCTTTTGGCGTTCCTGGTCCTTCTCTTCCCTTTCGACAGCCTGAAAAACCGAGCCGCACGGGAATTGGAAGATGCTATGGGCGGCACGTATCAAATCACGATCGGAAAACTCTCCCCCTCTCTCTTGAGCGGGGCCGTCCTGAAAAACGTCGAATTGAAGCCCCGCGGAGACGCCGCCGCGCCGTCGATCAAGGTGAACCAGGCTAAGTTGAATTTCGGCTTGATTCCTCTCCTCTCGGGCACGCTGGAGATTGACTTCGATCTGGCCCTCTCCCAGGGGCGGGCCACGGGGTTGTTCTCTTCCAAAAGGACGGGGACGGTCATCGTCGCCAAACTCGACCACTTTGATCTGGGGCTGATCTCCTTCCTGACCAAGGACGCCGGGATCCCCCTGACCGGCCTTGTCAGCGGAAATGTCAACCTGGATCTGAACGATCAGGACCCTCTGAGGAACGCGGGGCAGATTTCGCTCCAGGTTCTGGATTTGGGCCTCGGCGAAATCGCCGTCGGCGGGGGATTCAAGATCCCCGCGTTTCGTTTGGCCCAGGCCGGAGCCGCCGGAGGGTCGAAGATCGAAGTCGAGATCAACCGCGGCAACTTCGACATCAAGAGCATCCAGCTTGTCGGAGGCGACGTGAGCCTGGATTCCAGCGGCAAGATCTACGGCGCTCGAAGGGCCGACAACTATCGTTTCAACCTCAAGGGGTCTTTGCGCGTCACCGATGAAATGGCCAAAAAATTTGAAATTTTGAGTCTGGTCGAAAAGCAGAAGGCCGCCGACGGATCCTACCCGTTCACCGTCACCGGCCGCGTCCTGAAACCCAGCATCCGCATCGGCGACTTCAAGCTGCCGATCTAGCTTCCTCTACGAGCTATAGCGAGAGCTGTGCCGCAGGAAGCGGCATAACTTTACAGCCTTCTGTAAACTTTACAGCGGCGCGACCCTTTTTCTCTCCTGAAGGAGGTTGGCATCTCTTTTGTATCCTTGTGTTCTTATGAACACGTTTCCGTTGCTACGCGGGGATCGGGAGATCTTGAGCTACCCCTTTTCGGGCGACCGCCTTCGCATCGGTCGGCACCCTTCGAATGATTTGACCCTGCCCGACCTGGACGTTTCTCGCTTCCATCTGATCATCGAAAAGAGGGAGGCGGCCTTTTGGGCGATCGATCAGAGCCGCAACGGGTCCACCCTCAACGGGCATCGGCTTTGCGAAGCCGCCTTGAACGACGGCGACTCGATTGGCCTGGGCGGCTGGCGGATTGTTTTCAGAAGCGGGACCCTGTGGAAGGAAGGGGACGAGGAGTCGGAAACCGTAGTCCGAGAAAGGGGCAGGGAAGGCCCTTTCTTTCATGGAATGCTGGGAAAGAGTGAGCCGATGCGAAGGCTCTTCGGTATCGTGGGGCGCGTCGCCCCGACTTCCGCCACGGCGTTGATCTTGGGAGAGACC
>CAZWYB010000190.1:0-4746 GCA_964637745.1 uncultured Pseudomonadota bacterium
CCGCCGGGTTACTACGTGACGTGGGGCGGCGAGTTCGAAAACCAAAAACGCGCCATGGAGCGGCTGATGTTCATCGTCCCCGTCAGTATCTTTCTCATCTTCGTGATCCTCTTCAACGCCTTCAAATCAGCGCGCGATGCGACCATTATTCTCCTGAACGTCCCCTTCGCCCTGATCGGCGGCATTTTTCTCCTTCTCTTCACCGGAATCCATCTGAGCGTGTCGGCGGCGATCGGATTCATCGCCCTCTTCGGTCAGGCGGTTTTGAACGGCGTCGTGATGGTCAGTTATTTCAACCAACTGAAGGAAAGGGGATTGTCCGCCTACGAGGCCGTGATCGAAGGCTCGAACGTCCGCTTAAGGACCGTCTTGATGACCGCTCTGCTCGCCATGCTGGGTCTGCTCCCCATGGCGCTCTCCCACGGCATCGGCTCGGAGGTCCAAAAACCGCTCGCCGTGGTCATCATTGGAGGGCTCGTCTCGGCGACGCTCCTGACCCTCTTCGTGCTGCCGACGATCTACCTGATGTTCGAGGAACGAGCGAACGCCTCCGTCAAGCCCAGTCCGCAAGCAACTCCTTCTCCGACCTGAGCCGCTCGATCAAGGTCTTAGCCCTCTCAACCTCCTCGCTTCGCTCTGTCCAAAAGGCGATCACCGAATCCAGAAAGTCCGAATAGTCCGAGGCGGACTTGAGGTCCAGCGTCGCGTGGCACCGCGGCAGGAGGAGAAAAGCGATCAAGCCGGGAAATTGGGTCATTCTTCGATCCTCGGCGAAGGGGCGGTTGGAATAGCGAAAGGCCTCGCGTGCGGCGGGATCCATATCGGGTTGAGGAGTTCCGAGATCGACCACCCGGGAGAGACGCGCAAGCGTCATGCCACGAACCAGCAGATGAGACGGGATGCCCAAACGGTAGGCGGCGTTGATCCGATGGATTTCCCCCAAATCCTCATCCGAGAGCCGGACGCCGTCGAAATGCCGCCAGACGTATTTTCCCTGATTGAGGCCGGAGAGGCTGATCTTCGTGATGGCGGGATTGGCATAGGCATAGCGGATCGCCTCCGTCATCAATTCGAATCCGTAACGGTCCCCTTGAATCTCCAGTTTCAACTGAAGATCGCTCACCTTCCAGCGCGAGAGGGTGTTTTTGTCGGGTTGAAACGTCAGAATGAATTCCCCGATCTCTCCCTTTCCGGAGCACGACAACTTCAAGGCCACTTTGTGCGCCGAACAAAAGGTGCTGCCATCGCGCAGGAATTGCCTCTGTGACCGGATCCTCACCTGTGAAACCGAGATCCTGTCATCGATCGATCGGATCGCCTCGCGAAAGGCGGAGGGGTTTAAGAATTCGGGCCATTCGTTCAGGATGATGGACGACTCCACGACCGAATCCCTCAGAATCGCTTCCACTCCCTCTAAGGCCACCAACGCCTGAGATGAGTTGTCGTAATGAAGCTCGCCGTCTTGATTATAAATCAGGGCATGAAGAAAATCGCAAAGCACTCTTCGTTGATTCTCTTGGAGACGGCCAAAGAGGCGGGACCGGTCCAGGATGTCCCTCAGAGCGTTCTTTTTGAGCACCCCGTCTCTCCGAGTCAAACGACCCAAGGCCATCTGGCCGGAAAAGAGATATTCGAGGGCCATATTGGCCGCGGCGTAAAGCGGCTTTTTTAGGTCCTCGGGCCCGAAAGTCTGGCGGGTGTGCTCATAATCGTAAACGCGATAACCGTCTTCGGACAGCGCCGTGTTGTGCATTCCGAGATCGCCGTGCGTGAATCCCAAACCGTTCAGGGAGGCCTCCACCTCTAGATTCACGCGCAAGATTTCGATCAAGAGATTCAGGTTCGTTTGTTCCTTTTCCACGATCCGCTCTTCCATCGACCGGCCGACGATCTCCTCCATCACGGAGTAACTCCCGTAAGCGAGCGACCCCGTCTGAAACACCTTGACCAGGGCGGAATGGAAGCGAGGGTCGTTCTGAATGTGTTGGATCCATCGGGCCCCGCCCTGGCCGATGGGATACGGCTCGTTGGTCCAGCGGGCGACGACGACCTCCCCCGTGTCCCGATGGATGACCCGATAGACGCGGATTTCCGAAAAGTCGCCTCCCTCCGAGCGGTCGGGCATGAACTTGGAATAGATCACGCGGTCCGCGTCGTAGCCGTCCAGTGAAAGGACCGATATCAAGGCCCGGTCGACGTCATCATTGGGTAATGGCGTCAAAGGCTGCGGAGGAGAGGCCTCCTCGCGGGGCGTCGGAACGTCGTTCCCGTGAACACCCTCCGCCGCTTGAGGCGTCCTCAGGAGCTGGTCCTGAATCGCCGTCGCAAGTCCCTCGATCATCGGCTCGAAATCGGGCGTTCCCTTTTCATAAAGACGGAGGAAGGTCCGAAGGGTTTGGTAGGCGGCGATTTCGGTCTCGCGATCGTCGGCCTTCTCAAACAGGCGGGCCGCGATTCGGCACCCATGATCCTGAAGCACCCGCCCTAATTGAGCTGTCACGGGACGCGTGACCGGTAACGCCTCGGCGGGCAAAGGACCCAAGGCGAAGCTCGTCCAGCCTTGGACCACGCGTAGCGGTTCCGTTTGATAGATCAGATGCAAGGGAAGTTGAAAGACCGTCATGGAGGATCACACCCCGGAGTGGGGGCTTATCGCCCATCCCAAGAAAGGGTTGCTTCCAAATCGATCCGCCGTTTAAGAAGGGATATGCCCTACTTGTGGCTCAAGGCCTTTCACATCATCTTCATGGTGGCCTGGTTCGCGGGGCTTTTTTATATCTTCCGTCTTTTCGTCTATCACGCGAAGTTCAAGGACAATCAGGGGATGGCGGCGGTCTACGTCCAGATGGAGCGAAAACTCCTGACGATCATCATGCACCCGGCCATGGTGCTGACCATGGCCTTCGGCTTTTTCCTCGTAAGCGATAACCCGTCGATTCTGATGGCGCGTTGGTTCTGGGCGAAGTTGGGGTTGGTGCTGGTCCTCGTCGTCTATCACCTCTTTGCAACCATCACCCATCGACGATTCGCCGAGGGTGACTTCTTTCTTTCCGAAAAGGCCTGTCGGATCATCAATGAGATCCCGACTCTTGTGTTGATCGGGGCTGTGATTTTGGTCGTTGTGAAACCAATCTAAAAAACAATCTGATACCGCGTCCCTGGCCCACGACCCCTCATTTGAATGAGTGCGGATTCGGCAAGAAGACTCAGGGCATGATTCACGGTCCTGCGTGGCAATCCTGTAAAATCGACGATCTCTTTGGTTTGAAGTTTCTTTTCTGGATATTCCCGAAAACAGTCAAAGACCCGTAAGGCCGCCGGAGAGAGTCCTCGGATGGCAGCATAGCGTTGTCGGCAACGATCCAAATCATCTAAAGCCCCTTTCATCATGCGAATCATGTAATCCAAAAAGTATTCGATCCGATATTCGCGAGGATCCTGGTGGAAGGTTCCTCCCGAACAACGCTGAAGAACCGAATAATACTCTTGTCGATGTCGCTCGATCTGTCGGTCCACAGCCAGATAGGGCGCGATGGAAGACAAGATGCGATCTGGTGATTGCAAAAGCGTTAAGAGAAAAAGGCCACGGCCCAATCGCCCATTACCGTCTTGAAACGGATGGATCGCCAAGAAGCGAAAAAACAGCTCGCAGGCGACCGTCAGCGACCAGGGGTTTTGCAACAATTCTTCGTTATACCAACGCACGAGATCGGACATGGCCGCATCCGTTGTGGATCCTGGATCGGCCGTTTTAAAGACAATCTTTTCCACACCGGTTCGATGATTCCGTTCCACGACACTGTTCGTCACCTTTTTGTAGTTACCAAGATAGTGAAACGCCGGCGGGTAGAAGCGGAGCAATTCCTGATGAAGGGCCCGCAAGATGGTTTCCGTCAGTGGAAAGAGTTCACGCCCCTGTTCATAAAGGATCAAGAGCATACCCCGACAACCAGCTACCTCTTCGATGCTGCGCTCCTTGTCCTTCGAGAGTTTGTTTTCGATGCGAAGATTCTCTTCTTGGAAAGCCGTAGGCCTTTCTTTGGCCGAAAGTGTCGTATCGATCCAATTCACTTCCGCATCGGTCAGAACGGCATTCTCAATCCGCGTGGAAGCCCCGACCTGGCTGACACGGGCCATTTGATGAAGGGCCTGCTTTTCGTCTTCCGGAAGGCTCCTGAGACTTTCCCATTTAATGGCAATTAAGTCGCTCAACTCTTTAATTTTAAATGATAATTTAGAATAAATACCGTATGAAATCATACCTCACCATGCCAAATCATGCCATATTGTGCAATATAAAATTAATATTATTGCACAATATGGCATGATTTGAGGGGTGAAGAAAATTCCTTGAAAATGCCGCCCGTTCCTCCAGGATACGCCTCATGATCGGCGTCCTCCTCATCAACCTCGGAACCCCAGACACGCCGCCCACTCCTCCCGTCCCTGTTGGTACCCGTACACCCAGTCCGCGAAGTTGTCCTGCCCCGTGAGCGTCTTCAACCCGAGATACGCGTTGTAGCGGATCCAGCCGTCCTCGTCGTCGATCAGCTCCGCGAGCGCCTGCACCGATGCGTCGCCGGGGATGTGCCCGAGCGCGATCGTCGCCTCGGAGCGCGCCGGCAGCTTCGGGTTCGCGGCGACGGTCTTGAGGAGCGGCACGCCGTCTTTGTCCGCGATCGCGCCGAGCATCCAGCAGATCGTCTCGAGGATCGGCGGCGAGAACTTGAACGGCTTCACGCCCTC
>CAZWYB010000191.1:0-4746 GCA_964637745.1 uncultured Pseudomonadota bacterium
AAAGCGATCCCGGCCCCTACCCCATTCCCCCGGATGCACGCGTAGAAGCAGGGGGCGATGCCCATGTGCTCGTGGTGGACCAGGACCATTGCGTCCTCTACGAAATGTACCAAGCCGTAAAGAACGGGGGCGGCTGGGATTGCGCCTCCGGGGCCAAGTTCGACCTGAAATCAAACGCCTTGAGAACGGATGGATGGACGTCTGCCGACGCCGCCGGATTGCCGATCTTCGCCGGCCTTGTTCGCTACGATGAGGCCGTCGAACAGGGGGAAATCCGTCACGCCCTCCGAGTGACCTTCAACAGGACACAGGCAGCCTATATCCATCCCGCGACGCATTTTGCGAGCAGTGAAACGAGCCCGAACGCGCCTCCCATGGGCCTCAGGCTCCGCCTCAAGGCCTCTTATGACATCTCCGGATTCACGGGAACGGCGCGCGTGATCCTGACGGCACTCAAAAAATACGGGATGTTCGTCGCCGACAACGGTTCGAATTGGTACATCTCCGGCTCCACCGACACACGCTGGAACGACACCGACCTGGACCAACTCAAATCCGTCCCCGGCACCGCCTTCGAAGTGGTGAAGGCGGGGACGATTCAGCATTAGTTACGCAGATTGAATGGCCTTCACGCGCTCCAATGTCGTCGGATGCGTATAATGATACGCACTGTAGAGAGGATGCGGCGTCAGGTTGGAGAGGTTTTCGCGCGAAAGAGCGACCAACGATGACGCCATCGCCTCTCGGTCGCCCACCACTTCGACGGAAAAAAGGTCCGCCTCGTACTCGTACTTGCGGGACAAATAATTTTCCAAAATCTTCAGGACGAACGTGACGTGCGCGCCGAACAGGGCGAAGATCACAAGGGCCTTGTGAGGGGCCGGAGCACCCGCGCGAAAGGCCCCGTAGAGGGGCTCCCAGGCGATGACCTTCGACAGGATCCAGAATCCGGTAAACGACAGGACGAAGGACAAGGCCATCATCTTCTGGATGTGCCGTCTTTTATTGTGTCCCATCTCGTGTCCCAAAACGGCGACGATCTCCCGTTCGGTCAACTGTTTCTGGAGGGTGTCGAAGAGGACAATCCGACGCAGCCTGCCCATGCCGGCGAAGTAGGCGTTGGAGTGCGAGGAGCGGCGGGAGCCATCGATCGTATAAATGCCGGACATCTTGAACCGGATTTTTTCCGCCAGATCCGTGATTGATTTCTTAAGCGAACTCTCGGGGAGCGGCGTGAATTTGTTAAAAATAGGGGCCAAGAACGTCGGATAGACCGCCGCCATCAGAAATTCGAATCCATAGACGGCTGCAAAGGCCCAAAGCCACCACCACACGCCCGCCTTTTGATAGAGCCAAAAGACCACGAAGAGGAGCGGCCCTCCCAAGACGGCGGCGATGAGGATCCCTTTCAAGAGATCGGCGACAAACGTCTTGGCCGTCATCTTGTTAAAACCGTATTTCTCCTCGAGGACGAAGTGGGAATAGAGGGAGACCGGGACGCGCAAAAGCATGACGGCCAGGGCGACGCATCCGCAGTAAACAACCGAATGCAAGAGTGCCCCCAAACCGAACGTCGCGATCCACACATCGAGACACCCCAAAGAACCGCTCAGGATGATCGCCCAGACGATCGCGATGTCGTAGGCCCGAACAGCGAGCCCGAACCGCGCCTTTTCCAAATTGTAATCGATGCTTTTCTCATAACGCTCCGGCTCGATCTTATCTTTAAAGTAAGGCGGAATCGTGGGGCGATTCTTCTCCATCTCCCGGTCGTTCAAAAGGGTCAGAGAAACCTCCCAGACCTGATGGAAGGTAAAAAAGGCCGCAAAGAGCCAAAGAATGGAGGAAGCGGTCATGCGGTCGCTTTTCCTTTGGAAAGGGTCGGCAGAAGTTTGCTCGGGGGTTTTGTCCCGAGGAAGTCCAATCGCACCTCCGCGCGCGTCGCCGCCACATACAGGAGGTTCTTTTCCTCTTCGCTCGCGGCGGCGTAGTTCTCCTCGGAGGGCTCGACGACCAGGACGCTCCGGAACTCCAGACCCTTCACCTGGTGGACGTTCGTGACATTCACTCCGGGCGAGAACTCGAACTGATCGCGGTGCGCCCATCGGACCGACGGACAACCGATCTTCCGCAATTCATCGACCAAGCCCTGCGCATCCTTCGGCCAACGGCAGATGACGGCGGAGAGGGAATTGGGATTTTCCTGCATGCGAGCCCGGACCCATTGCGCGACCAAGTTCGGAAGGACGGCGGCGCCGTCCGCACGGATGAACGTCGGAGGAGCCCCTCGTCTTTTGGACGCCATCTGTGTGGAGGCGGCAAGCTCCGAGCCACGAATACGCCCCGCCACGGCCATGATCTCCTCGGTCGATCGGTAGGAGACCGTGAGAGGAATCGGCATCGTTTCCTCAAAGCCGGCATCCTTCAGCATCTCCTCCCAACTCGAAAAATTCCGTCCCATGACGATCTTCTGAGCCAAATCGCCGACGATCGTCACCGTCCTCTTCTGCTCGACGGCGTTCAACAAGGCCCGGATCTCCATTAACCCGAAGTCCTGGGCCTCGTCGATGACGACGTGGTCGCAGAGCCCCAAGCTCTCGGGCTTTTGCACCGGATAATAGCCGTGCTCCGCATAAATGAGGTGCAGGATGATGGGATCGTCCTGGGCGTCGCAGGCCTTTCGTTCGATCTGCTCCTTCAATTGAGCCCGGATCTGATCCCACTTGGGCCAGAACAATTCCTGGGAGGCGGCGAATGCGAAGAAGCCGAAGAGGTCCGCGATCCAATCCTTCTTGTTCCGGTCCGGAAATTTTTCCACGTATTTACCGATCAGTTGATGACAGATCGCCGACGACTTGAACTGTTCCAGCTCCCGGCTCTTCTTGAAAACGCCCGTCGGGCGCGGGCCGGTCAACTCCGTCACGAGCTGGTTCGACCACTGGTGAAAGGTTCGGATCGGGACGCCCTGAATGTTTAATTCCGGTAAGGTCGTCTCGATATAGGCCTTCAGAGACCGGTTGAACATCACGACCAGGCATTTTCCCGGCTTCACGCCCCCGTTATCCTCATGGATCAGCCACGCCAAACGATGCAGGGCGACCGTCGTCTTGCCGCTGCCCGCGATGCCTTGGATGACGATAGGTTTTTGCGGATCACGCGTGATCATTCCGAATTGCTCTGGCGTGATGAGCGACAGAATCGGCGGGAGGTGGCCGTCGTGGCCGGACGTGCGCGAGAGGGGTTCTCCTTTATCCTTGATCTTCCACTTTCCGTTCTGCCGGGCGATCGTCCCTTGGGGCATTTCAATGATATGCAGGTCTTCCCGTCTCCCGTGATAGGACCGTCGGAGACGGATCACGCCGTCCCGTTCGCGACCCTGGATGGTTTCAGAAAAATCGTCGCCTTCCTTGTAATCGTAATAAAGCTTGCTGATGGGGGCCTTGCGCCAATCGATGATCCGTTGGGCGGGGAAGCTGGCGGTCCCCAATCTAAATTCGACCGTCTTAGCAACACCATCCTCGTCCACCTCATTGGTCACGACACGCGCGAAGTACGGCTGCTCGACCAAGCTGTCTAACCCTTCCGTCTTGTCCTTCCGAAGTTTCGTCAAGCCGTGCGCCACGGCCTCGTCGGAGGCGAGAGCCGCCTTGTCCTCGTCCCGCGTCGCCGCCACGATTTGGGAGGTCAGATCACGCGCTAGCTTCCGGTCTTCTTCATAATCTGCGCTCGTCCGCTGGATCTCCTGAATCACCGCGGCGTGGGTCTGGCGCCACCGCTCGGATTCGTCGTTGCCGATCTCTTGGGCCTGTTCTTCCGTCAGCTTCATGGAATCGACGGTCTTAGGGAATTTTACTGGGGGTGTCTATGGCAAAAAAGATGATCAACGGGGCTCTACGATCACCCGGCTTTTAAGGGAGTTTTCGATCATGCAATTGCGGCCGGATTTTTCGTGAAGCTCTCGGATCTTGGCGCTATCCGGCTGAGGGTCACCAGCAAACGTGACCTTCGGGTGGAGCGTGATCGTCGTCACGACCGTCTGCCCTTCCGCGTTCTTATCCAGCACCGCGACCGCTTCGTCTTCATAGGTCTCCACGACCAGGCGCGATTTGGATGCGATTGCGAGGAAGGTCAACAGATGACAGGAGGCCAAAGACGCCGCCAAGAGCTCTTCGGGATTGGTTTTCTCCCTTTTGCCTTTGTATTCGACCGCAGCCGATCCGCCAATTTCTTGGCCGCCTTCGAAGACGATTTCGTGCGAGCGGTCGTAGGTGTCGTAGTTGAAATCGGGCGTCGTTTTCTTCCAGGAAAGCCGGGCGCGGTGTTCGGACATGGGGTTTCTTTAAAAGAAATTCGATTGAAGTGTCCATCGAAAAGGAGGCAAGCTTGATTTTATGACTCCCAAAGAACGTTTTTTAAAGGCCTGCCGCCGCGAAGCCGTGGATCGTCCTCCCGTTTGGATGATGCGCCAGGCGGGACGCTACCTTCCGGAATACCGCGAAATCCGCCAGGCCAAGTCCACCCTCCAGATGATGAAGGACCCCCAGACCGCGTGCGAAATCACACTCCAACCCGTGCGGCGCTTGGGGGTCGACGCGGCGATCCTTTATAGCGACATCCTCATGGTCCCCGAGGCGATGGGATTGAAACTTGATTTCGTCAAGGACGTCGGACCCGTCTTTGAAAACCCGGTCTACGTGACCGCCGATCCGGCCACCAACTCGCTCATCATCAGCGCCGCGCCGCAGG
>CAZWYB010000192.1:0-378 GCA_964637745.1 uncultured Pseudomonadota bacterium
TGCGTGGCGTGGACGTCGCGAACCTCGAAACCCGCGCGCTCGCGGGTGAGACCGCCGGGCCCCAGGGCCGAAAGACGTCGCTTGTGCGTGATCTCGGACAACGGATTCGTCTGATCCATGAACTGCGAGAGCTGCGACGACCCGAAAAATTCCTTGATGACGGCCGAGACCGGTTTTGGGTTGATCAGATCGTGCGGCATCAAGGTCTCGACGTCTTGGAGACTCATACGCTCCTTGACGGCGCGCTCCATGCGGACCAGACCGATGCGGTACTGGTTCTCCAACAACCCGCCGACCGAACGGACACGGCGGTTGCCCAAGTTGCCAAGATCGTCGATCTGCCCCGTGCCTCCCGCAGCAGCGCCGGCCAGCCGGGTG
>CAZWYB010000192.1:388-3748 GCA_964637745.1 uncultured Pseudomonadota bacterium
CCAAGTGGTCAATATCGTCGATCTGCCCCTTTCCGTCCTTCAGGTTACAGAGATATTTGACGGCCTCGAGGATGTCTTCCTTTCGGAGGGTCGTGACCTCGACGGGCACTTCGAAATTAAACTTGTGATTGATCTTGAGGCGTCCGACCCGAGACAGATCGTACTTTTCGGGATTGAAGAAGAGATTGTCGAAAAATTTGCGGGCCGAATCCGGAGTCGGCGGATCACCCGGACGGAGGCGCTTATAGATCTCCATCAAGGCCTCTTCCTGGGTGGCGATCTTGTCCGTGATGATCGTGTTGCGGATATAAGGTCCGATGTTTAAGTGATCGATATAAAGGAGGTGAATCTCCTCCACCTTCTTCTTACGGATCAGCTCCAGCTTCTCTTCGGTCACGGCGTCGCCGCAGGCGATCAGGACCTCGCCCGTCGATTTGTCGATGATGTCGTGGGCGCAGATGCGGCCGATGACCTCCTCGTCCTCGATGGGGATTTCCTTGATCTTGGCGGCGACGATTCTCTCGACGATCGGCCGGTTGAACTTCTTGCCGGACTTGATCAGGACGTCGCCCGTCTTCGGGTTCTTGATGTCTTTAAAGGCACGCTGGTAGCGGAGGAGTTCCGGAACCACGTTCTTGGAGAGCTTGTTGCCTTCCAACGTAACGATCTCGCTTTGATAGAAGTAATTTAAGAGATCTTCGACGGAGTAACCCAGCGCCTTCAAAAGCACCGTCGCCGGAATCTTGCGGCGGCGGTCGATGCGCACGTAAATGATGTCTTTGGGATCGAATTCGAAATCCAGCCAAGATCCGCGGTAAGGAATGATGCGGCAGGAATAGAGAAGCTTTCCGGACGCGTGGGTCTTACCCTTGTCATGTTCAAAGAAAATACCGGGTGACCGGTGCAACTGGGCCACGACGACGCGTTCGGTGCCGTTTACGATGAACGTGCCGGTGTCGGTCATCAGCGGGATTTCGCCGAAGTAGACCTCCTGCTCCTTCACGTCTCGGATGGATTGGGCCCCGGTCTCGGCGTCGACGTCCCACACGACCAAACGCACGACCACGCGCATGGGCGCGGAATAGGTCATCCCGCGCTGCTTGCATTCGTTGACGTCATACTTGGGCTTGTCGAGATGGTAATTGACGAATTCAAGAGAGGCCGTGTTGTTAAAGTCGCGAATGGGGAAGACGCTCTTGAAGACGCCTTGCAATCCCATCAAGTTCCGTTTGTCGGTTTCGGAGCCGGCTTGGAGAAAATCACGGTAGGACTTCTTTTGCATTTCGATCAGATTGGGGATCGGTATGATCTCCTCAATCTTCGCGAAACTGCGGCGTACAATCCTGTCGTGAATAGTCGTCGTCACGTGAGCCTCCTAAAACGACGAGACACCGTCAAAGGCGCAACACGCCCCATCCGGCATCCCGAAGAAACGGCACATTATAGCGTAAAGATTTGAAATCAAAAAACAATTACTTGACTTCGACCTTCGCCCCGGCCTTTTCGAGCGTCTCTTTCATCTTCTTCGCATCATCCTTCGAGACGCCTTCCTTCACGGTCTTGGGGGCTCCTTCAACGAGATCCTTCGCCTCTTTCAGTCCCAAACCGGTCAGGGCACGGACTTCCTTGATGACGTTGATCTTGTTGTCGCCCGCGGAGGCCAGAACGACGGTGAACTCCGTCTTCTCCTCGGCGGCGGCGGCGGCCGCTCCACCGGCGGCACCGGCGACCATCACAGGAGCCGCGGCCGAAACGCCGAAGACCTGTTCCAGTTCCTTGACCAGTTCCGCCACTTCCAAGAGCGGCATGGCTTTGAGCGATTCGACGATATCCGCTCTGCTAACGTTACCCATTGTGTCCTCCTTAAAAGATGACTGTTAAAATTACTGTTTCTTTTCTGAGATCGCCTTCAAGGCCATCGCCAACTTTTGCGGTACAGCCTGTAAGACGCGCACCAGGTTCGAGGCCGGCGCCTGCAAGGTGCCCAACATCTTGGCGTAGAGCTCTTCCTTGGAGGGAAGTTTGGACAACGCCTCGATGTCCTTCACCGCCAACAATTTGCCGGCGAACACGCCGGCCCGAAGCTTCAAGGCCGGGTAGGTCTCGGCGAACTTGGTCAAAATCTTGGAGAGCGAGACCGGGTCCTGCTCGCTCGTCGCGATACCGATGGGCCCCTTCATCTGGTTTTCCAGAAGGGCCCACTCCGTGCCCATCATCGCACGCTTGGCCAGGCGGTTCTTGACCACCTTGAATTCGCCGGCGTTCTTGCGAATCTCACGCCGGATCTCAGTCAGCTCCGAGACCTTCAGGCCGCGGTACTCCGCCAAAATGACAGCCTGAACTTTTTTCAACTTCTCGGAAAATCCGGCAATGACGACTTCTTTTTCAGACTTGCGCATAAGTGATCCTTATTAAGCTCAAGATTAAGCTCAAAATTATCCTAGGGCCTGCAAGGCGTTCGTATCGAGCTTGATACCCGGACTCTGCGTCGTGGAAATCGTCACACTGCGGAGATAGGTGCCCTTCGCCGTCGGCGGCTTCGCGCGCAGGATCGATTCCATTAAGGTTACGATGTTATCCTTGAGCTTCTCCTTGCCGAACGAGGCCTTCCCGACCGGTGCATGTATATTACCACCCTTGTCAACTTTATACTCCACGGAGCCGGCCTTGACGTCCTTGATCGCCTTCGCGACATCGAAGGTGACCGTTCCCAGCTTCGGATTCGGCATCAAACCGCGCGGACCCAGGACTTTGCCCAAGCGGCTGACGACGCCCATCATATCCGGGGTCGCAATCGCCTTGTCGAAATCCATCCAACCCTTGTCGATCTTTTCGATGAGATCCTCGGCCCCGACCTCGTCGGCTCCGGCCTCTTTGGCTTCCTTCTGTTTCTCGCCCTTCGCGAAGACGATCACGCGGACCTTTTTGCCCAATCCGTGCGGGAGAGGCGCCACGCCCCGCACCATCTGTTCGCCCTGTTTCGGGTCCACGCCCAGCCGGACGGCGATGTCGACCGTTTCATCCCACTTCGCATACTTGGCTACGGCCAAGAGATCCAAGGCCTCCTCGAGGGAGTACCTCTTCACACGATCAACCTTCGCTAAAGCCGCTTTGTATTTTTTACCGGGCATAAAATGTCCTACCCTTTAATTTCAACGCCCATGCTGCGGGCCGTTCCCTCGACGGTTCTCATGGCTGCCTCGAGGGAATTCACGTTCAAATCAGGCATCTTTTGCTTTGCAATTTCAGTCACTTGCGCCTTGGTGAGGGCTCCCACCTTGTCTTTGTTGGGCATCGCGGAGCCTTTCGCCAATCCGATCGCTTTTTTGATCAAGATCGAGACCGGCGGTGTCTTCATGA
>CAZWYB010000192.1:3758-4745 GCA_964637745.1 uncultured Pseudomonadota bacterium
TGGGACCGGGGGGTCTTTCAGGATGAGGGGGAAGTACCGGTAGACTGAAACGGTAATAATGACCGGGATACCCAGCCCATGTTCCATCTTCTGCGTCTTGGCGTTGAACTGCTTGCAGAACTCCATGATGTTCACGCCGTGCTGACCCAGAGCCGGACCGATCGGGGGGGCTGGATTCGCTTGTCCCGCGGGCACTTGAAGCTTAATTTGCGTCTGAACTTTCTTTGGAGGAGCCATAGCAAAAAATCCTATTTTTCAAAGGGCCGGGTTTTAGACCACAGCCTTTATTTTTTTTCAACCTGAATAAAACCGTTCCCTAATTCTTCTCGACCTGAATAAAATCCAGCTCCACCGGAGTCGACCGGCCGAAGATGCTGACTAAGACCTTGACCTTCCCCTTCTCCGGCTTCACCTCGTCGACGATCCCGTTAAAATTCGTGAACGGACCATCCACCACGCGGACGCTTTCTCCCTTTTCAAACGAGACCTTCGGCTTCGGACGGAGCGTTCCTTCGCTGATCTGTTGCGTGATCCGGTTCACTTCCTCGTCCGGCACGATCGGCGGATTCTTCGTTCCACCGACGAAACCCGTCACCTTCGGGACACTCTTGATGATATGCCAGGTGTCGTCGTTCAGCTCCATTCGGACCAGGATATAACCGGGAAATATCTTCCGACTCGAGGTCTTCTTGACCCCCTTTTTCATTTCAACCACGTTTTCGGAAGGGATCAGGACCTCGGTGATCAAATCCTTCTTGTCCAGAGACTTGACCTTCTCCTCCAAGGCCTTCTTGGCCTTCTGCTCGAATCCCGAATACGTGTGAACGACATACCAATGTTGCGGCATACAAATCAGCTCCTTTAAAGGGCCAGAATACCCCGAATCGCCGTTCCCCAGAGCGTGTCGATCAGAAACAGGATCAGCGCGGAGATCCCGACCAAAACGATAACGACACCCGCCGAGGCCACGGTCTCTTTCTTGTTCGG
>CAZWYB010000193.1:0-4742 GCA_964637745.1 uncultured Pseudomonadota bacterium
TTTGAAGAGCGCGAGCACATCAATAATCAGGTCGTCATGGCCTTGGACAAGGCGACGGATCCTTGGGGCGTGAAGGTGTTGCGTTACGAGATCAAGTCGATCACGCCCCCTCAGGACGTCTTGGCGGCGATGGAAAAGCAGATGCGGGCGGAACGGGAAAAGCGGGCCGTGGTTCTCGCATCCGAAGGAGACCGGGATTCCAAGATCAACCGCGCCGAGGGCGACAAGCAGCAGACGATTAAGAACTCCGAGGCCGACAGGCAAAAGCGGATCAACGAGGCGGAGGGGCAGGCTCAGGCGATTTTGAATATCGCCAAGGCCACGGCCGATGGGCTCAAGATGGTCGCAGACATTCTGAAAACGCCCGGTGGTGGAGATGCGGCCAAACTCCGGGTGGCCGAGGAATATGTCCGTCAGTTCGGTCAAATCGCCAGAACCGGGAATACGATGATCGTCCCGGCCAACGCCGCGGAGATCAGTTCGATGCTCGCGACCGCCTTCTCGGTCTTAGAGCAGGCAAAGGACGGCCGTTCCCAGCCACCGAAAAATCCTTAGGATTGCTAATTTTTAGGCTTGGGATTGACGAGCCTGGCGAGGGAGGCCTCCCAGAGGTTAGGCACTTCCTCATCGGATTCAGGCCGCTTGGCGTTGAAATAGTGGGGCAAGATACCTCTCCTCTCACGTCTATGCGGTTTGACCACCTTTTCATAACCAGCCCTCGCCGCCTCTGAGAGCGATCTGGCAAAATCCTCGTTTGTCTGGGCCTTGAGAGACGCTTCCCTGGTGAGAGAGTTCGCCAGATCCGTTCCTCGAACAAAATGATCGTTCAGAGTGGAAGCGACATGTGTATAGCTCACGGCGTCACCCGCCCGAGCGAGACGCAGGGCCAGATTCCGGGCGGTTGAGGATCCTTCGCTCCACAAGGCCTGACTCAGGCCGATGCGCAAATCACGAGCGGGCACGACCGGCGTGAAACGGGCCGCACTGAAAAAGAGAGTTTGGAGGGATTGACCGACCGAAAGCGTAGTGGGAACGCTGAAATTCATAAGATTTCTCCTCTTTTAACCCCCAGTGGCGTTTGTTTTCGGCGGCAAACTAAAAATGTTGCGGATTAGTCAAAATGCGACGGTCTGCGACGGGATTCTTTCTTGAGGGAATGGTGCCTCTTGTCTCCGAGCATCTTTTCCTTGGCGCGCTTGGAACGTTTTCGCTTCTGGCGGCGGATTTTTTCGCGGCGCTGCTGGTCTTCGGACTGCAGGCCTTGCAAGCGAGCCTCCAGCCTCTCGCACAAAAGACGGCGGGCGATAAATCGGTTTAAGGCCTGACTGCGTGACTCTTGGCAACGCACCATGATTCCGGAAGGAAGGTGGCGGATCGACACGGCGACCGACGTCTTATTGATCTTTTGCCCTCCGGCGCCGGAGCCTTTGACGAAATTCTCGACTAAATCGGTCTCGCGCAAACCCAGGCGGATCATCCGCTCTTCGAGCTGTTTTTGCTTTTCCGGCGACACAGGAAAGATCGACATCCACTCACCCTTTGGGCGTTTCCATCGATCGAAGCTTTGCATAATATTCCGCCAACGTCCCGATTTTTTCGTATTCGGGGAGTCGGTCGAAACGTTTCAGCTCCTCATTAATTTCATCAGAGACGGCGCTGAAGAGCCGAGAGACTTGCAGCATCGGATGAGGTCCGTTGACCCCTCTTTTCTGGATGACTTGAAAGCCGTTGCGGTTCCATCGGATGGTGAAAGCGGGTTGATCGCTTCCGGGAGACAGGGTGCGTTTGGAGGAGATCATGAAGTTTGGCCCGTCCATTCGGCATCGGGACCTCTGAATCTTTTTCCCCTTCGCATCCCTTAGGTGGACTCCGCCGCGGCGACCGAATTCCAGTCCGTACATAGCTAAAACGGGCCTTGCCGGGCCGAAAGAGAACGGTTCGTCCCCTCCCAGGACCAAAAACGCGAACCCGTCCTCAAGAGTATGTGGATTCTCCAGATAGAGTCGGGCCGAAAATTGCAAGGCCAAGTCGAAGTAACGGCGTGAATCAAATCCTCCTGTGCCGATGTCCGTACTCCCCAGAAAGAGCCGTAAAATGGAGGACCGGTCAAAGCTCAGGGAAAGCTCCATGAAATCCTCTTTGCGGCTTTCTTGGGTGAATCCGACGATTTCCTTTTGCTGGACCTGCATCCCCTGCATGCTCTTGGAGACGGAGATACCCAGCTGATGCGGAAAGTGGTTCCTGAGGATGTTATGGACGATGACGGACTTCCCCAAACCATAGACTTGGCCGATACCGAACCGATAATATTCGGCGGCCCCGAAGATCCGGCTGTCCGCGCGCTCCATGCCCCGGATCCCCGCCTCGGTCGTATATTGGTTCAGAAAGAAACGGCGGTTGAGATCGGTGGGGTAACCGATATTCTCAAGGGGCTTGAAAACGAGGGTCTGAGGAGGCGTCAGGCTCCGGACGGCGTCCAGCATCTCTTCGCAGAAGAGCACCGAGGCATCGCGCTGAAAGAACAGAGGCGCCGAGACGATCTCTGAGCGATTGTTTCTCATGCCGAAATTCACGCCGGCCAAGGGATTGGCCGAAACGAGGTTGAAGGCCTCGAGGAGAAAAAAGGACTGGGGCGAAACCGTCGTCAGCATCATAAGAGCACTCTTCTGGGGGGGTTCTTCGCCTTAAATCCCTGAAAGTTGTGAACTACTGACCGAGCTTCGCCTTGATCATCGTCCGGGTGTGGTTCATGAGGGATTCGGCGCCCGACGGATTGCCCATATAGGAATGGACGGAGATCGGAGGCAGGACCTCCAGCGTCATTTTCGACCGGCGGTGAAGGAGGATGGAGTGTTTCGGTACGGCGTCGAGGGGTCCCTGAATCACGATGGGCAGCACGTCGTGGCCCGATTCCACGGCCAGGCGGAAGGCGCCGATCTTGAACGGAAGCATCTTTCCATCGGTGGAACGCGTACCCTCCGGGAAAAAAAGGACGGAGGAGCCCTTCGCCAGCCAGGCTCGGCAGGCCTCCAGGCATTTCTCGCGGCTCTCGTCGTTGCCCCGGTCGATCGGGACATAGCCGTTCATCCGCATGTTCCATCCCAGAAAGGGGGCGTTGAACATCGTCTTTTTGGAAACCCACTTGAAATGCAGGAAGGTGTTGAAGAGGATCACGATATCGACCATCGATTGGTGGTTGGAGACAATGACGTAGGCCTTGCTCGGATCCACCCCCTTAAGCCCCCTCTTTTTCAAGGACCAAAAGGGATTGAACCAAAGATAGAGACTCGCCCAGAAACAGGAGTATGTATGCAGAATCCTGAGATTGGGGTCGAAGAAACCCGTGAGGATGCGTATGACCGCGGCGCCGATAACCAAAACGAACGAAGTCACCGTAAAGAAGATCCAGCAATAGGCGTTGATGAGGATGAGGCCGGCTTGATGAAAGATTCCGTTTGACTTGGTCACCTCCTCTACGTAACCGGGGTTGGCCTTCGAATCAATAGAAAGCATATGGAAAAGGCATCCGAAGAAATTCAGAAAGAAATCCGACGCCGCAAGACGTTCGCGATCATCTCCCATCCCGACGCCGGAAAGACTACGGTGACGGAAAAACTCCTCCTCTTCGGCAACGCCATCCACATGGCGGGCGTGGTGAAGGCCAAGCGCTCGGGGCATTTCGCCACCTCCGACTGGATGGAGATCGAAAAGCAGCGCGGCATCTCGGTCACCTCTTCCGTCATGCAATTCACCTATGAAGACCGCGAGATCAACCTCCTCGATACGCCCGGCCACCAGGATTTCAGCGAAGACACCTACCGCGTTCTGACCGCCGTCGACAGCGCCCTGATGATCATCGATTCCTCCAAGGGGATCGAGACCCAGACCAAAAAACTCTTTCAGGTCTGCCGCGACCGGAAACTTCCGATCCTGACCTTCATGAACAAGATGGATCTGGAGGGGCGCGACCCCTTCGAGCTGATCGACGAAGTCGAAAAGGTTTTACAACTCCCCTGCCGGCCGATGACCTGGCCCATCGGTCAAGGCAGCCGCTTCCATGGGGTCTACGACCTGACCCAGAAGAAGATCCGCCTTTTCGAGGCAGGGCAGAAGACGAGGGACTTCGAGCAGGAAATCATTGCGGACCTCAACCATCCACGGCTCCGCGACGCAATCGGCGACGAGTTTTTGGAAAAATTGAAAGACGACCTCGAACTTCTGGAGGCGGGTTATGATTTCGATCCCCACCAGTATCTGGAGGGGAACTTGAGCCCCGTCTTCTTTGGTTCCGCCGTCAACAATTTCGGAATCCAGGAACTTTTGGATGCCTTCATCCTCTACGCCCCGGGTCCTCGAGCCCGACCGGCCGAGACCCGCGACGTTCTGCCTGAGGAGGCCGCCTTCTCCGGTCTTATTTTCAAAATCCAGGCGAATATGGATCCCAGACACAGGGATCGCGTGGCCTTCCTAAGGATCTGCTCCGGCGAGTTCCTGCAGGGAATGACGGTACGACACGTGCGTCAGGGGAAGGATTTCAAGATCAACAACGCCCTGCAATTCATGTCCCAGAGACGGACCAACGTCGATCAGGCCTATGCCGGAGACATCATCGGCATCCACGACCGCGGCAACCTGATGATCGGCGACACCATCACCGTGGGCGAAGACCTACGGTTCACCGGCATCCCCCTCTTCTCTCCCGAGTTGTTTTGCCGCGTGGAATTGAGAAACCCCATCAAGTC
>CAZWYB010000194.1:0-4735 GCA_964637745.1 uncultured Pseudomonadota bacterium
CCGTGCGCGAATACGTCCATCTTGTCTTTAGTCACTATTTCTTCTTGATCGGCGTGCAGAGGGAAAACGAACTCCTTCGTGGGCAAATCGATGACCTCAAGTTCAAAGGGCTCTTTCTCCAGGAGATGGAGCATGAGAACGAACGTCTTCGGGCGTCTTTGGCGATGGCGGCGAAGCTGAAGGGCGAGTGGGTGGGTGCGGAAGTCGTTTCCTATCCCCCGATTTCGCCCTATCGCATCCTGACGATCGACAAAGGCGCGGACGAAGGGATTCGGCGTCGTGCCCCGGTGGTTTCCCCGGACGGGCTCGTGGGACAAGTGACGCGTGTCTATGGCCACACGAGCCAGGTCTTGCTGATCACCGATCCGACGAGCGCCGTGGACGGACAGATCGTCGGGAAGTCGGGACAGCTCGGCGCGAGGGGGCTCATCGTGGGAAAGGTCCTCAAGATGGCTTTGAAGACCGATCTTTACATCAGCGCCTTCGATTATCTCAGCCAGGCGACGGAGATCGACGAAGGGGCTTCTGTCGTCACGTCGGGGATGGACGGCGTCTTTCCGGCGGGAATTCCCTTGGGGACCGTCTATGAGAAGAAAAAGGGGAAGTTCGATATCTTCCAACAGGCCGAGGTGGTGCCCGTCGTTGATTTCTATAAGCTGAGAGAGGTCCTGATTCAAAAATGATTAATTTTTTGGCCTATGCCGTTGTTTTGCTGGGCGCCTTCTTATTGGAGGGAACCATCCGGCACTTCCCGTTCGTGTCCGTTCATGTGGACATCGTCATCGTTGTCGTTTTTTTTATCGGATTCTTTGTTTCCCTGGCTCCGGGAGCCCCACTCGTGATTTTGCTGGGCCTCATTCAGGAGGCGGTGGCCGTGCCATTCCATGGCGTCTTACCCGTCGTGTACTTGGCGATCTTTCTGTTCCTGCGCCTGACACGCAACCATCTTTTCTTTGAGGGAGGTCTGCCTCAAGTCCTCTGGATCATGATTCTCTCCTTTGTCGCGAAGATCATCGAATTGGTCCTTTTGGTCTGGCAGGGGTATGAACCCAGTTTTCCTTTTTTCTCTTATGCCTTGTCCTCGCTGCTCCAAGGACTCCTCTCTCTGGCTCTCTTTCCTTTTTTAAGCCGTCAAGGCAAGGTGGCTGCACCTTATGGGACTTGAGATTTCGCAAGACCGGGCCGGTCGCCTCGGACAAAGATTTCTTTTTTGCTTCGCCGCCGTCTTTCTCTTTTTTGGGCTCGTTGTCGTCCGGCTCTTCTATCTTCAGATCATCAAGGGCCACTTTTATTGGGTTTTTTCCGCGGAACACACGATGAAGGAAATCCGCATCCCCGCCTCGAGGGGAGAGATCTTCGACCGCAATCACGTCGCGATCGCCGAAAATCGTCCGTCGTTCGATCTGGCTTTGATCCCCCAACACGTGACCGACATGGAACGGGTGAAAGAGACCATCCAAAAGGTGGCCGGCATCGATCCGGAGACCATAGAGGCGAAATGGAGCAAGAGCCGACGATCTCCGTCTTACGTCCCGGTCGTGGTGGCCTCCGACATCCCTTACGACAAGGCCGTCCGGATTCGAGCCGCAAAGGCTCTGGACTTCGATCCTTCGGAGGGTCTGGATTTGCGGGGGATCGAAGTGATCGCCCGTCCCCTGAGGAGCTACCCTCTGGGCCCGATTGCGGCTACGACGTTGGGCTACATCGGCGAAATTTCGGAGAAGGATCTGGCGAAATCCCAGAAGGAGGATCCGGGCGAATACGTCTTGGGAGATTTGGTGGGCGCGACCGGATTGGAACGCTACTGGGAGAAGACACTGAAGGGCGAGGACGGTTATGAACAGAAGATCGTGGATGCGGCGGGACGCGAAATCATGAACGACGAGTTGGCGTCCTTCATGACGGAAGAGGAGGCCCAGCACGGCGACAACATCGTCTTGACCATCGACAGCCGCCTTCAGAAATTTGCGGAGGAGCGCTTTCAAGGGAAGGCGGGTGGATTGGTGGCCATAGATCCGAGCACGGGAGAGATCCTCGCCATTGTCAGTTCGCCGTCTTACGATCCGTCGGCCTTGGTGTCCAACGTCTCGCATAGTTACTGGAGCGGTCTCCTCTCGGATCCTCGGAACGTTCTCTTGAACCGCGCGACGCAAGGGACCTATCCGCCGGGATCGACTTTCAAGGTCGTGACGGCGATTGCGGCCTTGGAAGAGGGGGTGATTAAGCCTGACGAGAACATTCGATGCCCCGGAGGACTTCAGTATGGAGGTCGGTTCTTTAAGTGCTGGAACAAGGGGGGGCACGGGGCGATCTCGGTCAAGCGGGCTATTTCGGAATCCTGCGACACCTTCTTTTATCAGGTGGGCTTGAGGTTGGGTGTGGACCGGATCGCGAAATACGCAAACCTATTCGGCCTGGGGGTTAAGACGGGCATTGATCTGGAGGGGGAGAGAAGCGGAACGATTCCCACGGCGGAGTGGAAAAAGCGGGTCTTCAAGCAGGACTGGCAGCCGGGGGAGAATATCTCCATCGCCGTCGGTCAGGGATACGATACGGTGACGCCCCTCCAAAACGCCCTCATGGTGGCTCAGGTGGCCACTGGGCGGAAAATCCGTCCCCATCTCACGAAAGCGACTGAAAGAGATGACGGAAGCGTCATCCAAGAGACCACAGTGACCGATGAGGGGCCGCTGCCCGTCTCTCCAAAAACCCTCAAAATCGTCCGCGAAGGGATGCTGGGTACCGTCATGAGCCCCGGCGGAACGGCACATGCAAGCCAATCGCCTTATTTCAAGATGGCGGGAAAAACGGGGACGGCGCAAGTGATGAGCATGGAGTTGAGGGAAAGGGTCGGCGGCAAGAATGCGGAGGATCACGCCTGGTTCATCGCCTTCGCGCCGGCGGACGGCACGGAACCGCCGAAAATCGCCGTCGCCTCCATCGTGGAGCATGGTGGATTCGGCGCCTCCGCCTCCGCCCCGATCGTCAAGGATGTGGTCGAAAAATATTTCGAACTCAACGGCTGGTTGCAGAAAAAAGAGCCGACGAAGGAGAAAAAGAATGTTCGATAAGAGGCTCAAGGTTCATTTTCATTGGCCTCTCTTGTGGGTGACCTTCGCGTTGTCCGCCATTGGTCTGATCAATCTCTACAGCGCGACTTACAACATCGCCGGAAGGGGCGTACCGTCGCTTTTCCTTTCGCAACTGATCTGGTTTGCCGTGGGGATCACGCTGGGATTCGTCACGCCCTTGGTGGATTACCGCATCCTCATTCGTCTGGCCTATCCCTCCTATTTCCTTTCCGGGGGGCTCTTGATCGCGGTCCTTTTTTTCCGCAAAGAGTTCACGGGTGACCGGAATATGTATGCGATCGGGGCTTTCCCCATGCAGCCTTCCGAGTTCGCAAAAATAGCGTTCATCATCGCCCTTGGCCGCTATCTTGCGGACCACACGCCCCCTCCCGGAGGTTATGGGATGCGGGACCTCATTCGCCCGGTCCTTCTCCTGCTTCCTCCGTTGCTTTTCATTCTCTTGGGTAAGGACATCGGTTCAAGCCTCTTTCTCGTCTTGACGTTCGCATCTCTGATCGTTTTTGCGGGCGTGCGCGGAAAGGTTCTTTTGGTCTCCGTCTTGATCGGAATCATCGGGGTCGTGGGGGCCTACAAGAAAATACTCTCGTCGCATCAACGTTTGCGGATCGAGGCCTTTCTCCATCCGGATGAGGATTTGAAAGGAATGGGATATCACCTGCTTCAATCCAAGATCGCGGTCGGATCCGGACAGATCATCGGAAAAGGGTATCTCAAGGGAATGCATAACAAGCTGCTCTACCTCCCCGATAAACACACGGACTTCATTTTTCCGGTTCTCGCCGAGGAATGGGGGTTCTTCGGCTGTTCGCTGGTACTGGCCCTGTACACGGCCTTGCTTGTCTTCGGGATCCAATTGGCCTCCAAGGCCAAGGAAGGTTTCGGTATCTATCTGGCGTTGGGCATCACGGCCTTGTTCTTCTGGCAGGTGGTGATCAACCTGGGCGGGGTCCTGGGACTCATGCCGCTGACGGGCGTGACCCTCCCTCTGCTCTCCTACGGAGGATCCTCATTGATTACGATTCTCATCGGCATCAGCCTCTTGCTGAATATCGCGATGAGGAGATTTATGTTTTAGATGGCTTTTTTTACTAATTCCTCAAGGTTGGATTTGGGCACAGCTCCGACTACTTGGTCGACGACCTGGCCATTTTTGAAAAGAATGACTGTCGGAATGCCGCGGACGCCGAAGCGGGCGGGCGTTTCGGGGTTGTTGTCGATATCCACCTTATAAACATTCAACTTGCCGGCGTATTGGTCGGCGATCTCATCGATGACGGGGGCCAAGGCCCGGCAGGGGGCGCACCAGGTGGCCCAAAAATCAACGATCACGGCCTTTCCGTTCTTCAATACATCGTTTTCGAAATTGGCGTCGGTCGTGCTCTTCACATTCGCTGAGCTCATGGGGTCTCCTGTTCTTTTTCCTAAGTTAAGAACTGTGCTTGGGAAAATCAACCCTCTCTTGGAGAATGGAGTTTTTTATTGACAAGGCGCGTCGAAACCCCTAGTTACTCCGAAACGGTTTTCTTTAATAAAATCAAATGTTTAGAACGTTTAGAAAATACAAAACATTAAGGAAAGGGGGCTAAGATGGCGGTCGCTTATAATGAGCTCAAAAAAATGCAGGAAGAAGCGAAGTCTCCCCG
>CAZWYB010000195.1:0-4724 GCA_964637745.1 uncultured Pseudomonadota bacterium
TTCGGCGAGGTTTAAAAGTTGACGTCACCATTTGATTCTCCAGCGTAAACGGCTCATCGACGACGATGAACTTTTTGATCCTCTCATATTCGGAAAGGGAGGAGGAGAGACGGTCGATCTCCTGCTGGATCAACTCCCGAATGCCGGGAGCGTTGAAGGCGGGAAGATTTTTCAAACCCAGTTTTTGCTGAAGCGCCATGGGATTGGGGACGATGAGGGCCGTCATGTAGCGACGACGGTCTCCGATCGTGCAGACTTGTTGAATGAAGGGAGACGTCTTTAAGATATTTTCGACCTTTTGAGGGGGAACATTCTTGCCCGTGGCCAGAGCGAAAATCTCTTTCTTGCGGTCGACGATGCGGAGGTATCCGTTCGCATCCAATTCGCCGATGTCGCCCGTGTAATACCAGCCCTCGGAATCGATGGCTTCTTTCGTCTCTTCCGGATGATTCCAGTATCCCTTCATGACGCTGGCGCCTCGCACCAAAACTTCCCCGTCTGAAGCGAGCCGGATGTCAATGCCCGGGGGCGGTTTTCCCACCGTTCCCAAAAGGACGTTGTTCGGCGTCGTGAAACAGGCGGCGTTCGTCAGTTCCGTCGCCCCATAACCCTCATAAACCGGAATTCCGATGCTCCAGAAGAATTCCACACTTTCCCGATTGCTGTTGGAACCACCGATGATGACGGTGTCCAAACGCCCTCCCAGGGCGTCTCTGATTTTTTTTATGACCGCCGCATCTAAAAATTTCAGCCACGGTCCGAGTCGGGGCGGCGTGTATCCGCCTTTCGGGGCGATGGCCCCGAGCCGCTTCCTACGAAAGACCTTTAACGCGTGATGGGCCAGGGCCTTTTTCCACCTCCCTTGAGACGGCGCATTCAGTTTCTCCAGGGCTCCGGACAAAAATTTGTCCAATACATAAGGCACGGTCACGAAGGCGGTCGGCTTCACTTCCAGAAAATTCAGAGGCAGCTTTTCACGTTCGTGTTCCGCAAAAGCCAGGACGGCGCCGCAATAAAGAACGGCGGGAACCGTCACGTTCCTCGCCATGATATGCGCGAGCGGGAGATGGAGAAGCATGGTATGGACTTCTTCGGTCAGATAACTCGTAATGAGGGCATCCAGACAGGAACGCACGACATTTGAATGCGTGATAACCGCACCCTTGGGTTCGCCCGTCGTCCCGCTCGTATAAATGATGGCGGAGACGTCTTCGGGGGCCACTTCTGGATTTTCGAGGGCGGATAGGATCTGAGGATTTTTGGATATAAGACCCTCTCCCTCGATCAGCAATTCGGCAAAGGCCGTATAGGAGGGGCCGTCATTGACCGACACTTTCAAGAAGTCGGGGCTTGTCTTGAACCGTCGCCCCAGCTCGTTCAATCTCCGAGCGTCGCTGACGACACCGCGAGCCGCGCAATCCTTAAGAAGCTCGATCGCTTCATCGACCGAAATCGAGTGGTAAACCGGAACGGTGACCGCCCCCAAAAGCTGAAAGGCATAGTCGGCAACGATCCATTCCCAGCACGTCTCAACCCAAACGGCCAATCGGTCGCCGTGTCGCACTCCTCTCTTGCGGAGGCTGGCCGCCGCTTGAAGGATTTTCCGGCGTAGATCAGAATAGGACATCTTTTGCCAGACGCCCTCCTGTTTCCACCGAAATGCCGTGCGTTCGCTAAATAACCGTGTCGCATCGAGTATTCTGTGAGCGTTGGTATCGCCCCGAGCGATGGGTGGCTCTGCCATGAGTGCCGTGTATCCCCTCTAAAATCGAGTTGCAAGAAACACACTACCTCTATAGTCTAGAACCATGAAAATGAAAACACTCTTTGTGTTACTTTCGCTTGTCGCATCCGTCCCCGCTTTTGCGGGGGCCGTGAAGACCAAGGAGAAGCCGAAGCAATGCGGCGGCTATCACGAAGGCCATTATCACCTGAAGTGCGAGGGTGAGAATAAAAAATACGTGAACCGCAAGCAAGGTTGGAAGAACCCGTTCCACGGCTTCACGGAGAAATCGGGAAAACCGACCAAGCAGGGCGAAATGCCCACGTCTCGCTAAGCGCAGGTGCCCCATGGGCGATAAACTCGCTCGCTGCCCCAATTGTCACAGTCCCAGTTCCTGGGAAGACAATCCCTTCCGACCGTTTTGTTCAGAACGATGCAAGCTTCTCGATCTTGGACACTGGCTGACCGGAGATTATGCCATCGCAGGGAAGAAGGAAGATTCTTGCGCTGAGGAAGAATTGCCGCAAACGCCTTCGAAGACAACCTTACATTAGCCGGTCTCGTTCACGCCTTCAGGGTGAAGGTAAAAGAGGCCCCTTGTCCGGGGACGCTCTTGGCCCAAATGCGTCCACCGTGCTGGCACACGATTCTTTCACAGACGGCCAACCCCAAACCCGAACCATCGTATTCCGTATTGGGATGCAGCCGCCGGAGAGGCTTGAAAATTTCCTCTGAGTATTTGTCGTCGAACCCGACTCCATTGTCGGTAACCGTGATTTCCGATGATCCGTCCTCCTTGAGTTCGCAGGAAATGAGAATCTCCGGGGGGGTCTCCTTTCTGCAGAATTTAAGGGAATTGACGATCAGATTCTGAAAGAGCTGGCGCATCTGCATCCGATCGGCATGGACCATCGGCAAGGTCTTCACCTCAACCCGGCCGCGTACTCTCTCAATGCTCGTTTCCAAATCGTCGATCACTTCGCTGACGACATCCTGAAGAAGCACCGGTTCCAATTTTTTCTCGGAGGACGCGACCCTCGCATAGGCCAGCAGGTCTTCCATGAGTTTCCTCATGCGTCCCGCGGTAACTTGGATGCGGTCTAAATAATAACGGCTCTTTTCATTGAGGACGGTCTCCGAAAGCTCCCTGATCCGTTCCGCAAAGGCCGCGACCAGATCCAGCGGATTTTGGAGGTCATGGGCCGCAATTTGGGCAAACCGCTCAAGCTCCTCGTTGGAGCGGGCAAGTTCATGTTCCGCGCGCTTGCGCTCCGTCACATCCCGGAAGCTCCAAACCCTGCCGACGCACTCCGTCCCGAGTCGCTGCGGTTGCGAATATCTCTCGAACGTTCTCCCGTCCTTGAATTCGAGGACATCGAAACTTTCCGCGTCGCTTTTCTGGTAGAGTTCGCGGACCTTGGCTAAAAACCGCTCGGGATCTTTAAGCTGGTCCAGGACGAAGGACAGGGCCTGATTGTCATCCCCCGACGCCACGATCGCAGGAGGGATATGCCACATGTCGACGAATTTTTGATTAAAGCGGACCATGCGGCCTTCGGTGTCGACGACGAGAATTCCGTCCGCCGTGGACTCCAAAGTGGCTCTCAAGAGGGACAACGTCCGTTCGGTGTCTTCCTGGTTCGTTATGCGCGCCCGCGACCTCCGATGCGCTCCCAACAAGCAGCCGCCCAGGGCGAGACTTAAAACCGACAAGACTACGATGAAAGAGATCACCCTTCACTCCAGCATTGAAGTCGGTTCCGGATTCAAATAGAATAACATATTCCGGGGGAAAAATGAGATCTCATAAAAAGGTGCTGATCATCGACGACAATCCCGACACGCTCAAGCTCATCCAAGACATTTTAGAAGAGAGCCATTTCGACTGCCAAACCGCGGCTTCTCCGTCAGAAGGGCTGTCTTCGGCGGCGACTTGGAAGCCCGATTTGATTTTGTTGGACCTCATGATGCCCGTCATGAGCGGACTAGGATTCCTTCGCCAAATCAAGACGATGACGGATCTTAGTCGCATTCCGATCATCATTCTGACATCGCTCGGAGACCGGGAGGTGGCGACCGAGGCCATGGATCTGGGGGCGTGCGCCTTTCTCCGCAAGGCCTGCCATCCCAAAGAGATCGTGTCCGCCGTCCAGGAATACGTCGCCGCCTAGGGCAAAACCTTCTCGAAAGGCCTGATTTCGTACCTCTCAAAAACCCGTTCCATGACGTAGGGATCCGTTTTTGCGATCAACTCGGCCTCCGTTTTGGTGGAGACATTGTAGACGATTAGGCTTCCGGCACCGTCTTTGAAAGGACCCGCAAGGGCGACCTTGCCGGCCTTCGAGAGATTCCGAAGTTTCTCCAGATGGGCCTCGCGATGGATCTTCCTCAGTTGCTGACCTTCTGGGCCGTCGTACCCGATAAAGACATACATCGAAAACCTCCTTAAGATCGTGAAACGTTTTGACAATTCTCCGCCTTATCTCTAAAAATCAATAGGAAATACGAAGCCGATGAAAGAAAATTTCCTGCCATTCCGTAAAAGCCGCAAAAGAATGACCCGACTCCCTGCATGGCTCGTCAAGCCCTTTGGATTTTCATCCGAGATCCATTCCCTGAAGGAGAAATTACGTTCGCGGGGGCTGCATACGGTCTGTGAAGAGGCGAGATGCCCCAACTTGAGCGAATGTTGGACGCGGGGAACGGCGACCTTCATGATCCTGGGAGACACCTGCACGAGGCACTGCGGCTTTTGTTCCATCACGGCGGGAAGACCCCAAGCGGTGGACGCGAAAGAACCCGACAAAGTGGCCGAGATGGTCTCTCTCCTGGGCCTCCGTCACGTCGTCGTCACGTGCGTGGCGCGCGATGATCTGGCCGACGGAGGGGCGTCTCATTTCGTCCGCGTCATTGAGGCGATCCGACAGAGATCACCCTCCTGCGCCGTGGAAATCCTAACGACGGACTTTCAGATGAAACGCGAATCCATGGAGGCGTGCTG
>CAZWYB010000196.1:0-4705 GCA_964637745.1 uncultured Pseudomonadota bacterium
CACCCTCGTGGGCCCCTTGACCCGCCGAGCCGGCCGCCGGGCCGCGGGAAGCGGCCGGAGGACGTCCGACGGCGGCACGAAGCGCGGCATCCATGTCAGTCGGCTCGTCGCCGACGCTCGTGTGCCAATGGAGTTCGTAACCACGCCCCCAAAGCTGGTCGCCCAACCAGGCGAAGTTCGTATCGGTGATGGCGCCGGAAAGAATTTCGTCACCGATCGTGATCACTTCCACTTTCATATAACACCAAAATGACGGGCCGCTTGAAGCAGGAGATTCGCATAAATCCCCGCCATCACATCATCCCCCACCACCCCCCAACCCGAAGGGAGTTTGTCCTGAAAGAATTTTACGGGAAACGGCTTCCCGATGTCGAAGGCGCGAAAGAGGATGAATCCGACTAACGCCGCCTTCCACGAAAAAGGGATCCAGAACATCGTCACGAAAATCCCGGCGATCTCGTCGATGACGATCTTCTGCGAGTCCTTTTCCCCTAAATACTGTTCGGCGAGCGAGGAAATCCAAACGCTGAAAAAGAGAAAGGCGAAGACGGTGAGGACGTAGACCCGGACGTTCAGGTCTCTCATCAACCAAAAGAGGAAGACGCCGACGACGCTGCCGAACGTCCCCGGCATGAACGGCGAATAGCCCACTCCGAAACCGGTGGCGAAGAAGAGAACGATGCGTCTCAGAAATCCCTCTTGATAACGCCTCTACCCTTTGCCAAAAGGTCTGGAAAGAAAAATTCAAAGGAGCTCGCATGAAACTTCAAGGAAAGGTCGCCATCGTCACCGGAGGTGCGCAAGGGATCGGCAAGGCGATTTCAAAAAGGTTGGCCCAGGACGGGGCCTCCGTCGCCATCTTCGATCTGAAGGCGGAGGGTGGCGAGGCGACGGCGAAGGAAATCGGAAATGCGGCGATCTTTCTAAAAACTGATTGCACAAAGAAATCGGAAGTCGACGCCAACGTCGCCAAGGTCGTCGAGAAATTCGGGAAGGTGGACATCCTCGTGAACAACATCGGCTGGGCCCTACCCACTTTTTTCACGGAAGAAGACGAGGCCTATTGGGACAAGGTGATCGCGGTCAACTCCAAGACCCAGCTCTTGGTCACGCAGGCCGTTTTAAAGGATATGACCAAACGCAAGGGTGGCCAAGGTGGAAAGATCATCAATCTCTCATCGGACGCCGGCCGCGTAGGTCAAATGCAAGGCGTGGTCTATTCCCTCTGCAAGGCGGGGGTCATTGGTTTTACAAAGGGACTCGCGCGGGAGGTGGCCCGCTACCAGATCAGCGTCAATTGCGTCTGTCCCGGGCCCACGGACACGCAGCTCTTTGAAGAAGCGATCACGCCCAAAATTAAGGAGGCCTTTTCTCAGATCATTCCCTTTAAGAGGATCGCGAAACCCGAAGAGATCGCCGCCGGCGTCGCCTTCTTCGCCTCACCGGACGCCGACTACGTCACCGGTCAGGTCTTGTCAGTCTCGGGCGGACTCACGATGGCCGGATAACCATTTTTGGACCTTGATTCGACCCAACGATATGTATAAGTCGAAAGGCATGATGAAAAAGAAGTGGATGTTCCTCGTTTTCATCGTCCCAATTTTTGCCGTCGCTTGCGGAAAGAACGGCTCTCTCGGAAGCGTCAATCCCAATTTCCCCGACGCCGCGAGCAGCTCCATCCAGCCGTCTGTCTCCGTCAACCCCAACAACCAAGAACAAGTGACGGTCGTGGAAGCCGCAACCGACAGCCCGGGGGCCGCGATCGGCCAGATCGCCGACCAGGATCCGTCTCGCACCCTGTGCGTCATCATCGATCCGAAGGCCGGCGAGGAAGCCGACCTCGAGATCTGCGAGGGCAACAAAGCCAACACGGAAACGACCTCCGCCAGCGGCATCTGTCCGGATGCTGTCGCCGTCACTCGTTGCGCATCGCGGAATGTAGGCAGCGGACCTGATTTTTGCCAGGTCACGGGGGCTCCGGATTATATCTTTGTGATCATCAACCCCTCCAAGCAACCGTCGACCGTCGCTTATCAGGTCATCGACGTGACGGGCACGCCCAATAAATCCTGCGCGGACTTGAACATCACCGAAGACACCATCAAGGCCGACGACTTCTAGATCATCCACTAACGTTTAATTCTAGCAACATTTCATAAGAATAACCGAAGTTAACGTCACCAAATGATCGCCAACGCCACATTTCCACCCGTCCGGATTCTGCCCGCACAGGCCTCTTCTCCCGGTCTCATCCAAAGAGGACTGACCTTTGCCATGGGTCAGGTCCTCGATCCCGGCAGTTTTCTGAACCGGCTTCGGGACATCGCCAACCGGGAACCACTGGCGCTGGCGATCGGCTTCAAATTTCTCCTCGCCAAGGCGCCCGTCGGGGCGGTGATGGGAACCGTCAAGCCCACCGGATACAAGGATCTTGCGAACCGGGCGATCGCAGGTGATTCGTTCGCCATGACGGAGTTGTCGAAACAAGTCGATGATAACCCGTTGGGCGTCATTCCCTACATCACGTTGGTCGCCGAAGCCGGAAATATCGACGCCTGGGAATGTCTGTGGCAAGCCGCCAAATCGGAGGATGAGCCCGTCCGTGAGATGGTCGAGGATTTCTTGAGGCAAACGCCCCTCTCCCAACTGGTCGACAAGGTCCGTGGGGATCTCGACCCGAATTCGAGCAATGCCCACCGGACGATGAAAATTCTCAACATGCTTTTTCTGATGATTGGACGGCCGGCGGCCCTTGTGGAACTCGAAAACTGGGGCAATGAACGCGCGGGCGTTACGCTGAGGGACCTTGCCTATCAAAATCACCCCGGGGCGAGAGAGGCCTATCAAAGATGGCTGCAGAAAAAAGATCGGCGCCCCGATCAAACGCCGATCCTGATTGAGTCCAGCCCCAAAAAACCCCGGAGGGATTCGACGGAGATCGGAATTCCGACCGTTCAGAAGCGGCCCAAGCCAAAAAAGTGAAGTAACAAGGCCCCGCGTTCAAACCGCAACCTTTTCCTCCACGGCCCGAAAAGCCCTCATGTCGCTCCTCCTCATTCCCTCGCTTCCATCGTTCTCCCCCTTGCCCCCGCAAAGGGCGGTGCCACTCGTTCACGCTTCAACGCCTTTCCAGCCTCCCGCCCAGCGTGAAGGCTTCGTCAGCACCTTCACTCAAATCTCCGAACCGGCCCCGGCCGGAGTCGGCGATATCGGCCCCTCCCCCGAGGCCCTTTTTCTGGGCGGAGCGATTCTGCTGGGTCTGGTGGTCTCCGTAGTGGGATTAAGCCACCTTTTATCAAGACGGGATCGGTCGAACACCCCGGCATACGGTTTGAGGATCCGGCGAGTGGACCATTTTGAAGAGATGGCGAGATTTCTCTCCCTGCGCCACGATGATTCTTCCGTCCCCCATCGCGTCAAGATCCGCTCTTTCAAGGGAATGAAGGACGAAGTCTACCGGCACGTCATGGCCTCGCGCGGGCCCGGGATCGCGATGACCAGCGAGTCCTTCGGCCTTCGCAACGACCCCCGTTCGGCGGCCGAAATTGCCGGATACTCCCTGCGACTCGATACGGAAGATCTCGTGTTTGAGGCCACCTTGCCGGCGGAAGCCGGACCAAGCATCAAAAAATTGCATCTGGGAACGGCTCGGATCCATCACGACACGAGATCCGGCCGCAAAACCATCGAGTGGCTCGAAGAGGCGATCCGGAAAATTCGGAGGGCTTAAACCCTGATTTTTTCCAAAATCCGATCGAACACGGCGGGTTCGGGTTTCCTTTGAAAGGGGACCACTCCGAGAACCCCGACGGGAGCGAGTTTTTCGAGGATGGACGGATTGGTCTCCTCAGCCACGCCGGAACGTTCCGTGATTTGATTCAAGACGACGCCGACGCAGGCGATCTTTCGAGACTTCAAATACTCCAACGATAAGAGCGTGTGGTTGATGGTGCCCAAACCGAGGGGCGCGACCAAAAGAACCGGGAATTCGCATTCGCGAATCAAGTCGATATTCGTTTTTTCCGGGGCCAGCGGAACGAGCAATCCTCCCGCCCCCTCGACGATCACGAAGTCGTGTTTGACCGCGATCGACTCGAAGCAGTCGGTGACTTGACACCAGTCGATCACGACGCCCGCGCGCTCCCCCGCCACCGCCGGGGCCAGGGCCTCCTCGAAACGGTAGGGGCAGATCCAGTCGTCGGGGTCGGTCGAACCGGAGGCTTCCTTCAATATTTTGTAATCCGAATGACCCGAACCGACGCCGGATTCGAAGGGCTTGAAGACGCCGACGTTCACCCCTTTCGCGCGCAAGGCGGTCGCCAGCCCGGCGGCGACGAAGGTCTTGCCGATACCCGTGTCGGTGCCGGCGATGAAGAGGCCTTTGGGCGGTCGTCCCATGTCCCCTCACTACCCCGCCAGGACACGCGCGGCAAGCCTCCAAAGCTCTAAGATGCCTCCGGGGAGATAGGGACCGACGGGATTGATGTCGTGAACCAAAAAATCGAGTCGGGTCTCGCCTTGGTCGTCCCGGCCGTCGGAGAGGCGGTTGAAGGCGACCTTCACCTTCGGTCCACCGGGAACCAAGGACTGGGCCTCGGTCGCAAGATAGTGCTTGTCGGATCCCCAATATTCCTCTGTCGGCGTGTTGTCCTCCATGCCGATACTACGGAAGACCCTTTTCAGGAGGGAATGCGGCTCGGCGTCT
>CAZWYB010000197.1:0-4704 GCA_964637745.1 uncultured Pseudomonadota bacterium
TGATGAGGGCAAGGACGATGAAAAAGGCGGCCGAGGAGAAATCGCCCGGCACGACTAGTTTTTGTCCTTTCAGAATCCGCCCCGGCTTCAGTCGGACCGTACGCCCGCCGTTGGAAACCCCAATCCGCGCCCCGAAGGCCTTCAACATCCGTTCGGTATGATCGCGGCTCATCACCGGCTCGGTGACGGCCACTTCCTTTCCGGCGACCAAACCGGCCAGCAAAAGGGCCGTCTTCAATTGAGCAGAGGCGACGGGGATTTTGAAGGCGCAGGACCCTCCCGGTCGGATCGATCCCCCATGCACATGCAGAAACCGAGCCCCATCCCCTTCCCTTTTTTCCTCGTCGAAACGGGCCCCAAGAGTCCGGAGGGGATCCATCACCCGCCCCATGGGCCGGCGATTGAGCGAGGCGTCGCCCGTCAGCGTCGCTTCGAAGGGACAAGCGGACAAGAGTCCCGTCAAGAGCCTCATCGTTGTACCGGAGTTTCCGCAGTACAGGACCTCGCGGGGCGCTTTGAGGCCCCGAAGCCCTTTTCCCTCCACCCGCCAGACGTTTCCTTCCTTCGTAATGCGAATCCCCATCTTTCGGAAACAATCGACCGTGCAAAGGACGTCTTCCCCCTCGAGGAGATTCGTGACCTTAGTGACGCCTTCAGCGATCGCGCCAAAGATAATGGAACGATGGGAGATGGATTTATCCCCTGGGAGTGAGAAGGTGCCTTTTAAGAGTGGAGAAGGCTGGACGGTTAGAGAGCTCACGACCGGTCCTCCTCGGGAAAGCGGGCCCTCACCCGCCGGGCCGCCTCCAAAAACTTCAGGATCCCCTTGGCATCCTTGCGGGCCAAGAGGGACCGAAGTCGGACCAAATTTTTCTGAAAGACGTCGATGGCCTTCAAGACGAACGAACGATTTTCCAAAAAAATATCCCGCCACATGTCCGCGGGACTTGCCGCCACGCGGGTCGTTCCCTTCAGGCTGCTGAAGATCAGAGGAGCGTCTTGCGGCAATCGCAACAAGGCCCCTTCGGCCGCGGCCAGACTGTAGGCAACTGCGTGGGGGAGATGGCTCGTCGCCGAAAAGACGCGATCGTGGGCCTCCGCCTCCATTCGGAGCGTCCTGGCCCCCATCCGCTTCCAGAGATGCGCAACCGATCGAATATCCCGCGCACCGGTTTGGCTCCCGGGTGTCATCACACAGAGACGGCCCCGGAAGAGATCCCGTCGTCCCGCCTCGGCCCCCGATTTTTCCGTCCCGGCGATCGGATGGCATCCCACGAAACGAAGTTTTTTTCGATCCGCGGCCCGCATAATGGCTTGCTTGGTACTTCCAACGTCCAAGATCAACGGTTCTGGCGGAAGAATCGCGCACGAAGCGACGATCCGGCGAACCGGAGCAGCCAAGACGATCAGATCCGATGCGTCGAGATCTTGTAGAACAGGCTCGAGCGAGCTCGCGGGATGGAAACGATGGATCGCCTTCATGCGGACGGCATGCCGAAGATTGCGCTTATTCCTCCCGATGCCGATGACCTCTTTCGCGAGCCCCCCGCCGACCAGGTTGAGCCCGATCGAGGCGCCGATCTGGCCGACACCGATGAGGATGGCTCTACGAAACATGGGCCTTCGGATAGGAGCCCAGCACTTTGAGGAAACGGCACTTCTTTTCCAGGCTCCGGACCGCCTCGCGGATCTTTTTGTCCTGAATGTGGCCGTCCATATCGAGGAAGAAAATATATTCCCAGGCCTTCTTCTTCAAGGGACGCGATTCGATCTTCGAAAGATTGATGCGGTTCCGGTAGAAGGGCTCAAGCATGCGATAAAGAATGCCCACCTCGTCCTTGACGGAGAAAAGGACGGACGTCTTGTCGTGCCCCGAGTGCTTGGGAGATTTCCTGCCAATCACCCAAAATCGGGTCATGTTATTCGGATTGTCCTCGATGTTTCTCTTCAAAATCTTCAGGCCGTACACTTCGGCGGCGTACTCGCTGGCAATCGCCGCGGCCTCATCGTCTTCTCCGGCCCGCTCCGCAGCCCGGGCCGTACTCTCAGCCTCCATGAGGGGGACATTCGCCATGTTCTGTTCCAGCCATCCTCGGCATTGGGCCGTCGCCTGGGGAAAGGAATAAATCCTGCGAATCGATTTGACCGACGCCCCGCGCCCCATCAGATGATGCGAGACCGGGAGCGTGATCTCGCCCGCGATGTTCAGAGGCGAATCGATGAACCCGTCGAGCGTCGCGCCGACGATACCTTCGGTCGAATTCTCTATAGGGACGACTCCGTAATCCGCCTGTTGCTGCTCCACGGATTGAAAGACCTTGGAGATATAGCCCTCCGGAATGAGTTCGGTGGAGCGGCCGAACTGCTTGATCGCCGCCAGGTTGGTGAAGGATCCCGCCGGACCGAAGTAGGCCACCTTAAGGGGCGATTGAAGGGCCCGCGAGGCGGACATGATCTCGCGAAAAACGGCCCGGAGGGCGTGGCTTGGGAAGAGGCCCTTATTCCTCCGCGTCAGCTCATCCAGATGCGTCTTCTCGCGGAGAGGCGCATAGACTTCCTTGTGCGTTTCTTGCTTGATTTTGCCGATCGCCAGAACGACGCGCGACCGTTCGTTTAATTCTCCAAGAATTTTTTGATCGATCCGGTCGACCTTCTTGCGCAAGCCTTCCAGTTTGTGTAATTTTCGCGCGGACATGACGCCAACCTAGAGGACGAAACGGGAAAAATCAAATGGATACTCCTTCTTTGCCGGCATTAATCGACCAACTCAAGGCGACACGCGAAGGCGTCGGGCTCTATGACGCGTCCTCTTACGGTCAATTCTTTGTGAACGGTCCGGATGCGGCCGGCTTCCTCCACCGCATGCTCTCGAACGAGGTCCAAAAACTGGAGGTCGGCGAAGGGCGCTATCAAGGTCTCTTGGACCGGAAGGGCATGACGCTTTCCCTCTTTTACCTGCGCCGCCTCGGTCCTCAGCAATTTCTCGGAATCACCCCTCCTCAACTGACCGAAAAGACGCTGTCGATCCTCGTCAAAATGAAGTTCATCGAAAAAGTCGTCATCGAAAATGCCTCGAACCGGCTCGGACTCCTTCAGGTGATCGGCCCGGGCGCCGAGGCTCTGCTCAAGGAGCGCGTCCCCTCCCTTTCAAAAGATCTGCTCCTGTGGCGGGAGGACCCGATCGACGTCCCCTTCTTCCTAATCTCAGGACCTCGCGAACAAACAACTTCTCTTTTGGAGTCCCTTGCGCCGCAAGCCGTTCGTCTTTCGGAGACGGCCGTCCGGCTCGTTCGGATGGCCGCGGGCTTCCCTGAATACGGCGTCGATATCGACGAGACCCATATTCTCTTAGAAACGCCGGTCCCCGTCGCCCATCAGAGGAACAAGGGGTGTTATCCGGGCCAGGAGGTGATCGAGCGGATCTCCACTTACGGGAAGGGTCGCGCGCCCAAGAGATTGATTCACTTCCGCTTGGCCGGAGAAAAGGATTTGCCGAGGGGAACCGCCGTCCTCGCAAAAGATGGATCCAAGGCTGGAGCGGTCATGTCGGCCCTCTTCAATCCCTTGGATCAATCCACGCTTGTCATGGCCTCGGTCGAGACAAAGTTCGCCGACGATCTGTTAGCCGATGTCGGCCAACTGAAGTTTCTTCCCCCAGCGCCGTTGTAACGTTTCTTTCATGGGAGGGTAAGCCGTCAGCTGCGGGTCCTTTTCGATCCAGCGAAAGGCTTCTTCGCGCGCAACGTGGAGGACCTTATAATCCCGGATCAGATTCGCGACTCGAAGTTCCGGAAGACCCGACTGCCTCGTTCCCAGGAAATCGCCGGGGCCGCGGATCTTTAAATCCTCTTCCGCGATGCGGAAACCGTCCTGCGTTTTGCACATCACCTCCAGGCGTCGGAAGCCCGGATGGCTTCGGCCGAGGGACGTGACCAAGAGACAGAGCGAGGCCTTATCGCCACGCCCGATACGCCCCCGCAACTGGTGGAGCTGGGAGAGCCCGAACCGCTCGGCGTGTTCGACGACCATCATCGTCGCCTGGGGAACGTCGACGCCGACCTCGATGACCGTCGTGCTCACCAAAAGACGGATGTCTCCAGATTTGAACGAGCGCATGACGGCTTCCTTCTCCTCGGGAGGCGTCTTGCCGTGCAGGAGGGCGATGGCAACGTCCGGAAAGATCCTCTGCAACTCGTCATACATACGGGTTGCGTCGCGGAGCGCGAGTTTTTCGCTCTCCTCGATCAAGGGATAGACGATGTAGCCCTGCTCTCCCTTCCGAAAGATCTCACCCATCAGGTTGTAGAGGGTTCGCCGGCTTTTTTCGTCCAACACCTCCGTCCGGATTTTTTGGCGGCCGGGAGGGAGTTCATCGATGACCGACAAATCCAAATCGCCATAGATCGTCATCGCGAGGGTCCGAGGAATGGGCGTGGCGGTCATCACCAACATGTGGGGGCTTTCGCCCTTACCCTTCAAGGCCGCCCTTTGTAGAACACCAAAACGATGCTGCTCGTCGATGACGGTCAGCCCCAAAGACTTGAAGGCGACGCCTTCCGCGATCCAGGCATGCGTTCCGACGACCCGCGGAAACGTCCCCTTCGCGCTTTTTCCGTAAGAACGTTTGCGCTCCCCCGCATCTGTCCGGCTCGCGAGCCCGGCGCTGGGGATCTTCAAGCGGGCCCACCCTCGTGCCCCCCTCGC
>CAZWYB010000198.1:0-4702 GCA_964637745.1 uncultured Pseudomonadota bacterium
CCCGCCGATGAAAATTATAAGCCCCTTCAGGACAATCTCAAGCGCCTGAAGGCGATGAGGGATCAAGACGGACGCGCGTTGGATGTGGTGACAATTCCTATGCCGGGGCCCATCGAATACGATGGTCAACGCTTGCCTGCCTCCTATGCGAATTTCTACATCGCCAACGGCGTCGTCCTGGCGCCCATCTACAACCACGCAAACGATCGACGCGCCTTGGAAACGCTGGAAAAGCTGTTTCCGGGTCGGCGTGTCGTCGGAATCAACTGCGTTGAAATGGTCTGGGGCCTCGGTGCCATCCACTGCGTGACCCAGCAGCAGCCGAAGGTCTAACGCCGCTTGCCGGTAAGCCTCAGGAGGCTTAAGAAAAGATTGATGAAGTCGAGGTAGAGGATCAAGGCGCCGTGAACCGCCGCCTTCTGGTTCTCGCCGGTTCCGTCATCGTCGATGGCGCTCAACGTCTTGATCTTCTGCGTATCGTAGGCCGTAAGCCCCGCGAAGACGATCACGCCGACGATGCCGTAGACCTTGCTCGCGGTGTCGGTCATGAGGGAAGGGAAGAAAATCGACAAGAGGCCGAACCCGACCATCCCGAAAAGCCCCATCGTGCAGAACGAACCGACGGGACCTAAGTCCTTCTTGGTCACGTACCCGACTCCGCTCAGGCCCGCGAACGAGAAGGCGGTCAGGACGAAGACGTGGACGATGCTGTCCCGCGTGAAGACGAGAAAGATCGTCGAAAGGGTGACGCCGCTTAAGGCCGCGTAGGCCAGATAAATGGCGGTCGCCGTGAGGGCGTTGATCTTGCGGATCGCCGCAGAGAGCGTGATGACGGCGCCCAATTGTAAAAAGAACAGACCGTAAAAGACGGGCTTGTTCAAAACGATTTTGAGGGCGACCTCTTCGTTGTTGGCGATCGCAAAGGCGACCGCCGCCGAGAGCGCGATGCCGAAGGTCATCCAGAGGTAGACCTTGGACATGAATTGGGCGATGTCTTGGGACGTGGAACTTTCTGTTGAGACGGGAAGTGAGTTGGTATTCATAGGTCGCCATGATAGTCGGAAGCCGGAATTTCTCAAGGGGTAAGTATGGCGGGACCGGAGCGTCTTCAAAAGATATTGGCCGAGGCCGGTATCGCCTCGCGGCGGCATGCGGAGACGATGATCATCAACGGCCGCGTGCGCGTGAACGGAAACCTCGTGCGTGAACTCGGAACCAAGGCGGATGCGGCCAAGGATCGGATCACGGTCGACGGCAAACCCATTTCGATTTCCCGAAAGAAGGCCTATTACATCTTCCACAAACCGGTGAACGTCATGGTGACGCGCTGGGACCCGGAAGGCCGCCCGACGGTTTTCGAATATTTGAAGGACATCAAAGAGAGGGTCAATCCGGTCGGGAGACTGGATTTTGATTCCGAAGGCCTGATCCTTTTGACCGACGATGGCGAATTGTTGGCCCGCCTCACCCACCCGCGTCATGAAGTACCGAAGGTCTATCAAGCGAAGGTGTCGGGACGGTTGACATCGGAGAGTTTGAAGCAATTAAAGACCGGAGTGGACATCGGCGGCTATCGCACACTGCCGGTGGATGCGAAGATTGTGAAAGAAAACCCCCACAACACATGGGTGGAAATCGTCTTGAAGGAAGGTAAGAACCGTCAGGTGCGGAGGATGTTCGAGGCCTTGGGCCACGAGACCTTGAGGCTCGTGCGGGTTGCGATCGGACCGATCACGCTGGGTGATTTGCCGAAGGGACGGTGGCGTGCGTTGAGTTCTGCGGAGCTCAAGCGCCTCATTCAAGTTTCAGTTTCAGACCCAAGGCCTGAGCGATCTTAAGGAAATTCGAAAGACGAATATCTTTTCCCGCCTTGAAATTGCTGATGGCGACCATGGAGAGACCTGTCTTTTCGGCCAATTGACGGATTGTTAGATTCATTTCCTCTACTCGTGAAAAAATAATGGCGATGCCCTCTTGAAGCGATGGAATCGAGGTTATTCTTGTTGAGTCAAAGCCGAAGATCTTTGCGACAAATTCGCGATAGCGAGGATCATCATCTCCGATTTTTAGGATATTTTCTTTATTCAGTCTCGTGATCATCAAAAAATTTATTAAGACGGGTGTCACCAGGACCGGGTAATTGATAATTACGAATCGGTCGAAATTATCCGTTTTTCTCCATTCGTAGGCAGGGCAAAGTTTCAGAAAATATTCCCATTGCTCGTCATTTTTGGGGCGCTCTTCGAAGGCAATGATGAGTTCTGGGGCATCGGATCCAAATCTTGACGTTAAAAATGCGAGAATTGGGCTCTTAATGCAGAGTTGTAAGGCGTTAATAAATTGTAGAATTTCGTTTGATATTGGTTCGGTCATATTCTTGTTTCCCTATAGAGTTGAAGGGCATCTTGTAAGGTTGAAACTCGCTGAATTTGGTCATGGCGTTGAAGAAGCGCGTTTTGTTCATCCGCATGTCTTAAAGGAATCAGTTTCAGGAGATCTTTGCGGGATAATTTTTTTAGTGTTTTGCTGATTGCGGTTGAACGAATTCCCTTTAGTTCTTTGGGGTAGCCGATTTCAAAATATCTCAAATAATCCGGTATGCTTCCCGCGTACTTCAAGAAACAGTGAGCGGAATCGATCAGGATAATTTTCTTTTGCACGTAGTTATAGAGGTAGTTGGCATCGTGACGGTCGATTTGGCCTGTCACCCAATCAAAAAGAGCGCAGTTAAAGACGTCATCCGCCGTCAATTCCATTTTCCCTTGAGTCGTCGCGAATACATGGGCATCCGGAAGATCCAGCCAGATTTGAACCGTCGTAAAATCTCCCGTCAGCCATAAGGAAGGGATCTCAAGCCCAATCCGCTGAGCGAGCCGGAAGGCCCAATATTCACGTTCTGCTAAAGTACCTGCTGCGACAGCGATCTGGCAGTCGATGTGATTTTGTTTGGAAGATTTTTTCAAAAACAACTTGCCCTTGGAGGTTTGGTAGAGGTCCTGAACCGCAGTTTGGCCCCGGGAAGGGTAGTTTTTCGTAGCAAGCGGAAGTTTTGCCCCCTTGGAAATGAGCTTCTTGATTTGGGCGATCGAGATCGATGGGGAAAGCATGAATAAAGAATACTTAACAAAGTATACTTTATCAAGTTTTCTTTATAAAATAAACTTTAGGGGTGCTGGTGCTCTGAAGGAATTGTCCGAGCCGGTGTCAGAGAATCGAAATCTTTCTTTATGTGTTTCCAGCGCTTTTGCAATTCATTCCACGTCACCTTCGCAATGGACGGCTTTTCCACCCGATAATGCAGGTAATAAGGAACGACGCACCCGCAGCGGTCGCAGTCGGCCTTCGGGCCCAGCATGCATTTTTCCTTCACCTCGCCGTGAGTGGTGAGCGAATAGCCCTTCTTTTCGAAAATGCAGTTGTCCGTGACCCTTTTTGAATTGTGCGACTTCATCAGCTCCAATACACGGTCCGGCATCGCGATGAAATCGCCATATGTCCTTTTCAGTTCTTTTAATTGATCCAAGACCTGATCGCGTCGCTCCCACCCGATCCACAGGTTGTCGCTCAACCCTTCGATGGGCGTGTAGAAGTCGAACATGAGGCCCTTCAAGTGCGTCGTCGTCGCCCAATCGCGGACGACCTCTTCGATCGTGTCGACGTTGATCGACGTCACGCACATGGCGCCGGTGACGTGCAGGTCCTTCCGGCTCACGTTCTTTTTCATCAGACCATAGAGGCCCTTTTGGCGACGCATCTTTTCATGAGCCTCTTCGTTGCCGTCGATCGAAACATGAAAATAGACGTCCGGCCAGTCGGGGAGGGACGTTGTGCCGTTGGTGACGATCAAATTGTGCAAAAAATGTTTCTTGCAGCGTTCGATGACGCCCTTGCGGAGCAGAGGCTCGCCCCCGACCCACGTGCAGCTGTGAAGGAATTTCGACTGCCTTTTCAGATCGATGATCCTCTTTTCCCATCCGTCGGCATCCAGGTTCCCTTCCTGTTCTTGTTCGAAAAAATAACAGTGCTCGCAGCGCAGGTTGCATTGGTCCGTCACGTCCACCGAGATGAACGAGCCCTTGGGAAAGCCCATGGTGAAGAAAAAGATCTGCGGGATGAGGTGATACTTCAGAAACGGCTTCAGCTCGTCCGCCGATCCCTTATGCGTTTCCCGAGTTGACATGAGTCCTCTCCCGTAGTCCATTCCCCAAGTGATTACAATTACGAATTTCGGGTCCGGAGAGGTGCAGATCGCCGATGATCAAGGGCATTCCTTGAAGCTCGATCGCGATGCCGGCAATCGTCTGGTGATGGCGGGGCGGATGCATACGGTCGCCGAATTCGTCGAAAAACTACCGACACTAATCACTGACAAGGACCTGCTTCAAGGCATCTTACAATCCTTCCAGATCGCTCCGACCTCATCCGATCGATGGAATTTGAAGGAAAAATTCGCTCGCCTGACGACCCTGGCTAAAGGATACGAGGCCAAAAATCCGAGCGAGGTGATCGAGTTCGTTCGGGTTGGGAATTAATTCGCAAGACGCTTCCGAAGCACGTAAGGCAGGATCGCGCCGTGTTTGTAGTATTCGACTTCCTGTGGCGTATCGAACCGCACCTTGGCCTTGAACTCGACGGTCTTCCCGGCCTCGGCCTTCGCGCGCCGGGGCAAGTAGATACACTCCTTGAAAACTCTCCGGTTCCC
>CAZWYB010000199.1:0-4702 GCA_964637745.1 uncultured Pseudomonadota bacterium
GTCAGCCCACGGTTCGCCGGCGCTGCGTGATACCGCGCGCCCGGATTTCGGTGAAGCTCGTTGCCGAAGTGGGTGTGGGGACGGTGGCGGCGGGCGTCGCTAAGGCGCCCGCCGACGTGGTTTTAATCAGCGGCGCTTCCGGCGGTACGGGGGCGAGCCCCCTTCGTTCCATCAAACACGCTGGAATACCCTGGGAGCTCGGGCTTGCGGAAACTCAGCAGGGCCCTCCCGTAACAAGGGAGGAACGAAGGGAGCGTTTCGAAATACATTTCTGGTGTTTCGATGTCCATAGAACCTCCTTATTGATAAGATACCTTAGTGTAATCGCACCCACAATCGGGAAGACTGCGTCAATCAAGAGTTTGCCGGCGCGCCACCGATCCGTCACAGAGAAAGCGTAGTTTACAACTGTCTGGCGAGCGGTTCGGGAGGTTTTATGAATCGCATACCGGCGTTCGTTCTCGCTTCGATCCGTCTGACCCTTTTCGCGGCGTATACCGTCCGCGAATTGGTGGGACTTCTAATCGGATCGGCCTTAGGCGGGGAAAAATCCGAAAAAATTCTGAGCCGAGGCCGCCGTTGGGGAAACCGTTTGACCACACTTTTCGGTGTGAGGGTTGAGTGCCGCGGCTCGGTTCCTGATGGGCCGGTCCTTTTTGTCGCCAATCACCGGTCCTATGTGGACATTCCCGCCCTCCTCTCCATCTCGCCCAGTTTTTTTCTGGCCAAAACCGAGGTGGGGGAGTGGCCGTTGATCGGGCAGGCGGCGCGCATCGCCCGGGCCATTTTCGTGCGCCGGGAGGATCGTGAGAGCCGGAAACGTGCGAAAGAGGCGATCCGGCGGCGCGTGGAGGAAGGTTATCCCGTGACCGTTTTTGTCGAAGGCACGACGCATCAGGGACCGGGGGCCCTGCCCTTCCGGCCGGGTGTTTTCTACATGGCGGCGGCGGCGGGTCTGGCGATCGTCCCCATCGCCCTGCAGTATGAAAAAAGGGATGTCGCCTGGATCGAGAACGACACCCTTCTCCGCCACTTTTTCGCCTGTTTCGGCCGCCGGTCCCAGACCCTTTTCCTCCACATCGGTCCCGAGTTCCGTCATGCCGACGGAGCTCGGTTGAAGGAGGAGGTCGAGGGTTGGGTCCGCGACCGTCTTTTCGAATTTCACCTCAGAAAGGGGGAAACTTATGAGCCAACGACCATCCTACCGGTACGAGTTCCTCTACCGGCCGTCCCAGTTCTTAAGTGAGGAACGACTGCAACGCCTGAGCGAGGAGCTCAAAGGTGTCGCCTCGAGCTGTTTTTTCGAGATCCCGGATTATCAGTGCCTGACCAATGATCCGGAGGGCTTCTCCGACAAGGTCCTTCTCCTCGCCCGCGACGAGCAAGGAGAACTGGTCGGTTTCTGTTCCTCCCTCCTTCTCTCCGTGTCCGGTGTCGGGACGGTCCTGCATCTGGGATTGACCTGCGTGAAACCCGGTGCGCGCGGCAACGGACTCACCCACAAGCTGACCTCAAAGCTCGTGACGCGTTATCTCCTGACCCGGCGTCCTTTCGGGAAGGTGTGGATCACCAATTTGGCCTGCGTCTTGAGCAGCCTGGGCAATGTCGCCTTGCATTTCGAAGGCGTTTTCCCCTCGCCGTTCGGAAGGATGGTGCCCGACCGCGAACAGGAACTGATCGCGAAGACCGTCTCCTCCCGATTTCGAAAAGAACTCTACATCCGCGACGAGGCCGTCTTCGATCCCCGGTTTTTCGTCTTCAAAGGCAGCGTGAAGGATACGGTCTTCCAAAAAGATCGAAACGACGCCCGATTTCGGCATCGCAGCATCCGCCTCAACCAATTCTATTCGGAGCTGATGTCCTTCGACGAAGGAGACGAGATCCTGCAGGTAGGCACGGTCAGCCTAATGACGGGGGTCAAATACGCGGTGAACCGCATCGTCCGTCTGCCGTCGCTGAAGATGCGCCAACGCTGGGCGTGGCAGTCCTAAGCGGTTTCTTAGCAACGATTTCCGCTGGTCATCGAAGTTCCAAAGGATGTCTTACGATACCTCTGAGACAAACGGGATCCGGCCGGTGGTTTCCGGCGATGTGGGCTACGCCTCTCATTCCCTTGTAGACGTTGCGATCCCCTCGGCCCAAGGGCCGGAGATCGGTGCGGCCTTCGGTTTGGAAGGTCCCCTCAATCCGAAGGACACGATCGTCCATTCGCTGGGGTCCGATCTTTTCTTCCGGTACGCTCATCTTAACCGCAACTTTTTGCAGGATCAGGGATCATCGATCTCCATCGTCGGCGTTCGGGGGCATTACGATCTCCGATTCTACCGTGGAATTTCCGCGCGCGCCTTCGGAGGGGCGGGTGTCGCCCATTTCGACGGGCCGAATCTCTTTCGCGATGAAGGAAAGGGTTTTACCGCCTCGGCGAAATCAGGCAATGGACTTCATCTCTTCTACGGAGGGGCCCTTTGCGCCGGCTCCGGATTTGCCTGCATCGAGGCCAGCGCGGGCCGGTCCTTCGATCTTCTTCGTCTTGACCTCACGATCGGCCGCATTGGAAGCGGCGGGGCGTCCTACGACGTGGACGACAGGAAAATCGCATTTCGCTTGAACTTCGATCTCTAGCTTCTCTTTCAATCGTATTTGCTCTCGCAGGTCGTCGGAGGGGTCCGTCCCGGCACTTGTTGAAAGACGTAGGCGGCTCCGGAACTAAAGAGGACCAGCAGGTCGGTCTTCCGATCGTGGTTGATGTCGCCCGCGTATATGCCGGCGATTGAGGATGCGTCCTTGATCGGGCCGATGCGTTCGCTTTCCCAAATCATCGGAGATTCGAGGAACCTCCGGCTTCCGCAGGCATTTTGGGTAAACTTTTCTCCGTAGGAGACCGTCAGCATTAAGAAAGAATCTTTTCCCTCCTTGATGATGGAGGCCTCAATGTCGGCGCGTCGTCCTTTGATGCCCCGAAATCTCAATTCTTGATCGACATCGACGGCGCCCGATGTTTCGAGTTGATCAGGCAAATGGAAGGCGTGACGGAGCTTTCCCAAAACGTTATCGTCGAAGACCGAATCAATCTTTGAAATTTTGAAATCGAAGAAGTGCAATTTTTTACCGAACGAACGCCTTTCGTCGGCTCACTTCTATTGGGTCGTAATGGGCCGGATAGGCGTCTTTGAGCCGTTCCCAGGAGCCGGGCACGTAACGGAAGACCTCCATTCGCGCGAAGAACTCGGAATGCTTCGCGCGGTCGATGTCCCGGATCCCGTAGCCCATGCAACGCGTGCCTCCGCCGGCCTTGCTGAAGAGCTCGTCGAACTCCAGTTCAAGAAGCGCGAAGCCGGCCTTTTTCAAAGCCTTCCTCAGTTCGGCGGAGACCTCGAAAGGTCCGCCCTTCACCAGGAAGATCTTTCCGTTCACTTCGTTGGCGTTGGCCGCGTAGGCCATCGCATCAACATCGCTCAAGACGACGGCCGGGATCTTGTTGGCCTTGATCACGGCGGCGAACCGCTCGCGGTCGTCGGGATGAATCCAGGTCGGGCAATACATGCAGTAGAGCTCGCCTTTTCGGTTCCGGATGAGATTGAGCCAGGTATCCTGGTGGAAGGCGTGTGAATTCGGATTCATGCGGATCGTTTCCACGTCGTAATTCTGCAGGAGATCCACCACCCGCCCCTTTCCTTTTTGGCCGATCACGACATGCCTCATGTCCTCGTAGGGTTGGGCGGTTGGCGTTCGGATCCCATAGCCCAAGAACACCAGAGGCTTCCGTCCCTTGCGGGGGATGGGACGGGAGAAATCGGCCTGGCCTTCCTGAAAGACCGGCGATTGGACGATGCGGTCGGGGTGGACGCCCAGTTCCAGGGCGTAGGATTGGAACCAGCGGTGCTCGCCTTGGCGCCCCAAGTGGCTCAGATTCGGCAGGACGGCGTAGATTTCGTTTTCTATCTCCAAAAATTGAGGACCGTTGGCCGTGTAGACGATTCTCCAGATGGAGCTATCGCGGTCGGAGGCGTAGGGAATGACGAAGACCTCGGCGTGTTGGGACAGGGCGTCGACATAGCGGCCCCATTCCTCCAGGGCCTTGGCAGGATACTTGGCGACGTTCTTGGCGTCGGCCGAATACATCTGTTTGCCGAACCAATCGCCGAAACCGGAGCCCGGCGGCGCGACCGCGAAGACCGGGCGCTTGAAAACGCGGCCTGAGCGGACGGCCTCGGCCGCCTGAGCCGCGGCTTCCGGATTTTGGATCAGCATGCGGATCCTATCCAGACTCATGCAGGCGCCTGAGGAGGCATCCTTCCGCGCCGCCCCTAAGGCGCCGACCCCGTGGCCCAGAGCCGCGACCGCCGCTGCGCCGACCTCTCCGGGCAATGAGACGAAAAGCCCGAGCGTCGCGGTCAGCGCCATGTCCACTAAGGCGGGCGTGTCGCTTGTTTCGAAGAGCATGACATGATCCACGAAACCCGAATTCATCAGTCGATTGCAAAGTCCGTCGAGGCGGGCCTTGTCCTGCCTCATCGCGGAAGACGGATTGGCGTTCGGTGGCATTTGACGAACGGCGCTGAGCATGCCGCCCAGAAGCCGGACGTCGGTTACTGTGATATTAGCTCGGATCAACAAGGGGGAGACGGTAAAAGTCATCGCACGGCTGCGAATCGCCAGGAATTTTGGAAGGTTGCGTGAATGTACAAGGACGAGGGTTACG
>CAZWYB010000200.1:0-3288 GCA_964637745.1 uncultured Pseudomonadota bacterium
AAAAGATCCGACGGCCGTAAGAGATCACGCCCGGCGAACTGAGCGGCCTCCCCACAGACGCGGGCGAACCCCAACCCCTGAAACGACGCCATCCGAAGCGTCGGATTCAAAATCATATCGCGGTGCTCTTCGGAGCGGCGGGTAGGAAGTTGCTAATTTCAATGAACTTTGACCTACGACTTACGCGTACGTCAGTAATTCGAGCAACATTTCCCTATCGTCTCCGAATCCCATGCCACAGGTATACCTTTATGGCGCTACCTCCGGTCGGCACATCGCTCATCGTTCTTGCTTCGTCGCTCGGGCCGACCAGCCGGACACCGACCGCCTTGGTTCCGTCGGTTCCGTCCACCGTGGCCCTCTCACACCCGGTTTCCGGTTATCAGGTCACCGTCTTGGACCAGGCGGCCGCCCAGCGTCCGCGGCATTTGATCGCCAAGACGGAGATCGATGACCTCCCGCCCGGCATCGCCCCAGATGCGCCCGGCGTCGAGCTTAATTTTTCGATCAAGGTCGGCGGGGAATGGAGAAATTTAGGCAATGCAACGACCGATCCTTGCGCCTTCGCACGCCTCCCCTTTCCCAGGGACGTGACGCTCGCTCCCGGCCACTACGAGATCGCGGTACGGGGCTTGAGCGACGTGGTCCGTCCGGCGAGCGGGCGCCTTCTTATTACCGGAGACAAGCCTACCCTCATGGTCGCTGTCGACGGAGGCATTCTTCGTTCCCGGCCCGGTATCTCCTCCTTCATCGGGAGAAACCTCCTGATGAACCGCTATGAACCCGTACCCGGGGCCGAAGAAGCGCTGCAGCGCTTGTCGGAACACTATCAAATCGTCTACGTCGCACCCTTAAGGGACGAAAGCACTCTGGCGAACACCCGATACAATCTCTTCGAGGACGCAAAGTTCCCTGCCGGCCCGATCCTGACGAACGACTTCGGCCTGAGGTTGAAGGAATACTCCCGCGCCGTCAGTCATCAAAGGCTGGCTGAATTCATGGACAACACGATCGCCGAACTTCGAGGATTCGACGGCGTCGGACTGGTCGGAGGCATCGGCCGCACTGACCGCGGCCAAACCGACCACCGGGTCATGGAGCGCCACTGTCTGGAGACGCGTATTGTCCCCAACACGACCACGCCCTGGTGGCAATTTTGGAAATGGTTCGGTCGACGTCAAAGCCAAAAGCTCTTGGCCGGAAAGACCGCCTGGCACGGAATACAAGACCATTTTCTGACGGAGCACGAGCGTCTCGCCGCCATCGCCCACGGGCTCTATGAACGCCGTTTCCACGCCGATCCGCACGTACGCTTCCAGACGGAGCTCGACTTGGTTTCGGGCGCATACCTCTGCATGGGCAACACGGCGACGCTCTACACGGACGGACAGGAGGCCTTCAACGCCGTCACCGCGCTTTTCAAGGGCGCAGAAACGGTCTTCGCCGAGATCTACGAATTCGGGCCGGACACCGTCGGGAACGCCTTCGCCGATATTTTTTCCGAACGAGCCTCTTCCGGAAAGCACGTACGCCTCACCTCCGACTTCATCGGTTCGAAAGGCTGGTCTCCCTCGTCTTGGAGGTTCTTCGGCAGGATGGCGATGAAAGGGGTCCGCGTCTCTCGTTTCAACTTTGCCCTGGCCGAGTTCCCAGACATCTTCAACGCCTTTTTCTTTCGGACCCACCGCAAGGTGGCGGCCGTGAAGGTTCGGGATGCGGACGGCCGAATCCGGGACGTCGCCGTCTTGGGCGGACGAAACTGGCGAAAGGAATACTGGGATTCTCTGTATGACAACACGGTCGTGGTGTCCGGCCCCGTGATGCGGCCCGTCGTCGAGCATTTAGAAAAGGTGACGGCCCTTGCCAGACACGCGCTGCATGCCGACGAAAAGAAGGCCTTCGCACCGGAGGACGACCAGAACCATCCCGATAATCTCCCGTTGCGGTACGTCTTCCACTACCCGAAGAACGACGAAAACATCAAACGAGCCTTCCTCTCGATGCTCAACAACCCAAACAGCGACGCCTTCATCATGGAGACGAGCTTCCCGCTCACGACGGAAATCATGAGGGACATCGTCTCGGCCATGGAGGCGCAACCTGAAAAGCAATTCATCTGGATCGTCGGAACCCACGACGAAAAAAGTTACGGACCCTTGGATGCCTTCTGTCACGCTCAAGGACTCATTTTGAAAAAAAGGGGCATGCGCGTCCTCATGCGCGGGCCTCTCAATGAATTCGGCATGTCCCCCATGCATGTCAAAACTTTCTCGGACTTGATCAATCTGTACGTCGGCTCGTGGAATCCCGACGAACAGTCCAACAAAGACTTGGAGTCGGGAGTCATCGCCTCCCCGGATCCTCAAAATCCCGCGACGATGGAAAAGATCACCCACATGCTTCAGCAGGGTCTCTTAAAGGACGTTGCCAACGGGCTGGATCTGGAGGAATGGCTCACCCTTATTCTTCCGGAAACAGGAGGCGGCCTCGAAGGGTTGTACCGTCGTCTCCTGGTGAAGCTCGCCCCTGAATTCCAGGAAAAATTGAATTACTTCCTCTGAAAGAGGAGGCTCCGCGCATTACATTTTGTTCATTTTCTTTTCATCCAGCCTTCATCGCTCTTCGTTGATACTGCAGAATAGAAAGGTGGTGAATTCCATGATGAAGAAAACATCCGCACTGCTCGTCGCTTTGTCGATCGCGATGGCAGGGGCCCCCGTGTTCGCTCACGGCAAAAAGGGTGGTATGTATCCGGCCTGCAAAGGCATGAAGGGCAAGGAGCGCTCCGAGTGCATCAAGGCCGAAAAGGCCAAGAAGGCTGAGGCCAAGACAGAGAAGCCGGCCGAGAAGAAGTAAGTTTCTGGGGCACGCTAAAATTCAAAAGCCTGCGAGGCGTCAAGCCCCGCAGGCTTTTTGATTTTCGATTTCGGAGGATTTAAACGACGCGAAGCCCGCGGCGGCGACGCTCATCGGAAGAATAGAACGTCTCGATCCCCTTCACGGGACAAATGCTGAAGAGACCCAACAGATCTCCCGCAAAAAGGGAGAGCGCGCTAAAAACGCCGTTCAGATCGCGCACGCTTCGAAACGGCGTCAGAGGGGCGTCGGACGCGAGCTCGGCGTCTTCCACGGCCCAACTATCGACGATATTCCTTAACCGTCTCACGCCCTCGTTCACCGAACGGATGTCCCGGACGATCGTCGGCCGGAAGGTTGCGGGATACCAAGGCACCGAGCCCCGCTGACATTCGAAAAAATCATCGTAATGGCCTCCGTCGTCGACAAAAG
>CAZWYB010000200.1:3298-4689 GCA_964637745.1 uncultured Pseudomonadota bacterium
GAGGCAATTGCAAAAACAACTCCTGATGGGCTCCCGCGTGGACCAAAGACGGTCATTAATCGGCCTTCACTCCGAGGGGATGGCGGAGGTTGGGCTGTTGCTTGGTCGCCGCGTTGAGATACACCCTGGCGCCCGTCAGGGTTCTCGGCAGATTGTTCGTCAAACTGGGGGGGATAAAAGACCAACCGATCGCATGGCGCGCCAACATCATTTGAGTCACATTGAGTTCTGTCATAGTGCGCGGCGATTTAATGCAGCGCGTCAGCAGTGTCAAGCTTATTGGTTGAAATTTTATCCTTCTTTGAATTGCCGAAAGAGATCGGCAAGTTGAGGATACGTTTCCGCGACGGGGAATTGAGGAAATTCGTTCTTCACGTTGTCGGGAGGGCAAAAGAGAAATCCTTGATGCGCAGCCTTCAGCATCGTCGTGTCATTGTAGGAATCACCGGCGGCCGCCACCTTGAAATTCAGTTTGCGAAAGGCTTCCACCGCCGCCTTTTTCTGGTCCTTCATACGGAGCTTATAATTCGTGATCGTTCCGTCCTTCGCGACTTCCAAAGAATGGCAGAACAGGGTCGGCCACCCGAGCTGCCGCATCAGGGGTTTTGCGAATTCGGCAAAGGTGTCGGAGAGGATGACGACTTGGAATTCGCTCCTAAGCCAATCCAGAAAATCCTTCGCCCCTTCAAGCGGACTCATCGAATCGATGACGGCCTGGATGTCCGGGAGCTTCAGCTTGTGTTCGTCTAAAATCTTCAGGCGCCGCTTCATCAAGACGTCGTAGTCCGGTATATCGCGGGTCGTGAGCTTCAACTCGTCGATCCCCGTTTTCTTGGAGAAGTTGATCCAGATCTCGGGGACGAGCACTCCCTCCAGATCTAAGGCAGCGATGTCCATGCGTTCATCCTAGGACGGATCCTTTCTCGATGGCCAGATTTTTTTGGAGATGATAAGTGAATCAGATGACCAAGAAGCAACGCATCTCTTTTCTGGCCCTTCTTTCGATTTTACTCGTATTCACCCTTTGGTCCGGAAACGGCCTCTGGGGATGCTCCAACAGTTCCTCTTCCGGTTCGGGTGGTTCCAGCGGCGGCGGAACAGGCGGCACGGCGGGTAATCCTCCTGCCATCACATCGGACTGCACTGTCTTTCCCGCCGACAATCCGTGGAACTTGGACATTTCGGGCGAACCCGTCGATGCGAACTCCGACGCCATCATCCAATTCATTCTGAATAACGGCGGTGATTTCGTTCACCCCGACTTCGGCTCGAATCCCAACTACGGCATCCCCTATGAAGTGGTTCCGGGAACGCCGGCTCTCGTTCCCATTTATGTCAACGATTTCGGAAATGAAAGCGATCCCGGCCCCGACCCCCTTCCCCCGGACTCC
>CAZWYB010000201.1:0-4675 GCA_964637745.1 uncultured Pseudomonadota bacterium
GCGTGAGCGGAGGGCAGGCGATCGGTGCCTCCGACAAGGCCGGCGCCGAGGTGCGCGATCGCCCCGTCACCGTGCCCGACCTCTACCGCACCGTCGCGTGGGCGCTGGACATCGACGCCGACAAGGTCCGCTACGCGCCCTCGGGCCGCCCGATCCGAACGGTCGACGGCGGCAAGAAGATCGACGGCCTCGTCTAATTGAGTGTGTGGGGCAGCGCGAGGCGGAACGGCGCGATCTCCGCGTCGAAGCGGCCGCCCTCCGTCGTGACCATCTGGTAGGTGCCGCGCATCGAGCCGGTCGAGGTCGGGATCACACACCAGCTCGTGTAGCGGAACGACTCGCCCGGCGCGAGCACCGGCTGCGCACCGACGACGCCCTCGCCGCGCACCTCCTGCACGTCGCCCTCGGCGTCGGTGATGATCCAGTGCCGGCTGCGCAGCTGCGCCGTGACGTCGCCCTCGTTCGTGATCTGCACCGTGTACGCGAAGGCGAAGCGGCGCGCGGCGGGCGACGAACGTTCGGGCAGGTACTCGCTCTGCACCGTGACCAGGATGCCGTTGCTCAGCGCGCGCGACATTTCCGTTTCCATCATAATGATACTGGAGGAGGGCCGACATGAAGCTGAGCGAACGCAAGTGCGCGCCGTGTGAAGCCGGCACCCCGCGGCTGGACGCCGCGTTCGTGCGCTCGATGCTCGTCGAGCTGCCCGGCTGGGAGCTGAACGACGACGCCAGCCGCCTGCACCGGCGCTTCCGCTTCGCCGACTTCCGCCAGGCGATGGCGTTCGTGGTCAAGATGGCGCTGGTCGCCGAGCGCGAGGACCACCACCCGGACTTCACCGTCCACTACCGCGACGTCGACGTCACGCTCTACCCGCACCCCCTCGGTTGGCTGTCCGGAAATCCCCCGAACCTCCCCGGCAAAGTTAAGAAAACAAATCGGGCAAAAAGATCTCCCGGGGGGGATTTCCCTTATGAAGCTCTTCGAGGAGCTCACGGCCGTCGCCGAAGCGACCCTGCTCGGCAGCCAAGCCATCACCCTCGAATCGCTTTTGCGAACCTCCCCGCCCCCGAAGGGACCGTTTTCCGTCGTCGCCATGGGAAAGTTCGGAGGAAACGAGCTCACCTACCACTCGGACCTCGATGTCATCTTTTTTTATGACGATCCGGAAGATCAGGAATTCTACACGCGCCTGGCGACGCGCATCATCTCGGACCTCACCCTCCTCACGAGGAACGGCTACGCCTACAAGATCGATACGAACCTTCGCCCCTCCGGTAACGCCGGCGCCCTCGTGACTTCGGTTTCCTCCTTCCGCGAGTACCACCGGTCGATCGGGCAGACTTGGGAGCGGCAGGCCTTGATCAAGGCGCGCCCCGTCATCGGCTCCGAAGATTTTTGCTCCGAACTTCAAGCCCTCTTTCAAGGCATCTCCTTCGCCCCCTCCAACGCCCAATCCGTCGCACGCGAGATCGATCACTTGAGAGGCCGCATGGAACGCGAGATCGCACGGGAAAGAGAGGGACTCTTCAACCTCAAAACGGGTTACGGCGGGATCGTGGACATCGAATTTATTGTGCAATACCTGCAAATCGTCCATGGGTTGGATCATCCTAAGCTCCGGATTCCCAATACGATTTCGGCCCTCAGGGCCCTCCGCGAATCCGCCTTTCTCCTCCCCCCCCTTGCGCAGGAGCTGGAGAATGCCTATTTCTTTCTGCGCGGCTTGGAGACGCGTTTGCGTCTTTTTCTCGATCAGTCGACCGACGAGCTGATGGAGGGACGCGACGCCATGAAGGAGTTGGAGAGGCTTTATTATCGCGAACCGATCCTTCCGCGTCTGCTCGCGACCCGCGAGAGTGTCCGAACCATTTATAAGAGGATTTTTTTGGAGACCTGACGGTGCTGAACGAAATATCGGAAAAACTGGCCGCGCGATCCGGCGATTTGGAGGACTGGTACCAAAACCGGTTGAAAGCCATCCCGGGAGGGGAACCGCCCCTTTATTCCTCCGTGGATATCCGAAACGCCGGATACAAAATCGGCGTCGTCGATACGAACCTTTTTCCCGCAGGCTTCAACAATCTCTGCGAGACGTTCCGCGAAAACGGGACGCACGCCTTCCGTCGGTTTTTCCAAAGGTGGCACCCTTCCGTGCAGAAAATCCTCATCGTACCCGAAGAGCACACGCGGAACCTGTTCTATTGGAAGAGCATCGCCGCCCTCCGCCAGATGCTCACGGATGCGGGATTATCGGTTCAGGTCGGATCCGCCTCGACGCTCTTCCCTCAGGATCCTTTCGTCATTTCCTTGGAGGAGGCCGATCCCGTTTTCGTTCGAAAGGTTTCCTTAAAAGATGGATTTCTGAGAACCTCCGATTTCGTGCCCGACCTCATCCTGCTGAACAACGACCTCTCGTCGGGCACGCCGGACTACTTGCAGGACGTCCGCCAATTATCGCTGCCCTCGCCCGCCTTGGGATGGTATCGCCGTCGAAAGAGCGATCATTTTGAGAACTATCAAAAGCTCATCGAAGAGGTCGGGGAAATCCTCTCCTTGGATCCTTGGCGGTTGGCGCCGCTAACGACCGTAGAGACCGGGATCGACCTCACCGATGAGATCTGCTTGAAGCGCCTCCAAAACGCGTCGGACAGTCTCTTGAGCCGTATCCGCCAGAAATACCTTCAATACGGAATCGGACGGGAACCCTATCTCTTCATCAAGAACAATTCCGGCACCTACGGCTTGGGCGTCACGCACATCACGTCCGGAAGCCAGCTCTTGAGCCTCAGCCGTCGTTTGAGAAACAAGTTGGAGTCGGCCAAAGGCGGCCAAAGGATTAGCGAATATCTCCTTCAGGAAGGCATCCCGACGGCGGACGCGCACCAGGGAAAACCGTTGGAGCCGGTCGTTTATCTGGTAGGCGGCGAAACGGTCGGGACCTTTTTCCGCATTCACCAGGAAAAGAATGAAATGGAAAACTTAAACGCTCCGGGGATGTCCTTCACCTGCCTGTGCTTCCACAAAAAACCCGATGCGGATCTCCTTTTCACGATCGGTTCCTTTCTCGGCAAAGTGGCGTCCCTGGCGGCCGTCCTGGAATTAAACGATGCCGTGAAGCGGTTTTCACCCTGCCGTATCGCGTCATAATCCTTATTTTAGTCTCTTCCTATTATTTAATTGTTTAGATATAATTTTATTAGTGAAGATTTTAATTATCATTTTGATAGGAATAGCGACCTTATCATCGGTTTCAAGTTACGGAGGGAGTGATTGTCAAGACGGGCTCATGGTTATCCTAACCAATCCCGCCCAAGGAGCCCGAACGTTCCACGACAGCATCATGGTCCGGGGTTACCTGTGCGAGAGCCACCCCGTGATTCAAATCAAGAACCAGACCACGTCCAAAACGATGTTCGCAGCCACCGACAAGGTTTGTGACCGGAGCGGCTGCACCTACCACTTCGCCGTGCCCGTGAAAGGGCTCGCCATGGGAGCCAACCGCATCACGGCTACGGTGCTCGGACAGACCCCTCCCCTCGAGGTGACGACGGAAATCACACGGACGGCTTTGGCGGAATTGGAATACTAAGAACTACTCGGCGAAGGACCGCTCCATCTTTTCCTGCTCTTCCTTGCAGCGAATGCAAAGATCCGTAACAGGCCGGGCCTCCAAGCGCTTGAGCCCAATCTCCTCCCCGCAGGATTCGCAAATGCCGTAGGTTCCATCTTCGATCTTCTTCAGCATCTTTTCGATTTTCTTCAAGAGAACGCGCTCGCGATCGCGGAGGCGCAAGCTCATCGATTGTTCGGATTCCGAGGAGGCCAGATCCACCTCATCCGGCAGGTCGTCCAACGAAAAACCCATCCCCTGCTCTTTCGTTATGTCGACCGTCTTGAGGATTTCGTCACGACGATGAGTCAGGATCTCAGTGAACTTCTTCAACTCTTTTTTGTTCATGATATTTGAATCATTTAATATTCGTCTTGTCTTTGTCAACGACTTTCCCTTAAGAATAATGCCGCCGTGCGTAAGCCTTTAAAGACCCCCCTACCCCTAAGCCGGCTCCTGGCGGACGCGCTTCAAAAGGCCGCCTCGCCTGATCCGGATCCGCTGGCTCGCCTTCAGGCCCGGTGGACTTATTGGCTCGGTGAGACCCTGGGTGAAAAGACCAAACCCGCAAAAATCCTGGGGAGAAAACTGATCGTCTCCGTCTCCGCTTCCGTCTGGGCCAACGAGTTCGAATTCCGGAAAGGCGCCGTCTTGGCGGCCGTCCGTCAGGATTGCCCCGAAATTTCCCTCGATGAGATCCGCTATCAGATCGAAACGCGCCCCTCGGCGTCGATCTGATTCATGACCAATCCCGTGAGAAGCTTGGGATAAAAGAAGGTCGTCTTGGGAGGCAACACCATGCCGGCCTCGACCACCTGGCTTAAGATATTCATGGGGGAGGAATTGAGAAGGAAAACGCAGTTCACGTTCGGTTGGCCTGAGGCCGCTATCGCCTCGTTCGCGTCTTTGACGAAGCTCAAATAACGAGGGTCTTTGTCCTCATCCCCTTTCATGCCCAAGATGTCTTGAAAGATGAGCCGGTGGAGGATCATCGTATCGACGCGGCGGGCCGGCGGGGCGACCGAAGAAAGGGCAGGCACACGATCCAAAACGCCGTCCTTA